>CAMPHU010000047.1 GCA_946886065.1 uncultured Massilia sp. | reverse complement strand
GCGTTGAAGAACGAGGTGCCGAAGTGGCGGTCGGTCAGGGTCATGGTGATCGCGCCTGCCAGCACCGGCATGACGGCGATCAGCAGGAAGGCGGTGATCAGCCAGGTCCAGCAGAACATCGGCATCTTCATCAGGGTCATGCCGGGAGCGCGCATGTTCAGGATGGTGACGATGATGTTGATCGAACCCATGATCGACGAGGCGCCCATGATGTGCATCGCGAAGATCGCCATGTCCATGCCGATGCCCATCTGGGTCGACAGCGGCGCATACAGGGTCCAGCCTGCGGCGGTGGCGCCGCCCGGGGCCAGGAAGGACGCGGCCAGCAGGATCGCGGCCGGCGGCAGCAGCCAGAACGAGAAGTTGTTCATGCGCGCGAAGGCCATGTCCGAGGCGCCCACCTGCAGCGGCAGCATCCAGTTGGCGAAGCCCACGAAGGCCGGCATGATCGCGCCGAACACCATCACCAGGCCGTGCATGGTGGTCAGCTGGTTGAAGAACTCCGGACGGAAGAACTGCAGGCCGGGCTGGAACAGCTCGGTGCGGATCATCAGCGCCAGCACGCCGCCCGAAAGCAGCATGATGAAGGAGAACCACAGGTAGAGGGTGCCGATGTCCTTGTGGTTGGTGGCGAACAGCCAACGGCGCAGACCGTGCGGATGGTCGTGAGCGTGGTCGTGGCCGTGATCGTGTGCGTGATCGATAGTGCTGGTAGTCATTTCGATATCCCTGAAGCGATCTTGCTTACTTACGTGCGGCCAGGATTTCGGCCGGTTGTACGATGTTTTCCGCGGCCTTGTTGGTCCAGGCATTGCGGGTGTAGGTGATCACGGCAGCGATCTCGGTATCCGACAGCTGCTTCCATGCCGGCATCGCGGCCGGGAACTTCGGCGTATCCTGGCCGTTCAGCAGGACGTCGACCTGGTGGCCCTTGGCGCCCAGCACGACCTCCGAGCCGACCAGCGGCGCGAACGCGCCCGGCACGCCCTGGCCGTTGGCCTGGTGGCAGGCCACGCAGTTGGCGCTGTACACCTGCTCGCCGCGGGTCTTCAGTTCATCGATGGTCCAGACCTTGTTCGGATCGTCCGCCAGGGCGGCCATGTCCTTTTTCTTCTTGTCGACCCAGGCGGTGTACTCGGCGTCGGTCACGACGCGCACCACGATCGGCATGAAGGCGTGGTCCTTGCCGCACAGCTCGACGCAGTTGCCGCGGTAGACGCCGATCTTCTCGGCCTTGAACCAGCCGTCGCGCACGAAGCCGGGAATCGCGTCCTGCTTGATGGCGAAGGCCGGGATGGTCCAGGCGTGGATCACGTCGTTGGCGGTGAAGACCATGCGGATCTTCTTGTTCACCGGAACGACCATCTCGTTGTCCACTTCGAGCAGGTAATTCTCGGTCTTGTCCTGGGTGGGCGCTTCGCCCGGCAGGCCGATCTGGGCGCGCGGGGTCGACAGGTTCGACAGGAAGGAGATGCCCTCGCCTTCACCCTTCAGGTAGTCGTAGCCCCATTTCCACTGCATGCCGGTGGCCTTGATGGTGATGTCGGCATTCGAGGTGTCCTTCAGCGCCACCACGGTCTTGGTGGCCGGGAGGGCCATGCCGATGACGATCAGGAAGGGAACGATGGTCCAGGCGATTTCGACGGCGGTCGATTCGTGGAAGGTGGCGGGCTTGTGGCCCAGGGATTTGCGGTGCTTGAACACCGAATAGAACATGACGCCGAACACGCCCACGAAGATGACCAGGCAAATGATCATCATCAGGTTGTGCAGGGAGTAGATGTCGGCGCCGACGCCGGTCACGGGGAGCTGCATGTTCATCTGGTGCTCGACCGGCCGGCCCGTGATTTCCGGTGCCGCCCACGCAGGGATGCCGGCAGTTACAGCGAGGCCGAACAGCATGGCCCCAAGTCGCGATGCATAAGTCATATGTCCCCAACCACCCAAAAAAATAAATGTATTTTTTAGACGGCGGCAATTCCGAGAACAAACTGCCGCTGCCTCCGAACGTTGTCGCAGAGGGCTGCCGGGTCGTCCCGCGAAATTGCGCTGCGGAATGGTGGAAACCATCACGCCGATCCCGTCCAGCGGCTTGCTGGCAGGGTCCGGCGTCTCTGCGGATGCTGCAATTCAGTTCTACTTAACCCCCGGAAGTGCTGCTTTTTTCAGCGTTATTCTCGTCCGAAAGAGAAAAATAGCGATTGATTATACTGAAATTGCTAATTTTTATTCAAGGAAAATCGGGGCATCCGCGGACTGTGGCATGCATGCTGAATCAGCGCGGTTTGGGCGGGTGGAAACGCACGATCGCTTCCCCCGATGCCGTGGCGCGCGGCGCGGGGAGAAAAGCATGGCCGTAGATGACTTCGAAAGTGAGTCCCAGCTTGCCGTCCGGACGGCGCTGCGCCTCGAAGGCGTCCATGAGCTTGCGCCAGGCGGCGCGCCCCACCAGGCCGCGGCGGCGCGTGTCGAGCGGGTTGCCGCCCAGTGCGCGCACGTCGGCCAGCAGCGCCTCCACCGTGTCGTAGGTGACGGTGATGCGCTCCATGTCCATCACCGGCGTCGAGAAGCCGGCTTCCACCAGCTGGTCGCCGAAATCGTGCATGTCCACGAAAGGCAGCGTATGCGGGGCGTCGTCCAGCACGGCGAAGGCGGTGCGCAGCTCCTGGAAGGTGTCCGGACCGAAGTTCGAGAACATCAGCAGCCCGTCGACGCGCAGCACACGGCGCCACTCGGCGAACACGCGGTCCGGCAGCGGATGCCAGTGCAGCGCCAGGTTGGACCACAGCAGGTCGAGCGAGTTCGGAGCAAGGGGCAGGTTGCCGAAGTCGCCGCACAGGATGTCCAGGCCTGCCTTGGCGGGCAGGAAGCGGCTGAGCATCTGGTTCAGCGAGCGGGTGCTGGGCGCCGGCGCCCTGGCGGCGGCGCTCATGGCCGGGGCGGCGTCCAGGCCCAGGACCTGGGCGGCCGGGTAGGTTTTCTGCAGCAGGGCCAGGTCGGCGCCCGTGCCGCAGCCGGCGTCCAGCACCTGTTTCGGGACGATCTTCACCAGCTGCAGGCGCTCGTGCATGCGCTGGGCGATTTCGCGGCGCAGGAAATCCGAGGGGGCGATGCGCTCCGGCTGCGCGAACAGCGCGCGCACGCGCGCCAGGTCGATCGGCGCGCTCATCTTGGACGGGGATTGAGGAGAAGCCATGGGGAGGAGCGTACAAATGAGATAATGGCGGGAGTTTACTCGTTTATCGCGAATCCGGCCGATGACAGGAACGAACGCCCCCTGGCGGCGCTGGTCCGGCCCCGTGCTGCGCTGGCTGCTGCCGTCGAGCTGCGCGCTGTGCGGCGCGGCCGGGGACGCCGTCGTCTGCCGCGACTGCGAGGAGGCCTATGCCGGCGCGCGGCCGCGCTGTCCGGTGTGCGCCAACCCGGCCGGCGAGCGGGATACCGCCCTGCCCTGCGGCGCCTGCCTGGCTGCGCCGCCCGCCTTCGACGCCACGGTGGCGGCCTGCGACTACGACGCCCCGCTCGACGCCCTGGTGCTGCAACTGAAGTTCGGCGCCCAGCTGGCGCTGGCGCCATGGATGGCGCGTATTCTGCACGATGCGCTGCATGCCGCAGCGTTGCGCACGGGCTTGCCGGCGCCGGATCTGCTGTGCCCCGTGCCCTTGGGGGCGCTCCGGCTGGTCGAGCGCGGCTACAATCAGGCGCTGGAGGTGGCGCGGCCTCTCGGCCGCCTGATCGGCGCGGAATGCGTTCCCAGGCTGGCGCAGCGGATCCTCGACACGGCGGCGCAGTCGGGCGTCGAGCCGGCCGAGCGCGAGCGCAATGTACGCGGCGCCTTCGCCGTGGCGCTGGAGGAACGGGTAGCGGGCCGGCACGTAGGCGTCGTGGACGACGTCATGACGAGCGGGCACACGCTGGACGAACTGGCGCGCGTATTGAAACGGGCCGGCGCGGCGCGGGTGACGAATTTCGTCTTCGCCAGGACGCCGCCGCACAAGTGAAAATTGTTTTAGGAGAGTGAGTTGTTCCACGTCGTCCTGGTCGAACCAGAAATCCCGCCGAACACCGGCAACGTCATCCGCCTGTGCGCCAACACGGGCGTGCAGCTGCACCTGATCGAGCCGCTCGGCTTTCCCCTGGACGACGCCAAGATGCGCCGCGCCGGCCTCGATTACCACGACTACGCCACCATGAAGGTCCACAAGAACTGGGACGCCTTCCTGGCGGACGCCAGGCCGGATCCCGTGCGCATGTTCGCGCTGACCACCCACGGTTCCTCGCCCTTCGCCGACGCCGGCTTCCAGCCGGGCGACGTGTTCGTCTTCGGCGCCGAATCGCGCGGCCTGGACCCGGCCCTGCGCGAAACCTTCCCGCCCGCGCAGCGCATCCGCCTGCCGATGCGCCCCGATAACCGCAGCCTGAACCTGTCGAATACGGTGGCGGTCGTCGTCTACGAGGCCTGGCGCCAGAACGGCTACGCCGGCGGCGCCTGACGCCCTGCTCGTGTGGCAGAGCTGCGACAAAAGATAAGCATCGAACACAACAGTTGAGGCGTTCGGGAGTAGGCTTGCGAATGTCACGTTTTTCACGAACGCGGCAGACACATTTCCCGGCGCCCTGTCTTGTTCGAGGACCCCATGAAGAAGTTGCTTACCACCGGCGCCCTGCTCCTCGGCTGCGCCGCAGCCCATGCCGATCCCATCTCCTGGGGCTTTTCCTTCGCCGGCTTCTATGACCAGGAAGCCGATGCCTTCCTGACCGACGAAACCATCAACGGCTCATTCAAGGGCAATGACCTGGACAGCGACGGCCTGCTGGAAAAGGACGAACTCCTGGCCCTGGTGGTCGGCGAGACCGACTACATCGCCTGCGCGGCGGGCAGCAACGCCTGGTACACCTGCGGCGCCACCGCCTTCTCGTTCTCGCCGGATGCGGGCCTGAGCTTCGCCGTCGGCAGCTACGGCAGCGACCCGGAAGGCTGGGTGGGCGGCGGCCGCCTGATCACCACCGGCGACCTGCATTACGCCTACGACTTCAACCCGGGCGGCACCCACGAGCGCCACCTGTACTGGACCAGCGATACCCGCCTGACCTTGATCTCGCAGGCGCCCGAACCCGGCGCCTGGGCGATGCTGGGCGTCGGCTTGCTGGGGCTGGCGTGGCGCACACGGCGCCCATAGCCTGGACGCCTTTGCCGTCCAGGCCACGATCAAGGTTCAGCCGCGGATTTTCGCCACCAGCTTGGTGGTGGAGCGGTCATGCTCGAAGTCGATCGCGACTGCGCGGCCGCCATACGCCAGCACCGCCTGCCCTTCCGGAATCGCGCTCATGACGTAGTCGCCGCCCTTGGCATAGATCTCCGGACGCGCTTCCTGCACCACCTCGAGGGCGGTCGGCTCGTCGAACTCCACCACCAGGCTGACCGACTCCAGCGCCGCCAGCACGGCCATGCGGTCATGCAGGGTGTTGTGCGGGCGGTCGTCGCCCTTGCCCAGGCGCTTGACCGAGGCGTCGGTGTTCACCGCCACCACCAGGGAAGCGCCCAGTTCGCGCGCCTGCGCCAGGTAGGTCACGTGACCGCGGTGCAGGATGTCGAACACGCCGTTGGTCAGCACCACGGGCTTGGGCAGCTCGGCGACGCGCGCGGCCAGGTCGGCACGGGCGCAGATCTTCTTCTCGAATACAGGCATAAAAATAAGTGAAACTCAGGTTTGGGGTGGAGCGTCTTCGTCTTCCGGTTCTTCCTCGATCGCCATCGACAGTTCGGTCGCCCTGGCGCCGGCGCCGTCGCCCGGGCCCTTGCGCTCGCCCGAAAGCTTGATCTGCAGGCGCAGGCCGTTGGCCGAATCGGCGTTGCGGATCGCTTCGTCGTAGCCGATATAGCCCTTGTTGTACAGCTCGAACAAGGCCTGGTCGAAGGTGCACATGCCGAGCTCGCGCGACTTGTGCATGATCTCCTTGATGTTCTGGAAGTTCCCTTTCAGGATCATTTCACTGATGGTCGGCGTGTTCAGCAGGATCTCGATGGCCGCCTTGCGGCCTTTCCCATCCTCGGTGCGGATCAGGCGCTGCGACACCACGGCGCGCAGGTTGGAGGACAGGTCCATCAGGAGCTGGTTGCGCCGCTCCTCGGGGAAGAAGTTGATGATGCGGTCCAGCGTCTGGTTGGCGTTGTTCGCGTGCAGGGTGCCCAGGCACAGGTGGCCGGTTTCGGCGAAGGCGATCGCGTGCTCCATGGTTTCGGTGTCGCGGATCTCGCCGATCAGGATCACGTCCGGCGCCTGGCGCAAGGTGTTCTTCAGGGCGTTGTGCCAGGAATGCGTGTCCACGCCCACCTCGCGGTGCGTGACCAGGCAGTTCTTGTTCTTGTGGACGTATTCGACCGGGTCTTCGACCGTGATGATGTGGCCGGCCGAATTGCTGTTGCGGTAGTCGATCATCGCCGCCAGCGTCGTCGACTTGCCCGAACCGGTACCGCCCACGACCAGCACCAGCCCGCGCTTGGTCATGACCACGTCCTTCAGGACTTCCGGCAGGTCGAGCTTTTCGAAATTCGGGATCTCCGAGGCGATGGTGCGCACCACCATGCCCACGCTCTGCTGCTGCACGAAGACGTTCACGCGGAAGCGGCACACCCCGGGCAGGGAGATGGCAAAATTGCACTCCATCTCGGCCTCGAACTCGGCGCGCTGGCGCTCGTTCATCAGCGACATGGCCAGGGCGCGCGTGACCTCCCCGCTCAGGCGCTGCTGGCTCAGGGGCTTCATCGCGCCCTGGTGCTTCATGCTTGGAGGAAAGTCTGCGGAAATGAAGAGGTCGGAGCCGCCCTGGTGGTGCATCACGGTCAGCAACTTGTGGATATAAGCCTGGGCTTCCGCCGGGCCGAAGGTCGAGGACATGCGGGCCTTTCACAGTGACACAGGCAAAATCGGCCTGCCGGGCAATTATATAGACTATGATTCCCTTTAAAATACAATTTCATGGCCGGCTGGCCGCCCTCGGGGCCAGGCGCGCCTATCCAAGACCAAACGCCTATGACACTGACCGAGCTGAAATACATCGTTGCCGTGGCGCGCGCCAAACACTTCGGCCACGCGGCGGAAGCCTGCTTCGTGGCCCAGCCGACCCTGTCCGTCGCCATCAAGAAGCTGGAGGACGAGCTGGGCGTCACGCTGTTCGAGCGTGGCGGTTCGGAAGTTTCGGTGACACCGCTGGGCGCCCAGATCGTGGCCCAGGCCGAGCGCGTGCTGGAGCAGACCGCCGCGATCAAGGAGCTGGCCAAGCAGAACAAGGACCCGCTGGCCGGCCCGCTGCGCCTGGGCGTGATCTACACGATCGGCCCCTACCTGCTGCCGCCGCTGGTCAAGAACCTGATCGACACCGTGCCGCAGATGCCGCTGGTGCTGCAGGAGAACTACACCCACAAGCTGCTCGAGATGCTGCGCCAGGGCGAGCTGGACGCCGCCATCATGGCGCTGCCGCTGCCGGACCACGGCATGTCGGTGCAGCCGCTGTACGACGAGCCTTTCGTGGTCGCCATGCCGCGCAGCCATCCCTGGGCCGGCCGCAAGGAGATCTCGGCCGAGGACCTGAAGCTGGAAACCATGCTGCTGCTGGGCGCCGGCCATTGTTTCCGCGACCAGGTGCTGGAAGTGTGCCCGGAAATGGCGCGCTTCTCGGCGGGCGGCAACGGCATGCAGCGCACCTTCGAGGGCTCCTCGCTGGAGACCATCCGCCACATGGTGGCCAGCGGCATCGGCCTGACCGTGCTGCCGCGCGCCTCGGTGGCCGACATGCACGACAAGAGCGGCCTGCTGACTTATGTGCCCTTCTCCGCGCCGGCGCCTTCGCGCCGCGTGGTGATCGCCTGGCGCAAGAGCTTCACCCGGCGCGCGGCGATCGACGCCATCATCCGCGCGGTGGGCGAATGCAGGCTGCCGGGGGTGGAGATGGTGGAGTTCGAAGCGGCGGCTTGAATTTCACGATAGTCCCGCAACATCACCCGCTTCACGGTCCTTTGACGACACGAACTGCGTCCGCCACCGGCACCCCGAAATCCGGCGTGCCGTCGGCGCGCCAGCGGATCGCCTGCGCCCGCGTGTGGCGGTTCGGATCGTGCAGCGGGTCCCCTTTGATATCCCGGTAGTTGCGCGCGTGGTAGACCAGGATGTCGGTCTTGCCGTCAGGGGTCGTCGTGAAGGAGTTGTGGCCAGGGCCATACTGGCCGGTGGCCGCGCTGCTCGCCATGACCGGGACCGGCGACTTGGTCCATGCCGCCGGGTCGAGCAGGTTCGCGCTGTCGCTGGCGCTCAGCATGCCCAGCGCGTAGTTGGCGTCGGTCGCGCTGGCCGAATAGGTCATGAACACGCGCCCGTTCCTGAGCAGCACGGCGGGCGCCTCGTTGACGTCGAACCTGACCTTCTCCCACGCATGGTCCGGCTTGGTCAGCAGCGTCGCCTTGCCGGCGATCGACAGCGGCGTATCCATCTTCGCGATATACACGGCGGTCATGTGCTTGCCTGATCCGGGCGGGCGCTGGGTCCAGACCAGGTAGCGCTGGCCCTTCAAGGCAAAGGTCGTCGCATCGAGCGCGAACGACTCCCAGCCGGTCTTCAGCTGCCCCCGTTCGACCCACTGCCCTTCGAGCGGATTGGCGGCGGCGTTCTCCAGCACGTACAGGCGGATGTCGAAGGGCGCGTCAAGCCGCCCCGCCGTGAAATAGAGATACCACTTGCCGTCGATGTGGTGCAGCTCCGGCGCCCAGATGTTGCGGCTCATCGTGCCGCTGTCGTGGCGGCGCCAGATGGTCTTCGCCTCGGCCTTGCCCAGGTCGTTCAGCGAGCGGACGCGCCGCAGCTCGATGCGGTCATACTCGGGTACGGTGGCGGTGTAATAGTAGTAGCCATCCCCATGCAGGGTGACGTGAGGATCGGCGCGTTGCAGCACCAGCGGGTTGGCGAAATCGGCGGCGGCTGCGCTGGGCAGCCATGCGGCGCCGGCCAGCGCAAGGGTCAGGGTCAGGCGGTATGGGGTCATGCTCGTGTCTCCGGATAGTTATCCTGACGAGCGTGACCATCGGCCCATCAGCTGAACCGATGGTACGGAAAGCCCTGCGCTTTGATCCAATAACTTTTTTATTCGGACCGATACGATTTTCGTCGCGCCAGCTCGCGGTCCAGCGCATTGGCGAAGTTCTGGCGGTCGGCCTGGCTGAAGGCGGCCGGGCCGCCGGTATCGACGCCGCTGCCGCGCAGCTCTTCCATGAAGGCGCGCATCGTCAGCTGCTGCGCGATGGTGTCCTTGGTATACCACTCGCCGCGCGGGTTGAGCGGCAGGCCGCCCTTTTCCAGCACCAGCGCAGCCAGCGGGATGTCGCCGGTCACGACGATGTCGCCGGCGCCGACGCGCTCGACGATCTCGGCATCGGCGGCATCTGCGCCCGCCGGCACCTGCAGCGCGCGGATAAAGCGCGAGCCCGGCACCCGGATCAGTTGATTCGCCACCAGGGTGAGGTTCAGCTGCAGGCGTTCGGCGACCCGGAACAGGATATCCTTGATAACCGCGGGACAGGCGTCGGCGTCGACCCAGATGTGCATGGCTGAGAGGGAGGTGAGCGCTGGAGGCCAGCTGGACGGCCATTGTAGCCGCAAAGGGCGCATCGCCGAGGATATGAACCATCCAGATCAAGAACGACGAGGACGACCATGATCAAGCAAGTCGGAACAACCCATATTCTTCCCAGGCACAAGGCGAGCTGCCATTGCGGCGCGGTCGAACTCGAACTGACCCTGCCCAAGGGGATCGAGGATCCGCGCCGGTGCGACTGTTCGATGTGCCGCCGCAAAGGCGCCATCGTCGCCAGCGTGGCCCTGTCCAATCTCCGGATCGTGAAAGGCGCCGAGCTGCTGACCGAGTACCGGTTCAACACCATGACGGCGCGGCACTACTTCTGCTCGGTATGCGGCATCTACACTCATCACCGGCGCCGCTCCGATCCGCAGCAGTACGGATACAACGTGGGATGCCTGGAGGGCGTCGACCCCTTTGAGCTGGGCGAAGTGCCGACGAACGATGGCATCAACCATCCCTCGGACCGGCACCCTGGAAAGACCGACGCTTGATGCCACTCGCTTAACAAATGGTAACTATTTGCGTCCTTGTCCCGGCAGCGATCTGTTACGCTCGGAACATCTCATCCATTTCCGAGAGGCATTAAATGATGGCCAAACAAGCTTGGGCGCTCCTTTGGGCGCTCGCCGCCTCGTCCGCCTCGGCGATCGAGGCCCCGATCCGCAGCGTCACGCTGTATCCCGGCAGCGCCACCGTGGAGCGCGTGGTCGAGGTGGCGCCCGGCGCGACCCAGGTCGAGATCACCGGCCTGCTCGCCAACTTCAATACCGACACGGTCCGCCTGCAGGCCGACGCGGGCATCCAGGTGGGCCAGGTCGTCACGCGCGACCTGGGCAGGACCGAGAGCCCCAGCCCGCGCGTGGCGGACCTGGAAGCCAGAATCCAGGCGCTGCAGGACCAGATCGCCGTGATCGACGCGGACTACAAGGCGGCGCAGCTGGTCCAGGGCTACCTCGAGCGCCTGGGCGGCGGCGAAAGCACGGCAGGACGCGCCGCGCCGGCCGACGGAAAATCGCTGCTCGGCACCCTCGACGCCATCCGCAAGGGCGGCGGCGATGCGCTGGAACGCATGCACAATGCCGAGGTCAGGAAGCGCGCGCTGGCCAGGCAGCTCGACGTCCTCAAGCGCGACCTCGCCAAGGTGCAGGCGAACACGCGGGACAGCCGCATCATGACGATCGCGGTGGCGGCGAAGCAGGCCGGGAAACTGGTCCTGTCCTACCAGGTCAACCGCGCAGGCTGGAAGCCCACCTACCGCGCCTCGCTGGACTCGAACGCTTCCACCATCGACCTGGAACGCCTGGCGTCGATTTCGCAGAAGACCGGCGAAGACTGGAGCCGGGTCAGCTTGCGCCTGTCGACCGGCCAGCCCACCCTGTCCGCCCACGCGCCCAATCCCTCGCCCTGGCTGCTGCAGTACCAGCCGCCGCAAGCCATCGCCGAGATGGCGTACGCGCCGTCCGCGCCCCCTCCCCCGCCGGTCGCGGCGGCGCCGATGATGGCGAGGCGTGCCGGCGCGGCGGCCGACGACTACGTCGCGCCAGTTCTGGAAACGCAGGGGAACTTCGCCACCGAATTCGACGTCCCGGCCAAGGTCGACCTGGCCTCGGACGGCCGCGAGATTACGGTGGGATTGGGCCAGCAGCGCCTGCAGGTCAGGCAGCGCGTCCGCATCGCTCCGCGCAGCAGCGACGAACTGGCGGTCCTGACCGCCGAAACGGCGCGCCCCGGCGGCGTATGGCTGCCCGGCTCCGTGCAGCTGCGCCGCGATGGCTCCTACGTCGGCGCCATGCACTGGGATCCCCAGGCCAGCGACCGCCTGACGCTGTCCTTCGGCCGCGATCCGCTCATGCGCGTCGCCATCGAACACCGCAACGAGATGGCGGGCCAGACCGGCTTCTTCAAGCGCGACAACGAAAAGCGCATCGCCGACACCTACGCGGTGACGAGCTTCCACCGCCAGCCGGTCGACATCCTGGTGCTGGAGCCGACCCCGGTCAGCCAGTCGGACAAGATCCACGTGAAGATCGCATTCGATCCCGAACCGAACGTCAGGGACTGGGAGCAGCGCCGCGGCCTGGTCGGCTGGGAGCGTTCGCTCAAGCCGAACGAGACCGCCCGCTTCAAGGTCGATTACGTGATCGACTATCCGAAGGAAGGCTCGGTCCAGGGCCTGTGATCAAGGAAGGAGTCGCCGGCTGTATGCGTGGAACACCTCGTCGCGCGTCCAGCCGAGCGATTCGTACAGCGACTGCGCCACGAGATTGGTCTTGGCCGTGCTCAGGTCCATGCGCGTCTTGCCTTCGGCCCTGGCCAGCGCCTCGGCCGCCAGCAGCAGCGCACGCCCCACCCCGCCCTGGCGCGCATCGGGCGCGACGAACAGGTCGTAGAGCACGTAGATGGGCGCCGCTTCGACCGAGCAGAAACCCGGATAGAGCTGGGAGAAGCCGACGATCTCCCCGGCCGCATTCTCCGCCACCAGCTGCCGCGATTCGCGGTTGAGGAAGCGCTGTTCGACGAAGCTGCGGGCGAGTTCCGCATCCGGAGCCTGCTCGTAGAACTGCCGGTACAGGTCGAACAGCTTGGCAATGTGCGGGAGATCGTCGTGCGACGCTTCCCTGGTGCGGATGGACATGATGGAACCCTGGGCCTAAAGCGCGGAATCATTGCATAAGCAAGCCGCCTGCGCAATTCCAGATGCATGAGCGCCCATGCCGGCGCGGGCGCGCGGCATGGGCAACCGGGCATCAGCCCTTCTTGCGGCGCGCGGCCATCAGGCCGGCCATGCACAGCATCGGCAGCACCAGCGCCACGGTCGAGGGTTCCGGCACCTGCGCCACGATGGAGAAGCTGTCGCCCGCGCGCAGGCCGGACGTGTCCAGCACCCAATCGGCCTGGCCCTGCAGGCCCAATGGATTCCCGAAGTGCAGCTCGGCCGGCTCAGCCTGGGCGAAGCGGATGCCCACGCTGTCGGCGCCGTGGCTGACGCTGTCCAGGACGCCGAACGCCGGGGTCACGCTGCCGGCGCCGGCAATGCCGATGCCCTGCAGGTAGAAATTGAACTGCGAGAAAGGCACCCCGCTCAGGTTCAGCACCATGGCGCTCAGGTTCAGCGGCCCCAGCAGGTCGTCTTCCTGCAGCACGAAATCGAGCTTCGTGCCGCTGAAGTTCTGCAGGTCGAGGTTGAAGGACACCAGGCCCGGTGCGCTGTAGTCGGTGGCGGCGTTGGCCGGCGAGCCGGTGCTCGACAGCAGGACCGCGCCCTGCGCGCCGCCGGAGAGCATCAATGCCGCGAAGGCGGCGGCGATCATTTTGATAATGTGCATTTCATTCTCCTGTGATGGATGGTCTTGGTTACAAAGGTCCCTTGGCCCACGGACCGGAGATCGCGAACGTCACGCCCGGGGTCTGGATATTCACGAACAGGTAGCGGCCGGTCGGGTCGAAGCAGGCGCCGGCGAACTCGTTGCCGCGCCGGTCGCCCGCCAGCGATGCCAGCTTGCCCGCGCCCTGCAACTGGGCCTCGGTCAGGTTGATGTTGTTCTTGGCGAAGATGTAGGCATCGCCTGCGCCGGTCAGCCCCATCAGGCGCTGGCCGAAGCCGTACATGTCGGTGGCGGCGGTCGAGGCGTCCTCGCAGATCAGGATGGCGTTGCGCGGGCTGACGGTCAGGTTGTCGCCCATGTTGCCGACCAGCGGGCTGGGGCTCGAGTAGATGCACTTGAGCACCTGGGTGGCCAGGTCCAGCTCCCAGATCGCGCCGCGCTGCACGGCGCCGCCCGAGGTGTCCATCACGTACATCTTGCCCTGCGCGTACCAGATGCCTTCGCCCCGGTTCATGCGCGCCGCGCCCTGCAGCCAGCCTTGCAGGAAGGGGCCGGCCGCGTTGGTGATGGTCACGCCCGAAGGACCGGTGGCGTTGCCGCGGTCGGCGTCCGGGTTGGCGATCGGCACCCACTCCAGTTCATACGCGGCGTTGACCGATGCCACCGCCAGGTTGGCGTTCTGGATGCCGCGCACGCGCGCCATCTGCAGGATGCCGCCCCGGGCCAGCGAGCCGGGGGCGCCGGTGCGGATATCCGGCACGTAGCGGTAGAAGCCCGACTTGCCGCCCGCATCCTCGGTCTGGTAGACGAAGCCGGTGGCCGGGTCGACGGCGGCGGCTTCGTGGGCGAAGCGGCCCATGCCGACGATCGGCTGGCCGGTGGTCCGGGCCGGGTCGGCCGTCACCTCGAACACGTAGCCGTGCTTCCTGCCCGAGGCGCTGACGGCGTCCGAGCCGACTTCCTCGCAGGTGAGCCAGGTGCCCCAGGGCGTGATGCCGCCGGCGCAGTTGGTCTGGGTGCCGCCCAGGCTCGGCGTCATGCTGACCCAGTGACCGTCGCGGAACAGCAGGTTCGTGGTGCCGCCGCCGAACTTGTTGCCGGAGGAGTTGCTGACATTGCCGCCATCGTAGACGCCGATGGCGTTGATGAAGTTGCCGGCGCCGGTGCCGCCGATTTCGTGGTTACGCACCAGCACCAGCTCGGTGCTGCGGCCCACCTTGCGCGAGACGACCACGCCCATGCCGTCGTGGCCGCCCGGGCAGGCATGGCCGTCGGTCATCAGGTCGCCGCGCCAGCCGAAGCTCTTGTAGCTGAAGCCGGCCGGCAGCTGCAGCAGCGGCAGGCCGGTCGTCAGGTCCGCGACCGGAGCGATCGGACCATAGGGGCTGTCCACCAGGGCAGTGGAGCCGCTGGCGGCCATGGCCTGCTGGGCCTGCATGGCGGCGAAAGCCCCGACGAAAGGCAGCGCGGACGCGCCGGCCAGGCCCTTGAGCAGATTGCGTCGCGACGGCGACAATTCTTTGTCAGTCATTGAGTTCTCCATTGTTGGATGCCTTCCGTCCACACCCCCGATGGCACGGACCGATGCATTTAAACAAACAAAAATGTCGGTTCAATGACAACAAAACGGCAATATTGCCGCTTTGGCAGCGGCGGAGGCGGCTCGCCGCAGGCGCTGCAAAAGCTTTAGAATCGCTGTCTTCTGCTCAACAGTTCTTGCACGACAAGACAGGATTCATCCATGAACAAGCTGGCGCTCTATTTCCGCCTGGTCCGGGCCGACAAGCCGATCGGCATCCTCCTGCTGCTGTGGCCTACCCTGTGGGCGCTGTGGATGGCCTCCGGCGGCGTGCCCGACATGATGGTGCTGGCGATCTTCGTGCTCGGCACCGCCTTGATGCGATCAAGCGGCTGCGCCATCAACGACTACGCGGACCGCGACTTCGACCGCCACGTCAAGCGCACCGTCGACCGCCCCCTCACCAGCGGCAAGATCCGCGGCTGGGAAGCGGTGATGGTGGCGCTGGTGCTGGCCCTGGTTTCCTTCCTGCTGATCCAGCCGCTGAACACGCTGACCAAGCAGCTGTCGGTGGTGGCGCTGGTGGTGGCCGGCACCTATCCCTACTTCAAGCGCTTCTTCGCCATTCCCCAGGCCTACCTGGGCATCGCCTTCGGCTTCGGCATCCCCATGGCCTTCGCGGCGGTGCAGGACCAGGTGCCGGCAGTGGCCTGGTGGCTGCTGGCGGCGAACGTGTTCTGGGCCGTGGCCTACGACACCGAATACGCCATGGTCGACCGTGACGACGACCTCAAGATCGGCATCCGCACCTCGGCCATCACCTTCGGGCGCTTCGACGTGGCCGCCGTGATGCTGTGCTACGGCGCGGCCCTCGCCATCGACCTGGTGTGCGGCTGGGTCCTGGGCCTGCGCTGGTGGTTCGTGGCCGGCATCGTCGTGGCCGCCGGGCTGGCGCTCTACCACTACACCCTGATCCGCCACCGCGAACGCATGGCCTGCTTCAAAGCCTTCCGCCACAACAATTGGCTTGGCGCTGCACTGTTCAGCGGTGTCGCACTAGACTATGCATTCAGGTAATATTGCTTAAAAGGCATTCACTCCACCACAAAGAGGTTCCCCATGATTGAAAAGATCCCTACCCAAACCGGCACCCGCGAGCAACTGGTGGCCGACCTGAAGACCGTGATCCATGACGCGGAAGCCTGGCTGCGCAATGGTGGCGCCCTGGGCGGCGAAGAACTCAAGGCCAAGTTCGAGTCGACCCTGGCCAGCGCCAAGGCCGGCCTGGCCCACTACCAGGAAACCGTGGTCGACGCGGCCAAGAAGACCGACGAGTACGTCAAAGAGAATCCGTGGAAATCGGTGGGCCTGGGCGCCGCGGTCGGCGTCGTGGTCGGCATGCTGATCGCCCGCAAGTAATGAGTATCTCCGCGGCGGTAGGCAGGATAGGCAGCACCGTGCTGGCCATGGCGCGCACGCGCCTGGAGCTGGCGGCGGTGGAGCTGCAGGAAGAAACGCAGCGCCTGTTCGGCTACCTCGCCTGGGCGCTGGCGGCAGCCGTCCTGGCGCTCGGCGCCCTCGTCCTCGCCGTGCTGTTCGTGCTGGTGCTGTTCTGGGACACCCATCGCCTGCTGGCGGTGGGCGGCATGGCGGTCCTGTTCGCGCTTGGCTGCGGTTTCGCGGTCACGAAGCTGCGCGGCGGACTGGCTTCGCGTCCGCCGCTGCTCGGCGCCACCCTGGCCGAGCTGCGCAAGGACGTCGAGTTCGCGAAAGGAGAACAAGTAGATGGGCACTAAATCCGGGATGCTTGCGGCCCGCCGCGCCGAACTGGTGGCACGCTGCGCCGAGCAGCGCGCCCTCATCGCGCACGACTTCGCCATGCTGAAGTCGCCCGAGACGCTGGGCGTCGTTCCCGCCTACGTCACCGAGCACAAGAAGACGGCCCTGATCGTGGCCGGCGTGGCGGCGGGCTTCCTCGCCACCAAGCCCAAGTGGGCGGTCGGCCTCGTCACTGCCGGCGTCTCGCTCTACAAGTTCGCCCGGCGCGCCCTGCCCGTACTCAGGTGGAAGGGCTTCGAGGTGCATTGAGTGCGCGCCTCTTCCCTCCCCTGCGGCCCGCCTTCGCGCGGGCCGTTTCTTTTTCCGCCAGCTCATCCATACCTAGCACAGAGCATTGCGCGCACGATTGAAAATTGGCGCAGATGCAACGTTTTTTGCTGTTTGCAAAAATAAATTTTCAACGTATGTATGCACGTTTGACGTGCATGTATGCCGACGGAATACTCATCAGGCGGCATCACGGAAATGCCGTTTTTCACCGGAAGCATCCCTGAACAACAACAAATCAAGAGGAGCACAGTCGTGAGATCATCCCGTCGTCGTTTTTCACTCGTTGCAGCACTGGTCCTGGCCTTGGGCGCGCAAGGCCCGCTCGCCGGCGCCGCCTCCGCCGGTATCCTGCCCGGCACATCCTCCGGCACGCTGGCCGCGGCCAAGATCGACAGCCTGTTCGCCCAGGAACTCAATAAGCAGCTCGCCAACGTCTACTACGATGTCATCGTCGTGTTCGACAAGAAGGAAAGCACCTCGCGCCTGTCGGTCCTGGGCCGCAAGATCAAGACCTACAAGGTGTTGCCGATGGCCCGCATGCTGCTGACCAAGGCCGAGATCAACCAGGTGGCCGGCTGGCCCGAGACCCGCTTCATCGAACCGAGCCGCTCGCAGCGCCTGTTCAATGCCGAAGGCCGGGTCATGACCAAGGCCGAGGAAGTGCAGCGCGTGCTTGGCCTGGACGGCGCCGGCGTGACGGTGGCCATCATCGACACGGGCGCCGACGGCCTGCATCCCGACCTCGGCAACGTCAAGAAGAACTACGCGGTGGCGGGCGCGCTGGGCATCGATCCGACCCAGGTCTACATCTCGCTGACGCCGGACGGCATCGACGTCGAGACCTCGGTCATCGAACAGCATACGGGCGCGCTCGGCGCCCAGTGGAACACCGACGAATACGGCCACGGCACCCACTGCATCGGCACCATCGCCGGCACCGGCATGGAATCCGACGGCAACCTGCGCGGCATGGCGCCCAAGGCGAACATCATCAGCTATGCCACCAGCACCGGCATCAACCTGCCCTTCACGCTGGAAGCCTACGACCACGTGATCGCCAGCAAGCGCAGCGGCGAAGCCGACATCCGGGTGCTCAGCAACTCCTGGGGCAGCTCGTCCTACGAACCCTTCAACCCCAACCGCTCGACCAACGTCGCCTCGCGCCTGGCGTACGAAGCGGGCATCCTGTCCGTGTTCGCGGCGGGGAATGACGGGCCGAGCCCGAACACGATGAACCCGTATTCCAACGCGCCCTACGCGCTGGGCATCGGCGCCACCAACAAGGCCTACGGGATGACCGGCTTCTCGTCGCGCGGCCGTCCGGAGGGCAACCATGACCGCGAGCTGGCGCTGGCCAACCTGAAGGCCTTCCTGGCCGCCAGCGCCGAGGAGCAGGCTGCGTGGGACCACGCCGCGCGTCCGCTCGGCATCGACCGTCCGGCCATCGTGGCGCCGGGCGAGAACATCGTATCAAGCCAGAACCCGGTGCACCCGATGACCACCAGCGGCACCTACTACGGCGCCGCGTCCGGCACCTCGATGGCCACGCCGCACGTGAGCGGCATCGCGGCACTGGTGCACCAGGCCCAGGACGCCAGGGGCGGCGCGCGCCTGGCGCCGCTCGACGTGATCCGCCTGCTGGAAGTCACCGCCAACAAGACCGTCATGACCGGCTACGACAGCTTCGACGCCGG
Source organism: uncultured Massilia sp. (assembly GCA_946886065.1). Next base: position 7,717 of record CAMPHU010000047.1, on the reverse strand, counting down.
CGCCGGCTTCGTCGATGCCCACAAGGCAGTGGAAGCGGTCAACGCCGGTAATATCCCGACCGCCGTCACCGCGGACGACCTGGTGCGCTTCAACCCGGGCCCGGTCCTCGTTTCCGGGGGCACCTATGCGGGCACGGCAACGATCAACTCGTTCCAGACCAATACCGGCTATGGCCTGCACAAGATCACGGTCGAGCCTGGCGCCATGAAGCTGTTCGCGGATGCGCAGTGGGACCTGGAGGCGAACAACCTGTACATCACCCTGTACGCGCCGGGCGTCGATCCGGCCAGCGGTGTCAACTTCGCCGCGCAATCGGCGGGGTTGACCACGATCCAGAAGTACCGCTCGGTCGAGGTCAAGTATCCGGCGCCGGGCGAGTGGCATGTGCGGGTCGATGGGCGCGTGAACCTGCTGTCGACGGCCTATACCGGCAAGTATGAGGTCACGGTGCCGGACAATGTGCCGCCGACTGCGGAGCTGAGCGTCGGCAGCACCAAGGTCAGTGGCGACCAGCCGGTCGCGGTCACTGCCAAGGTTGGCGACGCCAATGGCGTGGCGAACGTGACCGAAGCGCGCGTGACGGTGACGACCAGCGCGGGCAAGGTGCTGCACAGCTTCGACAAGTCGGCCTTCGTGCAGCAGGGCGACGCGCTGGTGTTCTCGAAGTCGGTGCTGTTGTCGGGGAAGGCGCCGTGGACTGTCGAGGTGCGCGCCGTGGATGCCGGGGGGCAGCAGGCGGTGAAGCAGGTGACGATAGGGCGGAAGTAATCGGTAGGCTGGAAAACTTGGGTCCCCGCCAAGGGGGACCCAAGTTGCTTTCGCCTGCCGGCTCGCCGGCAGCATGTCAATCTTTTCCCAGCTCGTCGCCAAGCTCACGCCCACGCGCCGCAGCCGCCTTCATCGCATCGATGATCGCCTGCTTCACACCAGCACCTTCCATGCTGGTGATCGCCGCATAGGTCGTGCCGCCTTTAGAGGTCACGCGCTGCCTGAGCACCTCGACCGGATCGCCCGACTGCGCCGCCAGCTGCGCCGCGCCGGTAAAGGTCGCCAGCGCCAGCTCCCTGCCCTGCTCCGCGCTCAAGCCCATCTCCAGCGCCGCCTGCTGCATCGCCTCGAGGAAGAAAAACACATACGCCGGCCCGCTGCCCGATACCGCCGTCACCGGATCGATCTTGGCTTCGTCATCCAGCCACACGGTCTTGCCGACCGCGCGCATGACCTGGTCGGCAGCATTGCGCTGCGCCTCGCTCACCCCAGCCTGCGCCACCATGCCGGTGATCCCCATGCCGATCAAGGCCGGCGTATTCGGCATCGAGCGCACGATGGCGCCATAGCCGCCCAGCCAGCGCGACAGGTCCGCAATGCGGATGCCCGCCGCGATCGACAGCAGCAACTGCCCGCGCAGCTGCGGCGCCAGGCTGGCGGCCACGTCGCGCATCTGCTGCGGCTTCACCGCCAGCACCACCACGTCGCTGTCCGCCACCTGCGCGCCGATGCCGGACGCCGTGCTGACGCCATACTGCTGCGCCAGGCGCGCCAGCGCCTCGGCGTTCGGGTCGACCACGTGCAGGTCGGTCGCATCGGCAAGCTGTCCGGCCAGGCCGGCGATCAGGGCCGTGGCCATGTTGCCGCCGCCGATAAATGCAATCTTCATCTCAATCCTTACTTATTGTAGTTGCGGGCGCCGAAGATGGCGCTGCCGATGCGGACGATGGTCGCACCTTCCATGATCGCGGCCTGCATGTCGCCCGACATGCCCATCGAGAGGGTGTCGAGCGCCAGGCCCTCGAGACGCAGGCGCTCGGCCAGCGCACGCAGGCGCGCAAAGGCCTGGCGCTGGAGCGCGGCATCGGCCTGGGGTTCGGGAATCGCCATCAGGCCGCGCAGGCGCAGGTTCGGCAGCTGCGCCACCTGGCGCGCCAGTTCCGGCACCTCGTCCTCCTGCGCGCCGCTCTTGCTGGCTTCGCCGCTGATGTTGACCTGGATGCACACATTGAGCGGCCCCAGTTCCGGCGGGCGCTGTTCGGACAGGCGCTGGGCGATCTTCAGGCGCTCCACCGTGTGCACCCACTGGAAGCTGGACGCGATCGGTCTTGTCTTATTGCTCTGGATCGGACCGATGAAATGCCATTCGACTGGCGCCTGAGGTTGCGCGCGCGCGACGAGCGCGATTTTGTCGAGCGCTTCCTGCAGATAGTTTTCGCCGAAGGCCCGCTGGCCCGCCGCCATCGCTTCGAGCACCGCCTCCGCTGGGAAGGTCTTCGACACCGCCAGCAGCCGGACGCTGGAACGGGGCCGGTTTGCGGCCTCGGCGGCACTGGCGATTGTCGCTTCGACAGCTTGCAAGTTCTCAGCGATTATGGACATAATGATTTTCTATAGGAAATATTTTTCAGTCGCGACGCGCGCTGTTACCGGCTCGCCACGGCACAGGGATTATAAATGGACATTTCGGAATTACTCGCCTTCTCGGTCAAGAACAAAGCCTCGGACTTGCACCTCTCGGCCGGCCTGCCGCCGATGATCCGGGTGCACGGCGACGTGCGCCGCATTAATCTGCCGCCGCTGGAGCACAAGGACGTGCACGGGATGATCTATGACATCATGAACGACGGCCAGCGCAAGCAGTACGAGGAAGTGCTGGAGTGCGACTTCTCGTTCGCGATTCCGGGCCTGGCGCGCTTCCGCGTCAATGCCTTCAACCAGGAGCGCGGCGCCTCCGCCGTGCTGCGCACGATTCCGTCCAAGATCCTGTCGCTGGAAGAACTGAACGCGCCGAAGATCTTCGCCGAGCTGGCGCTCAAGCCGCGCGGCCTGGTGCTGGTGACCGGCCCGACCGGTTCGGGCAAATCGACCACGCTGGCGGCGATGGTCAACCACCTGAACGAAAACGAGTATGGCCATATCCTCACCATCGAGGACCCGATCGAATTCGTGCACGACTCCAAGAAGTGCCTGATCAACCAGCGCGAAGTCGGCCCGCACACCCTGTCCTTCAACAACGCGCTGCGCTCGGCGCTGCGCGAAGACCCGGACGCGATCCTGGTGGGCGAGCTGCGCGACCTGGAAACCATCCGCCTGGCGCTGTCGGCGGCCGAAACCGGCCACCTGGTGTTCGGCACCCTGCACACCTCGTCGGCCGCCAAGACCATCGACCGTATCGTCGACGTGTTCCCGGCCGAGGAAAAAGAAATGGTGCGCGCGATGCTGTCGGAGTCGCTCCAGGCCGTCATCTCGCAGACCCTGCTCAAGACCAAGGACGGCTCGGGCCGCGTGGCGGCGCACGAGATCATGATCGGCACCCCGGCGATCCGCAACCTGATCCGCGAAGCGAAGATCGCGCAGATGTACTCGGCGATCCAGACCGGCAGCAGCGTCGGCATGCAGACGCTGGACCAGAACCTGACCGACCTGGTGCGCCGCAACGTCATTTCCAGCAGCGCGGCCCGCTTTGCGGCGAAGATCCCGGAAAACTTCCCAGGCTAAGGAACAACGATGGAACGCGACCAGGCATCCAAATTCATGTTCGACCTGCTGCGCCTGATGACGGCGAAAGGCGGTTCGGACCTGTTCATCACGGCCGGCTTCCCGCCGGCGATGAAAATCGACGGCAAGATGACGCCGGTGTCGAACCAGGCGCTGAGCAGCACGCACACCGCCGACCTGGCGCGCGCCATCATGAACGACAAGCAGGCGGCCGGCTTCGAGCTGACCAAGGAATCGAACTTCGCGATCAGCCCCGGCGACCTGGGGCGCTTCCGCGTCTCGGCCTTCATGCAGATGGGCGCCGTGGGCATGGTGCTGCGCGTGATCACCACCACCATCCCCAAGTTCGAAGACCTCGAGCTGCCGGAAGTGCTGAAGGACGTGATCATGACCAAGCGCGGCCTGGTCATCATGGTCGGCGCCACCGGTTCGGGTAAATCGACCACGCTGGCGGCGATGGTGGGCTACCGCAACGAGAACAGCCACGGCCACATCATCACCATCGAAGACCCGGTGGAATTCGTGCACCCGCACCGCAACTGCGTGATCACGCAGCGCGAAGTGGGCGTGGATACCGACAGCTTCGAGGCGGCGCTCAAGAACTCGCTGCGCCAGGCGCCGGATGTGATCCAGATCGGCGAGATCCGCGAGCGCGAAACCATGGAGCACGCGATCGCATTCGCGGAAACCGGCCACCTGTGCCTGGCCACCCTGCACGCCAACAGCGCCAACCAGGCGCTCGACCGTATCATCAACTTCTTCCCGGAAGAGCGCCGCCAGCAGCTGCTGATGGACCTGTCGCTCAACCTCAAGGGCCTGATCTCGCAGCGCCTGGTGCCAAAGAAGGAAGCCAAGGGCCGCGTGGTGGCGATGGAAATCCTGCTGAATTCCCCGCTGATCTCGGACCTGATCTTCAAGGGCGAAGTCCACGAGATCAAGGAGATCATGAAGAAGTCGCGCGAGCTGGGCATGCAGACCTTCGACCAGGCGCTGTTCGACCTGTATGAGGCGGACAAGATCACCTATGAGGACGCGCTGCGCAATGCGGACTCGGTGAACGACCTGCGCCTGAACATCAAGCTCAATAGCAAGCACGCGAAGAACCGCGATTTCTCGGCCGGTACCGAAAGCCTGGGCCTCGTCTGAGGCGTTCACTCAGGCGCTGGCATAGGCGCCGAAATGCTGGCGATACTGGCGCGCCGTTACCCCCAGGTTCTTGAGGAAGGCCGCGCGCATGCGCGCGGGGCTGCCGAAGCCGCAGCGGTGCGCAATCGTCTTCAGCGGTTCGCTGCCACTCTCGAGGAGCACGCGCGCGGCATCCACCCTGGCTCTTTCCACAAATTCGGCAGGCGTGATACGGGTTTCCCTGACGAAGACGCGAGCGAAATTTCGCTCGCTCATGGCGGCTACCCGTGCCAGGCGCTCCACGCTGAGGTCCTGGTCGAGGTGGCCCAGCACATACCATTGCACCGTCTGCATGGCCGACTCCTCCCCCACGTGCGGCGCCAGGTAGGGACTGAACTGCGACTGTCCGCCGCTGCGCTGAGTGAACACGACCAGGCGCTTGGCCACGTTCAGCGAAACGTCCGCTCCCCAGTCCTCGTACACCAGATGCAGGGCCAGGTCGATGCCGGCCGTGACGCCGGCCGAGGTGTAAACATGCCCATCGCGCACGAAGATCCGGTCCGCTTGTACGGCCACTCTTGGAAAGCGCGACGCCAGGTTCTGCACATCGTTCCAATGGGTGGTGGCGCGCCTGCCGTCCAGCAGGCCCGCATGGGCCAGCAGGAAGGCGCCGTTGCACACCGAAGCGATGCGTGCGCAGCGCTCGCCCATCTGCCGCAGCCAGGCGCTCAGGCGCTCCTCGCGGGGCTGGCGCGGCAGCGACGGCCCGCCCGCCACCAGCAGCAGGTCGGGCGTCTCCGCGGTCTCGTCGTAGATCCCATGGGGATGGATCAACATCCCGTTCGAACAGGCCTGCGGCCCCGGCTCCGTGCCGAGCACGCGCAGGCGATAGTGATCGGGCGGCTCCAGATAGCGGTTCGCTTCCGAGAACACGTCCATGGGGCCAGTCACGTCCAGGGCCTGGACGCCGGGATAAGTCAGGATCGCGATGGTCGGCAAGGTCTTCTCCAGGTTCAGTCTCCACTATAGCGGCGCCGCAGGCGCCCGCAAGGCATGGCGCGTCCGGTGGCGGGAAATCGGCCATGCTTGGCGCTTTTCCGCCGCATCCGGCCGCTTCCGGCCCGCACCAGGGCCGCAGAATGTCGCTGTCATCGACTCACATTGAAAGGACAGACATGAACATTCCGGCAGAACGGGTGGGCCCGGCATTCTCGGTGGAGGGAATGCTGCTGGCGCGCGCAGAAACCCGCCGTGCGATCGCCGCCATCGCGGCGCGCATCCACCCCGGCATGGTGGAGGAAGACGCGGTTGCACTGGCCAGGACCATCATCGCCGAACAGGGACACACGCTGAGCTGGCATCCGGTGCGGATCCGCTTCGGCGCCAACACGATCCTGCCGATGAAGCGCTCGTCCCCGCCCGGAGCCGTGCTCGGCGAGAACGACATTTTCTTCATCGACATCGCACCGCGCATCGGACATTGCGAGGGCGATGGCGGCGCAAGCTTCGTCATCGGCGAGGCGCCCGAGTATGCGCGCTGCGCGGGCGATGCCGAGCGCCTGTTCCACGAGGTCCGCCATGTCTGGCAGACGACGCGTACGAGCGGCCGCGCCCTGTACGACTTCGCCGCGCGCCGCGCCGCCGAGATGGGATGGGTGCTCGACCCGGAACTCCCAGGACACCGGGTGTCGGACTTCCCGCATGCCGCCGTGCATACCGGCGCGCTGGCCGATTTCGACGGACACCCCTCGGCGATGCGCTGGATCCTGGAAATCCACCTGCTCGATCCCCGGCGCCGCTTCGGCGCCTTCTTCGAAGACATGCTGCTCGACGATGCCCACTATCGCTGACAAGCGCTCGCCAAGGAGACCACGATGATTCCGACCACCCTGCGTACCGGCGCAGCCTTCGCCGCGGCCATTGCTCTGGCCGGATGCGCGCCCGCGCTCCGTTCCGCGGAACCGGCAGTCCAGGTCCAGCAGATCCGCAACGCCACGATCAAGGTCGACTATGCCGGCACCACCTTCCTCATCGACCCGATGCTGGGCGCCAAGGGAGCCTACCCTGCTTTCGAGGGCACCTACAACAGCCACTTGAGAAATCCGCTGGTGGACTTGCCTCTGCCGCTGACCGAAGTGATCAAGGCCGATGCGGTCATCGTGACCCATACCCACCTGGACCACTGGGACGAGGCCGCCAAGCGCGGCCTGCCCTCCACCATGCCGATCTTCGCCCAGGACGAGGACGACGCGGACAGCATCCGCAAGGCCGGCTTCGTCAACGTCCAGGTGCTGGGACAAAACGCCGACTTCCACGGCACCCGCCTGAGCAGGACCGGCGGCCAGCACGGGACGGACGCGATGGTTGCCGGCCGCGGCAAGCGCCTCGGCAAGTCCTCGGGAGTGGTGTTCCAGCGGCCCGGCTACAAGACGGTCTACGTGGCCGGCGATACCCTGTGGAACCGCCACGTCGAAGACGCCCTGCAGGCATACCGGCCGGACGTGATCGTGCTGAACGCCTGTTACGGACGCCTGCTTGGCTACGACGGCGCCTTCATCATGGGCAAGGAAGACCTGTACCGCGCCTACCAGGCCGCGCCCCGCGCGCGCATCGTCGCCAGCCACATGGAAGCGATCGCGCATTGCACGCATGACCGCAAGGACCTGCGCGCCTATATCGCCGAGCGCCACATGGATCCGGGGCGCGTACTGGTCCCGGAAGACGGGGAAGCCTATCGCTTCTGACCCGGCCCGCCGCTCAGGAGCCGATGCCGCCGGCAAGCTCCGCCAGGCGGCCGCGCAGCCAGGCGTGCGCGGGATCCTGTTCGCTTCGCTCGTGCCAGACCGCGTGCACCTGGACGGGACGCGACGGATAAGGCAGGACGCTCTCGGCGAGCCCATGGCTGAGCGAGAACTTCCTGGCAAGCGGCGCGGGCAGCACGGCCAGCATGTCGCTGGCTTCCAGCAGCACAGGCACGGCAAGGGCGTGCGCCACCAGCATGCGGAACCTGGGAGCGTCGGGCGCCAGCGCATCCTGCAAGGCCTGGCGATCGAACATCTCCGATTGCCGCGCCAGGCCGCGCTCGGCGATGTACCCATCCAC
>CAMPHU010000046.1 GCA_946886065.1 uncultured Massilia sp. | reverse complement strand
CGGCGGGGTATTACGTCATCGGGAACTGCCCGTAAGCCTGCTCTTGCCACCAGCCTCCAGATCGTCATCCCCGCGCAGGCGGGGACCCAAGTTCCTTGCATATAGTTCGCTACGGCACATGTCGTTGGCACGCGAACAAACTTGGATCCCGCCTTCGCGGGGATGACGTTGGTACAGTGCCAGGTGTGTTTAGGCCGTCTCTTCCGGCCTCTGCGTCGCCCTGACGAACACCGGCGCCAGCAACAGGCCCAGTTCGTAGAGCAGGCACATCGGAATTGCCAGCGCCAGCTGGCTGACCACGTCCGGCGGCGTGACGATGGCGGCGATCACGAAGGCGCCGACGATCACATACGAACGGATCTCGCGCAGTTTCTGGAGGCTGACCATGTTCATGCGCACCAGGATCACCACCACCACCGGGACTTCGAAGGTGACACCGAAGGCCAGGCACATCGACATGACGAAGTCGAGGTAGTTCTCGATGTCCGGCGTCACCGCGATCGACTGCGGCGCGAACTCGCCGATGAAGTGGAACACGCGGCCGAACACGAAGAAGTAGCAGAACGCCACGCCGGCGATGAACAGCAGCGAGGATGAAATCACCAGCGGCAGCACCAGGCGCTTTTCGTGGGCATACAGGCCGGGCGCGATGAAGGCCCAGGCCTGGTAGAACACCCAGGGCAGCGACAGGATGAAGGCCAGCAGCAGGGTCACCTTCATCGGCACCAGGAAGGGCGAGATCACGCCGGTGGCGATCATCTTCGAACCGGCCGGCAGCGAGGCGATCATCGGCGCGGCAAGGAGGTCGTAGATGTGCGAAGGACCCGGCCACAGCATCAGCGCCGCGCACACGAGCGCGATCCCGATCGACGCCTTGACCAGGCGGTCACGCAGCTCGACCAGGTGGGAGATGAAGGTTTCTTCGCCGCCGGCTTGCTCAGTCATCAGAAGAAGGATTTAAAAGACGAATTAGCGCCAGCCGGAACGCCGGCCGGACGGAACTTGCGCACCCGCGCCGCGCCCGACATCACATGGCGCTTGGTGCCATGGCGGTTCTTGTACCAGGCCGGCACGCTGGAGGTGCGCACCAGCTTCTTGCGGCGGAAGTCGCGCGCCTTGCGCTCGATGTCCTGCGGCGTGGCGGGCACGTTGATGCCGGTATCGTGGGCCGCGCGCCCGTCCCACAGCGCCTCGACCTCGTCGACGTGGCTGTGGACGGTGTGCTCGACCTCGTCCTTGAACGATTGCGCGCTCTCCTGCACTTCCTTGTGCAGGTTGCGCAGCTCGTCCAGCTCGATCTCGCGGCTGACTTCGGACTTCACGTCGTGCAGGTAGCGCTGGGCGCGCCCGTACAGGGTGCCCGCCATGCGCGCCACCTTCGGCAGTTTTTCAGGGCCGATCACGATCAGCGCGACAACGCCGATGATCGCGAGTTTGGACAGTCCGAGATCGATCATGGGACCCGGGAATTACGAACGGGTCTTGTCGCGGGCTTCCACGTCGATGGTCGTCTTGTCGGCGACCTGCTGCGGCTGGGTCGTGGAGGCGGTGCCGTTGGCCGCATTGGCCTTCTCTTCGTCGCCCTTCACGCCGTCCTTGAAGCCCTTCACTGCTTTACCGAGATCGGAACCGATATTGCCGATCTTCTTGGTGCCGAAAATCAGCATCACGACGACCAGGACAATCACCCAGTGCCAAATACTCATCGAACCCATGTTTGTCTCCTAGCAAGGCGCCTGGCGCCTGTAAATCGGGAATGCGTATGTTTCAGTATACGCGATGTGGGGACACTTGCCCCCATATAAAGCTTAGGCCGGACTTAGGTCCAGGATCAGGTACCTAAGCCCCGCCATGGACGCTTGCCGCCGTACATGTGCAGGTGCAGGTGATAGACCTCTTGCCCGCCGTCCGGCCCGCTGTTGATCAGGGTCTTGAAGCCGCCGCTGCGTCCGCCGTTGCCGTCGGATTTCACGGCCACGCCGTGTTCTTCGGCAAGTTTCGGCACCAGCACCAGCATCTTGCCCAGCACGGCGGCGTGCTCATCGGTACAGTCGGACAAGGTCGCCACGTGCTGCTTCGGGATCACCAGCAGGTGCACCGGCGCGGCCGGGTTGATGTCCTTGAATGCGAGCACATCGTCGTCCTCGTAGACGACGGCGGCCGGAATCTGCTTGGCGACGATCTTGCAAAAAATGCAGTTGTCCATCTTGTCTCCGGATGATTACAGTGCTTTCCATTTGGAAAACTCGACTATCCTACCAGCGCCGCATGACATTGGGATGACGATTATGACAGCGGACGCCCGCGGCAGGAGCATGAGTATGCGCTCACTCCTTGCGCGCGGCCTTTTCCTCGAGGCCGGACAGGCCTTCGCGGCGCGCCAGTTCGTCGAGCACCTGCTGCGGCGTCAGGTTGAACTGGGCCAGCAGCACCATCGAGTGGAACCACAGGTCGGCGCACTCGTACAGGACCTTGGAGGCGTCGCCCGAGACGCGCGCGTCCTTGGCGGCCATCACGGTCTCGGTGGCTTCTTCGCCGATCTTCTTGAGGATGGCGTCGTCGCCCTTGGCGAACAGCTTGGCCACATAGGATTTGTCGGGGTCGCCGCCGTTCTCCAGCTTGCGCGATTCGATCACGGCCGCGACACGGGCCAGGGTAACGCTCATGAGGGTTTCTTATCCGCGGAATAAATGGTGTCGGGGTCCTTCAGCACCGGCTCGGCAGTCTGCCAGTCGGCGCCGTCGAACTTCTGGAAGAAGCAGGAGTGGCGTCCCGTGTGGCAGGCGATGCCGCCCGCCTGCTCGATCTTGAGCAGCACGACGTCCTCGTCGCAGTCGAGGCGCATTTCCAGCACCTTCTGCACGTGGCCGGACTCTTCGCCCTTGTGCCACAGCTTCTTGCGCGAGCGGCTCCAATAGACGGCTTCGCCCAGCTCGGCGGTCCTGGCCAGCGCTTCACGGTTCATCCAGGCGAACATCAGGATGTCGCCGGTGGCCGCTTCCTGGGCGATCACCGGCACCAGGCCGTGTTCGTCCCAGCGCACCTTGTTCAGCCATTTGGCATTGGTCGCCATGCTCACTCCAGGCGCATCGGGATGCCACGCTCGGCCATGAAGCGCTTGGCCTCAAAGACCGTGTGCTGTCCGTAGTGGAAGATGCTGGCCGCCAGCACCGCGTCGGCGTGGCCTTCCAGCACGCCGTCCGCCAGGTCCTGCAGGCCGCCCACGCCGCCGGAGGCGATCACGGGGATGCCGACCGCGTCGGAGACGGCGCGCGTCAGGCCCAGGTCGAAGCCGACCTTGGTGCCGTCGCGGTCCATCGAGGTGAGCAGCAGTTCGCCGGCGCCCAGGCTTTCCATCTTGCGCGCCCACTCGACGGCGTCGAGGCCGGTGGCGTTGCGGCCGCCGTGGGTGAAGACTTCCCACTTGCCGGGTGCGACCTGTTTGGCGTCGATCGCGACCACGATGCACTGGGAGCCGTGCTTCTGCGAGGCGTCGAACACCAGCTGCGGGTTGGTCACGGCCGAGGTGTTCATGCTGACCTTGTCGGCGCCGGCGTTGAGCAGGCGGCGCACGTCCTCGACCTTGCGCACGCCGCCACCGACGGTCAGCGGAATGAAGACGGTCGAGGCCACGGCTTCGATGATCGGCAGGATCAGGTCGCGGCCGTCGCTCGAGGCGGTGATGTCGAGGAAGGTGATCTCGTCGGCGCCCTGCCCGTCGTAGCGGCGGGCGATTTCCACCGGGTCGCCGGCGTCGCGCAGCTCGGTGAAGTTGACGCCCTTGACCACACGGCCGCCGGTGACGTCGAGGCAGGGGATGATGCGTTTTGCGAGCATAAGATTTTTTGCGTTGGCTTCAACTCGTCATCCCGGCGAAGGCCGGGATCCAGGTTCTGCTTGAGCAGTCGATACGCAAGCAAACTTGGGTTCCGGCCTTCGCCGGAACGACGGTGTTTTAAGCGTCCGCACCCTCGGTCAGTTCATCGGCACGCACCTGCGCACTGGTCAGGTCCAGCGTGCCTTCATAAATCGAACGGCCGCAGATCACGCCTTCGATGCCTTCGTCCTGCACCGCGCACAGCGCTTCCACGTCGGCCAGGTTGTGCACGCCGCCCGAGGCGATGATCGGGATGCGCACCGCCTGGGCCAGCTTGACGGTGGCTTCGATGTTGACGCCGGCCATCATGCCGTCGCGGCCGATGTCGGTGTAGACGATCGATTCCACGCCATAGCCTTCGAACTTCTTGGCCAGGTCGATGACCTCGTGGCCCGACATCTTGCTCCAGCCGTCGGTGGCGACCTTGCCGTCCTTGGCGTCCAGGCCGACGATGATGCTGCCCGGGAAGGCGCCGCAGGCGTCGTGCAGGAAGCCCGGGTTCTTCACCGCGGCGGTGCCGACGATGATGTAGCTGATGCCGTCGTCCAGGTAGCGCTCGATGGTGTCGAGGTCGCGGATGCCGCCGCCCAGCTGGACCGGAATCTCTTCCAGTTCGTTCTGTTCGGCGTACTCCTGCACCACTTGCAGGATCGATTTGATCGCTTCTTCGTTCTTGGGCTTGCCCGCGAACGCGCCGTTCAGGTCCACCAGGTGCAGCCGGCGCGCGCCCTTCTTGAGCCAATGCAGCGCCATCTCGGCGGGATCTTCGGAAAACACGGTGGCGAGGTCCATATCGCCTTGTTTCAGGCGAACGCAGTGACCGTCTTTCAGGTCGATGGCGGGGATCAGCAGCATGATGGTTGTCGGTTGGTTGACGGTTGTGGGTGAACGCGGGCGTTCACGGTTTCCAGTGGATGAAGTTGCGGTACAGGCGCAGCCCTGCGGCGGCGCTCTTCTCGGGGTGGAACTGGGTGGCGACGAGGTTGTCGCGCGCCACTGCACAGCAATACGGCGCGCCGTAGTCGGCCTCGCCGATGGTATCTAGCGGATTGTCCGGCACCGCGTAATAGCTGTGCACGAAATAGAAATAGCTGTTGTCGGCGACGCCTTCCCACAGCGCGTGGGCGCGGGCCTGGCGCACGCGGTTCCAGCCCATCTGCGGGACCTTGAAGCGCGAACCGTCGGCCTGCAGCTTGCCGTCGAGCTGGAAGCGCACCACCTTGCCGGGCAGCAGGCCCAGGCCGGGGGTGCCGTCGTTCTCTTCGCTGGAGTCGAACAGCATCTGCTCACCCACGCACACGCCCATGACAGGCTTGTTTCTCACGGCGCGCAGCAGGGCTTCCTCGGCGCCGGATTCGCGCAGGCTGCTCATGCAGTCGCGCATCGCCCCCTGGCCGGGCAGGACGATGCGGTCGGCCGCGTCGATGTCGGCGGCATTGTTCGAGACCAGCACGTCGGCTTCAGGGTCGGCCGCGCGCAGGGCCTGCGCTACCGAGCGCAGGTTGCCGAGGCCATCCACCACCACAATCTTGTTCGCCATGGTGTCAGAGGCTGCCTTTGGTCGAAGGAATGATGCCGGCCGCGCGCTCGTCCAGCTCGGTAGCCATGCGCAGGGCGCGGCCAAAAGCCTTGAACACGGTTTCGCACTGATGGTGCGCGTTCACGCCGCGCAGGTTGTCGATGTGCAAGGTCACGCCGGCATGGTTGACGAAGCCGCGGAAGAATTCGCCGGTCAGGTCGACGTCGAAGGTGCCGATCATGGCGCGGGTGAAGGGAATGTGCATTTCCAGCCCCGGACGCCCCGAGAAATCGATGACCACGCGCGACAGCGCCTCGTCCAGCGGCACATAGGAGTGGCCGTAGCGGCGGATGCCCTTCTTGTCGCCCACGGCCTTGGCCACCGCCATGCCGAGGGTGATGCCGGTGTCCTCGACGGTATGGTGCGCATCGATGTGCAGGTCGCCGACGGCCTCGACTTCGAGGTCGATCATGCCATGGCGCGCGATCTGGTCCAGCATGTGGTCGAGGAAGGGGACGCCGGTATTGAGCTTCTGGCGGCCGGTGCCGTCGAGGTTGATCGCGACGCGGATCTGCGTCTCGTTGGTGTTGCGCGTGATTTCGGCGGTGCGGGTCATTGCAGGGTGCTCGTCAGTCGGTCTCCCCCCTCGGGGAGAGACCGGTTACAGGGACGCTTTCAGGGCAGTCAGGAATTGGGTGTTTTCTTCCGGGGTGCTGACCGTGACGCGAATGCAGTTCGTCAGCAGCTTATGCATTTTACTCAAATTTTTGATCAGGACCTTCTCGGCATGGAGATGTGCGCAGACGGCGTCGGCGTCCGGCACCCGCAGCGAGATGAAATTCGCGGCGGACGGGAAGACTTCGACCCCCGGCAAGGCCGCCAGTTCGGCGGCCAGGCGGCTTCGCTCGGCATTGATCTGCTCGGCCTGGCGGTCGAGCACGTCGAGGTGGTCGAGCGCGAACTCGGCCGCCACCTGGGTCAGCACGTTCACGTTATAGGGTGGACGGACTTTCTCGAACTGCTCCAGCAAGGCGGCGTGGCCCGACAAATAGCCCAGGCGGATGCCGGCCAGGCCCAGCTTGGACAAGGTGCGCATCACGACCAGGTTGTGGAATTCCGGCAGGCGGCCCATGAAGCTCTTGTGGGCGAAGGGCTGGTAAGCCTCGTCCACCACGGCAATCCCGGTGTCGCCCAGGGCGCGGATCACCGCTTCCATGTCGGCGGCGTCGAACAGGTTGCCGGTCGGATTGTTCGGGTAGGCCAGGAAGACCAGCGAAGGCTTGTGCTGCTCGATGGCGGCCAGCATGGCGTCGCGGTCGAGCGAGAAGTCGGCTTTTACCGGCACGCCGACGAAATCGGCGCCGGCAAACTGGGCCGAGCGCGAGAACATCACGAACGCCGGGATCGGGGCCATGATCACGGCGCGCCGGTCCTGTTTGGCGACGGCGGTGGCCAGGATGGTGATCAGCTCGTCCGAGCCGTTGCCCAGAAGCACGCCGTAGCCGGCAGGCACGCCCAGCTTGGCGCAGATCTTGGACTTGATCGTGCGGTAGGACGGCACCGGATAGCGGTTCAGGGCGGCGTCGGCCAGACGCGCGCCCAGCTCGCGGCGCAGCTCTTCCGGCAGCTCGTAGGGGTTCTCCATCGCATCGAGCTTGATGTAGCCGCTGGCGTCCGGCACATGGTAGCTGCCGATCGCACGCACGTCGGCACGGATGGTGTTGTCGATCAGCTTGTCGATGGCGCTCATGGGTTTCCTTCAGAGGTAATGGCAATGGCCCCCTTGGCCGCCGCCTTGCGTTTCTTCGCAGCGACTTTCGCCGCCAGCGGGACTTCCGGCGCGGCCAGGCGTGCCTGGATGATCTCGCAATAGACCGGGTTCAGCTCGAAGCCGGTGAACTGGCGCCCCAGGCGCTTGGCGGCAATCGCCGTGGTGCCGCTGCCCATGAAGGGGTCGAGCACCACGCCGCCCGGCGGGCAGGAGGCCTTGACCATGCGCTCGATGATCTCCAGCGGCTTCTGGGTCGGGTGGTCGGCACGCTCCGGGTGCTCGCGGTGCAGGCGCGACACACTCCACACGTCCTTCGGGTTGTAGCCCACTTCCAGCCACTTGGCACCGACGAAGATCGAGCGCGAACGGGCTTTCTTGGTCTCGGCATCGTAGGGAATGCGCACCGCGTCCAGGTCGAAGTAGTAGTCCTTGCGGTTGACGAAGAAGCCGATGGTGTCGTGCACCGAGCTGAAGCTGCGCACGCTGCCGCCCATCGAGGGCACGCGGCGGTCCCAGATGATCTCGTTCATCATGGTCATGCGTTTTTTCAGCATGACGAAGATCTCGGGCGCGAAGCGCCAGGTCAGGAAGATGTACAGGCTGCCGTTGGCCTTCAGCTTGGGCAGCACGGCGGCGATCCACTGCTCGGTCCAGGCCAGGTAGGCTTCGACGCTCTGCTGGTCGGAGGCGTTGCCGTAGTCCTTGCCGAGGTTGTAGGGTGGGTCGGTCAGGATCAGGTCGATGGATGCATCCGGGATGCGCGCGATTCCTTCGAGCGCATCTTCGCAGAAGACCTGGTTGACCCAGTCCGTCATGACGTTTTAATGCGCAGTTCTGCGCTCCTTGCGTGGGCCTGCAGGCCTTCGCCATAGGCCAGTTCGGCCGCCACCTTGCCCAGGGTTTGCGCTCCCTGCTCGCTCACCTGGATGATGGACGAGCGCTTCTGGAAGTCGTACACGCCCAGCGGCGAGGAGAAGCGCGCCGTGCGCGAAGTCGGCAGCACATGGTTCGGACCGCAGCAGTAGTCGCCCAGCGATTCGGACGAGAAGCGGCCCAGGAACATGGCGCCCGCGTGGCGGATCTTGTCCGCCCACTGCATCGGCTCCTCGGCCGAAATCTCCAGGTGCTCGGCGGCGATGGCGTTGGCGATCTCGCAAGCCTCCTCCATGTCGCGCACCTTGATCAGGGCGCCGCGGTCGCTGAGCGACGTCGTGATGGTTTCATGACGCGGCATGGCCGGCAGCAGCTTGTGGATGCTCTGCTCCACTTGCGCGATGTAGTCCGCGTCCGGGCACAGCAGGATGGCTTGCGCCAGCTCGTCATGCTCGGCCTGCGAGAACAGGTCCATCGCCACCCAGTCCGGATCGGTGGTGCCGTCGCACAGCACCAGGATCTCGGAGGGACCGGCGATCATGTCGATGCCCACGGTGCCGAACACGCGGCGCTTGGCCGAGGCGACAAACGCATTGCCGGGGCCGACGATCTTGTCCACCGCCGGGATGGTCTCGGTGCCATAGGCCAGCGCGCCGACCGCCTGGGCGCCGCCGATGGTGATCACGCGGGTCACGCCGGCAATCGCGGCGGCGGCCAACACCATGCGGTTCTTCACGCCGTCCGGGGTCGGGACCACCATGACGATTTCCTTGACGCCCGCCACCTGCGCGGGAATCGCATTCATCAGCACTGACGAGGGGTAGGCGGCCTTGCCGCCCGGGACATAGATGCCGACACGGTCCAGCGGCGTCACGCGCTGGCCCAGCACGGTGCCGTCAGGCTCGGTGAAGGTGAAACCGTTCAGCTCCTGCTTCTGGCGCTCGTGGAACACGCGGATGCGCTCGGCGGCGGTGCGCAGCGCGGCGCGCTGGGCTTCCGGGATCGCGGCCAGGGCCTCAATGAGTTCCGCCTGCCCAATGTCGAAGGCGTCCATCGAGGACGCACCGCCGTTCGGGATGCGGTCGAACTTGTTGGTGTACTCCAGGACGGCGGCGTTGCCGCGCTGTTTGACGTCCGCAAGGATCCTCGCGACCGCCGTTTCGATGGCGTCGTCGGTCTCCGCCTCGAACGCCAGCAGCGCGTCCAGGGTGGCCTTGAAATCGGGAGCGGTGGAGTCGAGCTTGCGGATCTGTACTGCCATGTTCAGCCTGTTTGTTGGGACGCGCGTTGGAAGGCGTCGAGGATCGGTTGCAGGCGCTCGCGCTTGAGCTTGAGCGCGGCCTGGTTGACCACCAGGCGCGAGGAGATGTCCATGATCTTTTCGACTTCGACCAGGTTGTTGGCGCGCAGGGTGCCGCCGGTCGAGACCACGTCGACGATGGCGTCCGACAGGCCGACCAGCGGCGCCAGTTCCATCGAGCCGTACAGCTTGATCAGGTCGACGTGCACGCCCTTGGCCGCGAAGTGCTCGCGCGCGGTGTTGACGAACTTGGTCGCCACGCGCAGGCGCGCGCCCTGGCGCACCGCGGTGTCGTAGTCGAAGCCGGCATTCACCGCGACCGACATGCGGCATTTGGCGATCTGCAGGTCGATCGGCTGGTACAGGCCTTCGCCGCCATGCTCGAGCAGCACGTCCTTGCCGGCCACGCCGAAGTCGGCGGCGCCGTGCTGGACATAGGTCGGCACGTCGCTGGCGCGCACGATCAGCACGCGCACGCCGGGGTCGTTGGTCGGCAGGATCAGCTTGCGCGAGGTCTCGGGGTTTTCCAGCACCTCGATGCCCGCCGCCGCGAGCAGCGGCAGGGTATCTTCGAAGATGCGGCCCTTGGACAGCGCCAGGATCAGGCCGGAACTCGTGTTTTGACTGTTCGGATTCATGCTTACTTGATGCGGACGATGTCGGCGCCCACGGCCGACAGCTTTACTTCCATGCGGTCGTAGCCGCGGTCCAGGTGGTAGATGCGGTCCACCAGGGTCGTGCCTTCGGCCGCCATGCCGGCGATCACCAGCGAGGCCGAGGCGCGCAGGTCGGTCGCCATCACGGGCGCGCCGACCAGGCGGTCCACGCCCTTGATGAAGGCGGTGTTGCCTTCGGTGTGGATCGAGGCGCCCAGGCGGTTCATTTCCTGCACGTGCATGAAGCGGTTTTCGAAGATGGTCTCGGTCACGCGGCTCGGGCCCGAGGCGATCGTGTTCACGGCCATGAACTGGGCCTGCATGTCGGTCGGGAAGCCCGGATATTCGGTGGTGCGGAAGGATACCGGGTTCGGGCGGCCGTCCATGCGCGCGCGGATGGTGTTGCCGGACACGCTCAGTTGCAGCCCCATTTCGCGCAGCTTGTCGAGGGCCACGTCGAAGATGTCGGTGCGGGTGTTGGTCAGCACGATCTCGCCGCCGGTGGCCGCAACCGCGCACAGGAAGGTGGCGGCTTCGATGCGGTCCGAAATCACCGCGTGTTCGGCGCCGTGCAGTTCGGGCACGCCCTGGATCACCAGGCGGTCGGTGCCGATGCCTTCGATCTTCGCGCCCATGGACACCAGGAGGTTGGCCAGGTCGGTCACTTCCGGCTCGCGCGCGGCGTTTTCCAGCACGGTCTCGCCGACGGCCAGGGTGGCGGCCATCAGGAAGTTCTCGGTGCCGGTCACGGTGATCATGTCGGTGTGGATGCGCGCGCCCTGCAGCTTGTTGGGCGCCTTGGCGTAGATGTAGCCGCCTTCGATGGTGATCTCGGCGCCCATCTGGCGCAGGCCCTTGATGTGCTGGTCGACGGGGCGCGAGCCGATGGCGCAGCCGCCCGGCAGCGAGACCTTGGCTTCGCCGAAGCGCGCCAGCAGCGGGCCGAGCACCAGGATCGAGGCGCGCATGGTCTTGACCAGCTCGTAGGGAGCTTCCAGCGAGGTGATGTTGGCGCCGTTCAGGGTGACGTTCTCGTCGTCCTGGTCGACCTTGAGGCCGGTCTGTTCGAGCAGGCGCAGCATGGTGCGCACGTCGTGCAGGCGCGGCACGTTCGACAGGCGCACATCGCCTGCCGTGAGCAGGCCGGCGCACAGGATGGGCAGCGCCGCGTTCTTGGCGCCGGATACCGGGATTTCACCGTTCAGGCGCTTGCCGCCGACGATCTGGAGCTTGTCCATGCTTAGCCTCCGAATTCTTCAGGGGTCAGGGTTTTCATCGACAGCGCGTGGATTTCCTCGCGCATGCGGTCGCCGAGCGCGGCGTACACCAACTGGTGGCGCTGGATCGGGCGCTTGCCGGCGAAGGCCGGCGACACAATCACGGCCGTGAAGTGGCGGCCGTCGCCTTCGACCTGCAAATGGGTGCATTCGAGGCCGGCGCTGATGTAGCTGTGGATCAGTTCTGGTGTGGTTTCCACGACAAACTCCAAGTGAATTCTTTATTAGTGGCGCAGCTTGTAGCCACGCTTGAGCATGTTGATCGCAATTGCCGCCAGCACCGCGAAGAACACGGCGACGATGGCCAGGCTGGTCCAGGGCGAGACGTCGGACTTGCCGAAGAAACCGTAGCGGAACCCGTCAATCATATAAAAGAACGGGTTGAAATGCGAGACGGCGAGCCAGAAGGGCGGCAGTTTTTGGATCGAATAGAACACGCCGGCCAGGAAGGTGGCGGGCATGATCAGGAAGTTCTGGAAGGCGGCCAGCTGGTCGAATTTCTCGGCCCAGATGCCGGCGATCACGCCCATGGTGCCGAGGATGGCCGCGCCTAGGAAGGCGAAGGCCACGATCCACAGCGGCGCCACGAAACTCAGGTGGGCGAACCAGGCGGTGACCAGGAACACGCCGGCCCCGACCGCGATCCCGCGCAGCACCGAGGCCAGCACGTAGGCCGACAGGATCTCGGCATGCGACAGCGGCGGCAGCAGGATGAAGACCAGGTTGCCGGTGATCTTCGACTGGATCAGCGAGGACGAGGAGTTGGCGAATGCGTTCTGCAGCACGCTCATCATCACCAGGCCCGGGATCAGGAAGGCGGTGTAGGACACGCCTTCCAGCATCTCGATCCGGCCGTCGAGCACGTGGCCGAAGATCAGCAGGTAGAGCATGGCGGTGACGATCGGCGCGGCCACGGTCTGGGTCGCGACTTTCCAGAAGCGCAGCGACTCCTTGTAGAACAGGGTGCGGAAGCCCACGGAGAACAGGTTCATTGCTTGCCCTCCTCCATGATCTGGATGAAGATGTCTTCCAGGTCGGCCTGCTCGAGCTGCATCTCGTCGATGACGGCGCCGGATTCGCGCAGGCGCGCCAGGATCGGCTCCACCTCGGAATAGTCGTTCACGCGCAAGGTGTACTTGTTGCCGTTGTTATGCTCGTCGTGCGAGACCAGGTGGCGCAGGCCGTCCGGCAGGTCGCCGCTCTTGAGGTGCACCACCAGCTGCGAGCCGGACACGCGGCGCAGCAGGTTGGGCATGGTGTCCAGCGCCACCACCTGGCCCAGCTTGAGCATGGCCACGCGCTGGCACATGGCCTGGGCTTCTTCCAGGTAGTGGGTGGTCAGGACCACGGTGTGGCCTTCGCGGTTCAGGCGCGAGATGAACTTCCACAGGGTCTGGCGCAGCTCCACGTCCACGCCGGCGGTCGGTTCGTCGAGCACGATCACGGGCGGCTTGTGCACCAGGGCCTGGGCCACCAGCACGCGCCGCTTCATGCCGCCGGACAGGGCACGCATGTTGACGTCGGCCTTGTTGGTCAGGTCGAGGTTGTGCATCACCTCGTCGATCCAGGCGTCGTTGTTCTTGATCCCGAAGTAGCCGGACTGCAGGCGAAGGGTTTCGCGCACCGTGAAGAAGGGATCGAACACCAGCTCCTGCGGCACCACGCCCAGGCGCATGCGCGCTTCGCGGAAGTCGCCCACCACGTCGTGGCCGTGCACGCGCACGCTGCCGGCGTCGGGGCGGATCAGGCCCGCGATGGTGGAAATCAAGGTGGTCTTGCCGGCGCCGTTCGGGCCGAGAAGGCCGAAGAATTCGCCTTCCTCGATGGTCAGGGAAACGCCCTTGAGGGCCTTGAAGCCCTTGTAGCTTTTCTCGACGTTGCTGATCTGGATCGCTGTCATTCTTGTTGGGGAGGCGCGGACGCGCGGGACGGTGCGGTGAAACAGCCCATTATAGGGGAATTCGCAATGTCAAGAGCGACAGGGGATTTTCGCGGCGCGCCCTGCTGTGGCGGCGGAAGAAAAAGAAGGCGGCGGGCGAGCCCGCCGCGCATCATTGCTGCGGCAGCAGCGAGTCGACCCCGTACAGGGCCGCCAGGGTGCGCACGTTCTCGGGAACGTTGATGAAGCTGAGGCGCTGGCCCGCCTGTTGCGCGCGGCGCTGCCAGGCCAGCAGCATGGCCACGCCCGACGAATCGGCGGCCTTGACGCCGCCCAGGTCGAACACGGTTTCGCCGGCCCGGATCGCCTGCGCACCCTGCTCCAGCGCCGCGGGTGCGGTCTGGAAGGTCAGGGCGTCGAGCGAGAGCATGACGTTGGCCTCGGCCATTACTTCGGCGCCTTCAGCGGCTTGTTGGCCAGCTGCGCGTTGCGTTCGGCCAGGGTCTTGATCAGGCCATCGATGCCGCCCTTGTTGATCTGGCTGGTGAAGGTGCCCTTGTAGGTCTCGACCAGCCAGGCGCCCATCACATTCAGGTCATAGATCTTCCAGCCCTGCGCGCCCTTGGCGACGCGGTAGTTCAGGGTGACCGGCTCGCCGCGCGAGACGTTCACCTGCGAACGCACTTCGACGTCGGTGGCGCCCGGCTCGGCGCGCAGCGGCTTGAACTCGACGGTCTGGTTGTCGACCTGCGACAGCGCGCCGGCGTAGGTGTACACCAGCAGGGTGCGGAACTCGTCCGACAGGCGCTTCTGCTGCTCCGGGGTGGCCTGGCGCCAGAAGCGGCCGGCCGCCTGCTGGGTCATCTTTTCGGAATCGACGTACGGCAGGATCTTGGTGTTCACCAGGCTCATGATCTTGTTGCGGTTGCCGGCCTGGATTTCCTTGTCGGCCTTGACGGCGTCGAGGATCTCGGTGCTGATGCGCTTGACGAAGACGTCCGGCGCTTCTGCGGTGGCGGCCGGCGCGGCGATGGCGGCGGTGGCGAAGGCGACGCTGGCGGTCGCGGTGGCGATCAACTGGATGAGTGGCTTCATGTAGGGCTTTTCCTTTCGTTGGCAGCCGCGCAACCGGCCCGGTGGGACGGTTCGCGGCACTAACCGGTTAACTCTTCTTACTGCTTTTCGGATGACACCGGCTGCGGAACAACTTGTGAATCCGCATCCTTTTCCGCAGGAGCTTCCGGCGGATTGCCGTCGTAGACCTGGCTCTGGCGGCGCTGCATGTAGCCGTCGCGGATGAAGTCGTAGCGGTCCAGGGCGGCGTCTTCCAGCAGGCTGGTGGCGTCCAGCAAGGTGGCGCGCTTGTCGACCACGCGCACGACGTTGCCGATGTTGCGCCAGTTGTCAGGCTGCTTATATTTCCAGATGTCGGCGCCTATGTCGGCCGGCAAGGCCGCGGTGTCACGGACCGTAGATGGGCCCAACAATGGCAACATCAAGTAGGGGCCGCTTGGAACGCCCCAGACGCCCAGGGTCTGGCCGAAATCCTCGTTGTGTTTCGGGATACCCGCTTCCGAAGCGATGTCGAGCACGCCCAGAATACCGAAGGTCGAGTTGAAGGCGAAACGGGTCAAGTCGCCCACGCCCGCCTGCCCCTTGCCTTGCAGCAAGTTATTGACGCCGCTCCAGGCGTCCGACAGGTTGCCGAAGAAATTGTTCACGCCGGTCTGGACGGGGCCCGGGGTGTAGTCCTTGTAGGCGGTGGCGGTCGGCTTGAGCACGGTGCGGTCGACTGCATCGTTGAAGCTGAACACCGCGCGGTTATAGCCTTCGAACGGATCCTGCGGATTGGTCGCGGTCGAGGCGCAGCCGGTGAGCGTCAGCACTGCCGCGACGGCGGCAAGCGCGGAGGCGCGGCTGGCGGTACGGGGAACGTGGTTCATTCGCTACCTTCCTTTCCTTCAGCGGCCTTGCTATAAATAAATTGGTTGATCAGGTCTTCCAGCACCGCAGCCGACTGGGTGCGGTTGATGCGGTCGCCGTCGACCAGGTTCTGGGTGTCGCCACCCGGTTCGATGCCGATGTACTGCTCACCCAGCAGGCCAGCGGTCAAGATCTTGAGCGAGCTGTCCTTCGGGAATTTATACGAGGGCTCGAGATCGAGGCGCACCAAGGCCTGGTAGGTCTTGTCGTCGAAGCTGATCTCGCCCACGCGGCCGACCACGACACCGGCGCTCTTGACCGGCGCCTGCGGCTTGAGGCCGCCGATGTTGTCGAACTTGCCAGTCACGGCATAGGTCTTGCTAAACGAAATGGTGCTCATGTTGCCGGCCTTCAGGGCCAGGAACAGCAGCGAGGCCAGACCCAGCAGGACGAACAGGCCGACCCAGACGTCGATAGTTTTGCGATGCATGTGAATACCTTACGGAACGAATTAATTCTTTACTTGTTGAACATCAGGGCGGTCATGATGAAGTCCAGCCCCCAGACCATCAGCGAAGCGATCACGACGGTGCGCGTGGTGGCGCGCGACACGTCTTCCGGCGTCGGCTGGGCCTGATAGCCCTGGAACAGGGCAGTAAAGGTCACCGCGACACCAAAGATAAAGCTCTTCAGCACACCGTTCAGTACGTCAGCTCGCACATCGACGCCGGACTGCATCTGCGACCAGAATGCGCCTTCGTCCACGCCGATCAGCTGCACGCCGACCAGGTAGCCGCCCAGCACGCCGACGGCCGAGAACACGGTGGCCAGCACCGGCATGGCGATCACGCCGGCCCAGAAACGCGGCGCGAGCACGCGCTGCACCGGGTTAATCGCCATCATTTCCATGGCGGACAGCTGCTCGCCGGCTTTCATGAGGCCGATCTGCGCGGTGAGCGAGGTGCCGGCGCGGCCGGCGAACAGCAGCGCGGTCACGACCGGGCCCAGTTCGCGGGTCAGCGCCAGCGCCACCACCTGGCCCAGCTTCTGCTCGGCGCCGTACTGGTTCAGGGTGTAATAACCCTGCAGGCCCAGCACCATGCCGACGAACAGGCCGGACACGATGATGATCACCAGCGAATAGTTGCCGATGAAGTGGACCTGCTCCGAGATCAGCGCGGGGCGGCGGAAGGCCCCCAGCGACACGCCCAGCAGGTTGAAGAAGGCGCGGGTGGCGAAGCCCAGGCTGGCGATGCTTTCACGCACGGTGCGGCCGATGGTTTCCAGGATGCGGGCGATCATTTGCTCGCTCCCAGGCCCAGGTCCTCGGCCAGCGATTTGCCGGGGTAGTGGAAGGGCACGGGGCCGTCCGGGGCCGCGTTGACGAACTGCTTCACGTAGGGGTCTTCCGAGACGCGCAGCTCGGCCGGCGTGCCTTCCGCGACGATCTTGCCTGCCGACATGAAGTACACATAGTCGGCGATGGCGAAGCATTCGTGCACGTCGTGCGAGACCAGGATCGAGGTCGAGCCGAGGGCGTCGTTCAGGTTGCGGATCAGGTTGGCGGTGACGCCCATCGAGATCGGGTCGAGGCCGGCGAAGGGCTCGTCGTACATGATCAGTTCGGGGTCCAGCGCGACCGCGCGGGCAACGGCGACGCGGCGGGCCATGCCGCCCGAGATCTCGGCCGGTTTCAGGCGGTGCGCATTGCGCAGGCCGACGGCGTTGAGCTTCATCAACACGAGGTCGCGGATCAGCTCTTCCGGCAGGTTCGTGTGCTCGCGCAGCGGGAAGGCCACGTTATCGAAGACTGACAGGTCGGTGAACAGGGCGCCGAACTGGAACAGCATGCCCATGCGGCGACGCAGACGGTAGAGGCCGTCGGTGTCGAGCTGGTGCACGACTTCACCGCCGACGCGGACTTCGCCGCGCTGGGGGCGGATCTGGCCGCCGATCAGGCGCAGCACAGTGGTCTTGCCACAGCCTGAACCACCCATGACGGCAATGAGCTTGCCGCGTGGGAAGTCCATGCGGAGGTTCGACAGGATGGAACGCTCTCCGTACGCAAAGTGCAGATCGCGAATTTCGACTAGGTTTGGCACAGCGTAATTAATATTTGGGGAATTCGGTATTGTAGTGCAGAAAGGGCAAGGCTTGCTGGCGGCCCCTCCGTTTTGGAGGCTGGATCGACGTGCGATTACAACACAACTAACTCACGAGTCACTAATTTTATGCTCGTAAGTAGTTGTTTTTGAAGAGATATGTATGTCTCACACAATCGTAATTTGTTGAATTATATCAACAAATGCTCAGAGGCAACCCACCACCTGGGTGGGGGAAGTTACCTAAAAAGGGAGTGAAGACGCTTATTTCACAGCTGGAGATGCTGCAATGCAGCAATGCTTGTTAATTGCTTTGAAAGAATATGGCAGCCCGGCGGGTGTCACCCGAAGAGGTGAGCCTGCGTTAGCAGGGCCGAGTTGCTTTCCGTCGCCGAAGTCCGCTCTCAACATTTGCTGCGATCAACTGCGTTTTTCAGCTTGCGGTTGGTCAAGTTCCTCGATGTCAACTTGGATAATGCTGTTTGCTCGTTCAACGAGCAACGTCGTTTCTAGGTGAGGAATATGACAAGGCAATCCAGCTTCAATCGTGTTACACATCCTGTCGCTGCCCTGACCATCCCCTACCTCTACATCGAGCACGTCCAGGACCGCGCATGAGTCACTTACGTCGGTCCATTCACGATTTGCTTCATGACAGGCAGCACGACCGTATCCTTCGCCTGTCTTTCCCCAAGGATGACGCCCCGGGCGCCCAACTCCTTGTCAACAAGATCGACGCAACGGAAAGCCTGTCGAGGGATTTCGAGTTCACGGTCGAGTTGCTGTGCGACGCCTCCGACCTTGCCCTCAAGGAGATGCAAGGCAAGCTGCTCAATATCGAACTGGTACGCAGGGATGGCAGCTTGCGCTACTTCTCCGGCTACGTGTTCAGCTTCCGCCGCATCCATTCCGATGGTGGCATCACCTTTTACGAAGCAAGGCTCGGTCCCTGGCTGAAATTCCTTGGCCTGCGCAAGGATAACTACCTGTTCCATGGGAAAAGCCTGCGGGACCAGACGGAAGAGATATTCCGGGACTACGGCGCGCGGGCCCAATGGGATTGGCGCGTGACCGGGGACGATCCCGTCATGACAGACGCCTGCCAGTTCGACGAGACCGATTTCAACTACCTGAGCCGGCGTTGGGAAGCCTCAGGCTGGTACTACTGGTACGAGCATGACGCCAGCGGCCACAAGCTCGTCATTGGCAGCAATTCGACGCAAGCGCCCGCAATCGACGGTGCCGTGGAAGTCCGCTTCCATGGTGAAGGCAGCGCGCTGGAAGAGGATGCCATCGACCGCTGGTCGCCGGAGCGTCAAGCCATCCCCTCAAGCCTTGTCCTGAATGCCTTCAATTTCAAGGATCCCACTCCGTCCAGCGTCAGCGTTCCCACCTTGAATATTCAAGACAATGTGCCGGCAGCGATTCGTTGGCTATCCTTTGCCGCACTCGCCGGAACGTTTGCATTTGGCGGTCTTAAATACCGCGCTCACTTGGAGTACGTTGCCATGCATACCATGCCACCCGGTCTTTACGAATTCAAGGTCACCGATCCTCGACCGGTGTGTGGACGTTGGAAGGATCATATGCCACACCAGCGTGATCCTGAGGCCTACCGCCTCTACATAAAGGCCCGCAACTTCTGGCGCAGCAAGAAAGAGTTCGAATTTACGCGTGAGGAACTGCAAAGCATCCTAGCCGACGTCACGCTAGCGGCAGAGAAAGGCGATTGGGGTGCGCGGGCGCTGCTAGCGCACTTTTACCTTGAAGGGTTAGGCCCGCTCGACACAAATAAGGTGCTCGACTCTGAGCCCGAGAAAGGGGTACGGATTATCCGTCAGGCGGTCGTTGCCGGCCAAGCATGGGGCTACTACGATCTTGGAGTCGCATACCAGTACGGCTATGGTGGCGCCGCCATGGACGAAGTGATCTCATGGGCCTACTACCGCAGGGCAGCTGAGCTGGGCAGTCCAGACGCACAAATGGCGCTAGCAGAGGCCTACGAAAACGCCAAGAGGCATGATGATGCCCTTGCCCTAAGGATGTGTGCTTATCAACAGGAACATGGTCCGGCCGCTAACTTGTTAGGTACTATCGCAGAGGTACGCGGCCAGTTTGCCGAGGCGCTCAAGTATTATCAAGATGGTATCCGCTTTGGAGACAAGGAGGCGGCAGTTTCGTTGATGCTGTTTTTTAGGGATCAATATTGGAGCCAAGTGCCTCCGAAACACATTAGCAAGCTCCGCGAATTGGAACTGGGGCCTGATGCCGAGCGTGAAAATCGCTACGACAAGATTTCAGAAGCACTGGAACTCAACCCTGATTTGAGACTGAAGCTGCTCGACAAGGTACTCCCTCTTCCTCCCGCCGAACTCCCACCGTGGAACGGAATACAGGACGCGGTCGCGCCAGAAACGGACGCACTGCCAACCTATTGAATTGTTCAGATTGTTAGAAGCGACATGCCAAAAACGATTATCACGGTCGGCGATAAGACCGATCATGGCGGCACCGTTATCAGCGGTTCTCCCACACACGATATTCGCGGCCGAGCGATTGCACGGCTCGGAGACAAAGTCGACTGTCCGCAGTCCTACCCTGGTGGCAAGCCGCATGGCGTCAACAAGATCGTTACCGCCCATGGCACATTGACAGTCGACGGCGTGCCTGTGGCGATCGAGGGATGCACGACGGAGTGTGGGTGCAAGCTGATCGGCAGCTTGCCTGCGACCGTAGGTTGAAAGCCTTGCGCCCGTCATAGCGCCGGTACGTTCATCAGATGGCGCAATTATTACTGACGCAGACTGAGCCTCGATGTTATGAACCGGGCCCTGTCCCACGGCTTGTGTACCCCGAAAAAAGGGCGGCCATTAGGCCGCCCAAACGGAAAACCGCAAACCGGTGATCAGCGCGGCAGGACCGAACTGCCCATCAGGAATTCGTCGACGGCGCGCGCGCACTGGCGGCCTTCGCGGATCGCCCACACCACCAGGGACTGGCCGCGGCGCATGTCGCCCGCGGCGAAGATCTTCGGCGACGAGGTCTGGTAGCAGCCTTCGCCATCGGTGGTGGCGCGGGCATTGCCGCGGGCGTCCTTCTGCACGCCGAAGGCGTCCAGCACCTGCTGCACCGGCGAGACGAAGCCCATGGCCAGGAACACCAGGTCGGCCTTCATCTCGAATTCCGAGTCCGGCACTTCGACCATCTTCCCGTCCTTCCACTCGACGCGGCAGGCGATCAGCTTCTCGACCTTGCCGCCCTTGCCTTCCAGGCGCTTGGTGGCCACCGCCCAGTCGCGCTGGCAGCCTTCCTCGTGCGAGGACGAGGTGCGCAGGCGGGTCGGCCAGTAGGGCCAGACCAGCGGCTTGTTCTCCTGCTCGGGCGGCATGGGCATCAGCTCGAACTGGGTGACCGAGGCCGCGCCGTGACGGTTGGAGGTGCCGACGCAGTCCGAACCGGTGTCGCCGCCGCCGATCACGATCACGTGCTTGCCGGTGGCCTTGATCTGGTCCTTCAGCTTGTCGCCGGCGTTGACGCGGTTCTGCTGCGGCAGGAATTCCATCGCGAAGTGCACGCCCTTGAGCTGGCGGCCCGGGACCGGCAGGTCGCGCGGCTGTTCCGCGCCGCCGGCCAGGACGACGGCGTCGAAGTCCTTCTCCAGGTCTTCCGGGAAGATGGTGTCGCGCGCCATGTTGCTGACGGTGGCCGGGAAGTCCTTGCCGATCAGGACGCTGGTGCGGAAGGTCACGCCCTCGGCCTGCATCTGCTCGATCCTGCGGTCGATCAGGTCCTTCTCCATCTTGAAGTCGGGGATACCGTAGCGCAGCAGGCCGCCCAGGCGGTCGCTCTTTTCGAACACCGTGACGTCATGGCCGACGCGCGCCAGCTGCTGGGCGGCGGCCAGGCCGGCGGGGCCGGAGCCGACCACGGCGACCTTCTTGCCGGTCTTGATTGCCGGGGGCTGCGGCACGATCCAGCCGTGTTCCCAGCCGCTGTCGGCGATCTTGCGTTCGATCGACTTGATGCCGACCGGCTCATTGTTGATGCCCAAGGTGCAGGCGGCTTCGCAAGGCGCCGGGCAGATGCGGCCGGTCACTTCGGGGAAGTTGTTGGTCGAGTGGAGGTTCTCCACGGCCGCACGGTAGTTGCCGTGGTAGACCAGGTCGTTCCAGTCCGGGATCATGTTGTTGACCGGGCAGCCCGTGTTGCAGAAGGGGATGCCGCAATCCATGCAGCGCGCGCCCTGCACCTTGGCCTGGCCGTCGGTCAGGGTGACGACGAATTCCTTGTAGTTCTTGACGCGATCGGTCGGCTCGAGGTGACCCTCTTCCTGCCGTGCGAATTCCATGAAGCCGGTAATTTTGCCCACGTTTGTTTTCCTCTATATTCAGCTGTGGCGTCAACCAACACCACTCGTCATCCCCGCGGAGGCGGGGACCTAAGTTTGTTCGCGTATCGTCAGCTCACACAAAACTTGGGTCCCCGCCTGCGCGGGGATGACGTTGTTTAAGTGTGTTGGTTAAGCAGCCATCTCGATCTTGTCGTTCGCCTCTTCCATGCTCGAGTTGTGCATCTCCTCGAGTGCCCGCTTGTAGTCGGTCGGGAAGACCTTGACGAACTTGGTGCGGCTGTTGGCCCAGTCGTCGAGCAGGTTGCGCGCGCGGGTGGAACCCGTGTGCTTGAAGTGGCGTTCGATCAGGCGGCGCAGGATGGTTTCGTCCGATTCGCGCTCGCCGTCGCGGGTCTGGCTGTGCCAGCCTGCCTTGTCGCCTTGCTGCTTGGTCGGCAGCACCGATTCCAGGTTCACCATCGCGGTATTGCACTTGCCCTCGAACTCGCCCTTCGGGTCGTACACATAGGCCACGCCGCCCGACATGCCCGCCGCGAAGTTGCGGCCGGTCTCGCCCAGCACCACGACGGTACCGCCGGTCATGTATTCGCAACCGTGGTCGCCGCAGCCTTCCACCACCGCGGTGGCGCCCGAGTTGCGGACCGCGAAACGTTCGCCCGCCACGCCGTTGAAGAAGGCTTCACCGGCGATCGCGCCGTACAGCACGGTGTTGCCGACGATGATGTTGTCCACCGCCCAGCCGCGGAACTCGGTGTTCGGACGCACGATGATGCGGCCGCCCGACAGGCCCTTGCCCACGTAGTCGTTGCCTTCGCCGACCAGGTCCATCGTGATGCCGGCCGCCAGGAAGGCCGCGGCGGACTGGCCGGCGGTGCCCTGCAGCTGGATGTGGATGGTGTCGTCCGGCAGGCCGGCATGGCCGTAGCGCTTGGCCACTTCGCCCGACAGCATCGCGCCCACGGTGCGGTTGACGTTCTTCACCGGCGAAATGAAGGAGACGCGCTCGCCCTTTTCCAGCGCGGCCTTGGCCTGGGCGATCAGCTTGTGGTCCAGGGCCTTGTCCAGGCCGTGGTCCTGCTCGCCGGTGTGGAAGAGCTGGGTGCGCGAATCGGTCTTCGGCTGGTAGAAGATGTTCGAGAAGTCCAGGCCCTGCGCCTTCCAGTGGCCGATGGCCTTGGATTTATCGAGCAGGTCGGCGCGGCCGATCAGTTCATCGTAGGTACGGATGCCCAGCTGCGCCATCAGCTGGCGCGCTTCTTCGGCGACGAAGAAGAAGTAGTTCACCACGTGTTCCGGCTTGCCCTGGAACTTGGCGCGCAGGACCGGGTCTTGCGTCGCCACGCCCACCGGGCAGGTATTCAGGTGGCATTTGCGCATCATGATGCAGCCTTCGACCACCAGCGGCGCGGTGGCGAAACCGACTTCGTCGGCGCCCAGCATGGCGGCAATCACGACGTCGCGGCCGGTGCGCATCTGTCCATCCGCTTGCACGCGGATGCGGCTGCGCAGGCCGTTCAGCACCAGGGTCTGCTGCGTTTCCGCCAGGCCCAGCTCCCACGGGGTGCCGGCGTGCTTGACCGAGGACAGCGGCGAAGCGCCGGTGCCGCCGTCATGGCCCGCCACCACCAGGTGGTCGGCCTTGGCCTTCGAGACGCCGGCCGCCACGGTGCCGATGCCGACTTCCGACACCAGCTTGACCGAGATGGACGCGCGCGGATTGGCGTTCTTCAGGTCGTGGATCAGCTGCGCCAGGTCTTCGATCGAATAAATGTCGTGGTGCGGCGGCGGCGAGATCAGGCCCACGCCCGGCACCGAGAAGCGCAGGCTGGCGATGTACTCGGACACTTTGTGGCCCGGCAGCTGGCCGCCTTCGCCCGGCTTCGCGCCTTGCGCCATCTTGATCTGGATCTGGTCGGCCGAGTTCAGGTACTCGGCGGTGACGCCGAAGCGGCCGGAGGCCACCTGCTTGATCTTGGAGCGCAGCGAGTCGCCCTCTTCCAGCGGAATGTCGGCCACCACGCGTTCGCTGCCCAGGATCGATGCCAGGGTCTCGCCCTTGCTGATCTTGATGCCCTTGAATTCGTTCACGTAGCGCGCCGGGTCTTCGCCGCCTTCGCCGGTGTTGCTCTTGCCGCCGATGCGGTTCATCGCGATCGCCAGGGTGGCGTGGGCTTCGGTCGAGATCGAGCCCAGCGACATGGCGCCGGTGGCGAAACGTTTGACGATGTCCTTGGCCGGCTCGACCTCGTCCAGCGGGATCGCCTTGCTCGGGTCGATCTTGAACTCGAACAGGCCGCGCAGGGTCAGGTGGCGGCGGGTCTGGTCGTTGATCAGCTGGGCGTATTCTTTATAGGTGCTGAAGTTGTTGGCGCGGGTCGAGTGCTGCAGCTTGGCGATCGCGTCCGGGGTCCACAGGTGATCCTCGCCGCGCACGCGGTAGGCGTACTCGCCGCCCACGTCGAGCGCATTGGCCAGCACCGGGTCGTTGCCGAAGGCGAGGGTGTGCAGGCGCAGCGCTTCTTCCGCCACTTCGAACAGTCCGATGCCTTCCACGTTCGACGAGGTGCCCTTGAAGTACTTGTCGACCAGCGACTT
Organism: uncultured Massilia sp.; assembly: GCA_946886065.1. Next base: position 2,089 of record CAMPHU010000046.1, on the reverse strand, counting down.
GTTCAGGCCCACGGCTTCGAAGATCTGGGCGCCGCAGTAGGACATGTAGGTAGAGATGCCCATCTTGGACATCACCTTCATCAGGCCCTTGCCGGTCGCCTTGATGTAGTTGTAGATCGCGGTGTCCGCCGACATCTCGTGCGGCAGGCCGTGGGCCAGTTCGGCGAGGGTTTCCAGCGCCAGGTAGGGGTGCACGGCTTCCGCGCCGTAGCCCGCCAGCAGGGCGAAGTGATGGGTTTCGCGGGCCGAGCCGGTTTCCACGACCAGGCCGGTCGAGGCGCGCAGGCCGCGGCCCACCAGGTGCTGGTGGATACTGGAGGTCGCCAGCAGCGCGGGGATCGCGACCATGTCCGGCGACAGCTTGCGGTCCGAGACGATCAGGATGTTGTGTCCCGATTTGACCGCGTCCACGGCTTCGGCGCACAGCGAGGCGATCGAGGCTTCGATGCCTTCCTTGCCCCAGCTGGTCGGGTAGCAGATGTTCAGCTCATACGACTTGAACTTGCCGCCGGTGTGCTGGCTGATGTGGCGCAGGCGCGCCATGTCGTCGAAGTTCAGGATCGGCTGCGACACCTCGAGGCGCATGGGCGGGTTGACGTTGTTGGTGTCCAGCAGGTTCGGCTTGGGGCCGATGAAGGACACCAGCGACATCACCATGCTTTCGCGGATCGGGTCGATCGGCGGGTTGGTGACCTGGGCGAACAGCTGCTTGAAGTAGTTATACAGCGGCTTGAGCTTGTTCGAGGTGACGGCCAGCGGCGAGTCGTTGCCCATCGAGCCGGTGGCTTCCTCGGCCAGCACGGCCATCGGCGCCATCAGGAACTTCAGGTCTTCCTGGGTGTAGCCGAAAGCCTGCTGGCGGTCCAGCAGGGTGATCGCCGGTTTCTCGCCGTGGGCGACACTTTCCCTGGCGCTGTCCTTGGCGCGGTGCAGGGCCCGCTGCGATTCGGACAGCTTGATTTCGTTGAGCTTGATGCGCACCGACTTGATCCAGGCTTTATACGGCTTGGCGTTCGAGTAGGTGTCCTTCAGCTCCTTGTCGTCGATGATGCGGCCGGCTTCCAGGTCGATCAGGAACATCTTGCCGGGCTGGAGGCGCCATTTCTTGACGATGCGCGACTCGGGGATCGGCAGCACGCCGGATTCCGAGGCCATGACCACCAGGTCGTCCTCGGTGACCACGTAGCGCGCCGGGCGCAGGCCGTTGCGGTCCAGGGTACCGCCGATGTGGCGGCCGTCGGTGAAGGCCATGGCGGCCGGGCCGTCCCACGGCTCCATCATCGCGGCGTGGTATTCGTAGAAGGCGCGGCGGTTGTCGTCCATGGACGTGTGGTTTTCCCAGGCTTCCGGGATCATCATCATCATCGCCTGGGCGACCGGATAGCCGGCCATCACCAGCAGCTCGAGCGCGTTGTCGAAGCAGGCGGTGTCGGACTGGCCTTCATAGATCAGGGGGAAGAGCTTGTTCAGATCCTCGCCCAGCACGGCGGACTTCAGCATGCCTTCGCGGGCGCGGGTCCAGTTGAAGTTGCCCTTCACGGTGTTGATCTCGCCGTTGTGCGCGATCAGGCGGTAGGGGTGGGCCAGCGGCCATTCCGGGAAGGTGTTGGTCGAGAAGCGCTGGTGCACCAGGGCCAGGGCCGAGATGCAGCGCGGGTCCTGCAGGTCCTTGTAATAGACGCCGACCTGGTCGGCCAACAGCAGGCCCTTGTAGACGATGGTGCGCGCCGACATCGAGGGCACGAAGAATTCCTTGCCGTGCAGGAGCTTGAGCGCCTGGATCGCGTGGCCGGAGGACTTGCGGATCACATAGAGCTTACGTTCGAGCGCGTCGGTGACCATGATGTCCGGGCCGCGGCCGATGAAGATCTGGCGGATGACCGGTTCTTTCGCCTTCACGAAGGGCGACATCGGCATGGCCTCGTCGACCGGCACATTGCGCCAGCCCAGCACGACCTGGCCTTCGATGCGCACGGCGCGCTCGATTTCCTGTTCGCAGGCGATGCGCGAAGCGTGCTCCTTGGGCAGGAAGACCATGCCCACGCCGTACTCGCCGGGCGGCGGCAGTTCGACGCCCTGCTTGGCCATC
>CAMPHU010000045.1 GCA_946886065.1 uncultured Massilia sp. | reverse complement strand
AATGGCCGAGTTCGCCATGCTTCCAGGAGCGCAGACCGGAATGCTGATGAAAAGGATCCTCGCTTGCCTGCTGGCGCTCGGCCTCCTGCAAGGCTGCTCGGACTACACCGTCGAGGCGCAGATCCACACGCTCGGCGACGAGTTCTTCACGCCGCAGGCATGGGCCGGGGCGGACCAGGTCGGCCGGGGCCGCATGCTCGCCTCCTTCCTGAGCCAGTATCCGCCCGAACGGCTCAGCGGCGACGAGGTCAGGGACCTGCTCGGCGAACCGACCGGCGCCGCCGAACGCCCGGAAGACCTGGCCTACTTCGTCGGCCCCACCACCGTCGAAAGCCGCTACGGCAAGGGCTACCTGCTGATCTTCCTCATCGACAGGCAGACCGGGAAGGTCACGCAGGTGCGCATCTTCCCACCGGTGACGATCGCCTGACGCCGGCTGCGCGCCTTGCCGCTATAGCCATTGCCGGATTTTTCGTGCACACTATGTAACGCGCCTCGGGCGCATTCGTGCCGAACCGGAAATCCGATGAAACGCCTCCTGATCATCCTGCTGCTCGCGATCATGCCGTTCCAGGCTGCCTGGGCGGCGGCCTGCGCGTGCTGCATCGGCGACGAGGGCAAGGTCGTCCAGCAAACCAGCCAGGCGATCGACCAGCAACAGGCCGCCGGCGACGACAGCGGCGACGCCAAGCCCTGCTGTGACAGCGGCTGCGACATCTGCCACCATTTGTCGGCCGGCGCGCTCCCTTCCGCCAATCCCGACCTCCCGCTGCCGAAAGGCGCGCCGCACCTGCGCGGCGAGCTGCGGCGCTATGTCTCGCACATCCCCGACCTGATCCCGCCGCCAGACCGCCCGCTCCGCGCCTGACCCGGCGGGAGACCAGATCCATCATGCCGCTCGCGCGGCGCACGGTGCCCGCCGAACCTTGACCTGTTCGGAGCCACACCATGACATCCCTGTTGAAGCCGCTCACCCTGGCGGCAATCCTGCTCGCGGCGATCCTGGCGCCTGCCGCGGCGCAGCCCGGCGCGCCCCTCACGCTGGAGAACGCCGTCGGCCTGGCCCTGCGCGCCAATCCCGCGCTGCGCGCCGCCGCCGGCGAAGTCGCGGCCCAGGACGGCGCGCTGGCGCAGGCCAAGGCCCTGCCCAACCCTGAGCTGGAGGTGCTGCGCGAAGGCCAGCGGCGCGAAAGCCGCGCCACCACGGCCCAGCTGAGCATTCCGTTCGAACTGGGCGGCAAGCGCGCCGCCCGCGTCGATGCCGCGCGCCAGGAACGCGGCCTGGCGGCGCTCGCGCTGGCGGACCTGCGCGTCCAGGTGCGCGCCGACACCACCGCCGCTTACTACGAGCTGGCCGCCGCCGGCGAGCGCCACCGCATGGCGCAGGAGCTGGCCGCTCTTGCGGCCCGCGCCGCCGAGGTGGCGGCCAGGCGCGTCGAGGCGGGCAAGGTCTCGCCCGTGGACGAGACCCGCGCCCGCGTGGCCCAGGCCGGCGCGCGGATCGAGGTGATCCAGGCTGCGCGGAACCTGGACAGTGCGCGCATCCGGCTGGCCGCGCTGTGGGGAGGGGAGGCCGCGGCGCTGCGGATCGCCGTCCCGGCCGACGGCTTGCCGGTGGCCGCGCCGCTGCCGCAGCTTGCCGCCCGGCTGGAACAGTCGCCCGCCATGCAGCGTGCGCGCGCCCAGGTGGGGCATCGCGAGGCGCTGGCGCAAGTGGAACGGAGCCGCCGCGTCCCCGACCTGACCCTGATCGTCGGCACCCGCCGCGAAGGACTGGACGAGCGCGACCAGGCCGTGGTCGGCCTCTCGCTGCCGCTCCCGCTGTTCGACCGCAACCAGGGCGCGCTGGTCGAGGCGCTGCGGCGCGTCGACAAGGCGCGGGGCGAAGAGGAGGCCGAGCGCGTCCGGCTGCAGTCCGAGCTGGCCCAGGCCCATGCCCGCCTCACGGCCGCGCTGGAAGAGAGCGCGCTGATCGCGGCCGAGATCCTGCCCGGCGCCGAAAGCGCCTACCGCGCCGCGAGCCGGGGCTTCGAGCTCGGGAAGTTCGGCATCCTCGACGTGCTCGACGCCCAGCGCACGCTGTTCCAATCGACCACCCAGTATCTGAACGCCGCCGCCGACAGCCATCGCGCGGCGGCCGACATCGCACGGCTGACCGGTACGTCCGCCGTCCAGGAGAACCCATGAACAAGCAGCAAATGAAAGTGGTGGCCGCCATGCTGGCGGTGGCCCTGGCCATCGCGGCGCTGGTGCTGGTGCGCGGCCGCGCGCCCGCGGTACAAGACGAGCATGCCGAAGAAAGCAGCCAGGAAGAACACGGCGCCGGGCACAAGGAAGATGGCGTCATCCGCTTCAGCGACGCGCAGGTGCAAGCCGCCGGCATTACGCTGCAGGATGCCGGCCCCAGGCAGATGGAGACCTTCATCCGCATGCCCGGCCAGATCGCCCTCAACGAAGACCGCACCGCCCACGTCACGCCGCGCGCGGCCGGGGCGGTGGAGCTGGTCCCCGCCAACCTGGGCGACCGCGTGCGCAAGGGCGAGGTGCTGGCGGTGGTCGCCAGCGCCGACGTGGCGGCCCAGCGGGCCGCGCTGGCGGCGGCGCAGCAGCGCCTGGCCTATGCGCGCAAGCTGCATGCGGACGAGAAGATGCTGTGGGAAGAGAAGATCTCCGCGCGCCAGGATTTCCTCAAGGCCGAGCACGAGCTGCACGAAGCGCAGAATGCCCTGCGCAGCGCCCGCCAGCAGCTGCAGGCGCTCGGGGCCGGCGCGGCCGGCGGCTCCAACCGCCTGCAGATCCGCGCGCCTTTCGACGGCGTGATCGTCGAAAAGCACATCACCCTGGGCGAGGTGGTGGAGGCCGACACCCGCGTGTTCACCCTGACCGACCTGTCCACCGTGTGGGCCGACGTCGTGGTGCCGGCCAAGGACCTCGACATCGTGCGCGTCGGCACCGACGCCGTGATCCGCTCGATCGCCTCCAGCACCTCGGCGCCGGGCAAGGTGAGCTTCGTCAGTTCGCTGGTGGGCGAGGCCTCGCGCGCCGCCACCGCGCGCGTGGTGCTGGCCAATCCCGGCGCCGCCTGGCGCCCGGGCCTGGCGGTGAACGTCGACGTGGTCACCGGCGCCAGCCAGGTGGCGGTGGCCGTCCCGCGCGAAGCCATCCAGACCGACGACGGGCGCCAGGTGGTCTACAAGCGCGTGCCGGAGGGCTTCGTGGCCCAGCCGGTGGCCACCAGCCGCTCGGACGGGCGCTACGTCGAAATCACTTCCGGCCTGCGCGCCGGGGAGCGCATCGCCGCCGCCGGCAGCTTCGCCATCAAGGCCGAGCAGGGCAAGGGCGCCGCGGACCACCATTGAGGACAGGGCGACCCATGTTCAACCGTATCATCCGGGCCTCCATCGCCCACCGCTGGCTGGTCATGCTGGCGGTGCTCGCCATGGCCGTCCTCGGCATCTACAACTACCAGCGCCTGCCGATCGACGCCGTGCCCGACGTCACCAACGTGCAGGTGCAGATCAACACCCATGCGCCGGGCTACTCGCCGCTGGAGACCGAGCAGCGCATCACCTATCCGATCGAAGCCGTGCTGTCCGGCCTGCCGGGGCTGGAGCAGTTCCGCTCCCTGTCGCGCTACGGCCTGTCGCAAGTGACGGTGGTATTCAAGGAGGGCACCGACATCCACTTCGCGCGCCAGCTGGTCAGCCAGCGCCTGCAGGACGCGCGCGGCCAGCTGCCGCCGGGCGCGGTGCCGGCGATGGGCCCGATCGCCACCGGCCTGTCCGAGATCTACCTGTGGACCGTGGAGACGGAGCCGGGCGCCAGGAAGCCGGACGGCACGCCCTACACGCCGACGGACCTGCGCGAGATCCAGGACTGGATCATCAAGCCGCAATTGCGCACCGTGCCGGGCGTCACCGAGATCAACTCCATCGGCGGCTTCGACAAGGAATACCTGGTGGCGCCGGACACGGCCACCCTGTCGTCCTATGGCCTGGAGCTGGCCGACATCGTGAGCGCGCTGGAGAAGAACAACAGCAATGTCGGCGCCGGCTACATCGAGCGCGAAGGGGAGCAGTACCTGGTACGCGCGCCCGGCCAGGCCGCCTCCACGGCCGACATCGGCAACATCGTGGTCACCACGGTGAACGGCATCCCGGTGCGGGTGCGCGACGTGGCCGAGGTCTCGGTGGGGCGCGAGCTGCGCACCGGCGCGGCCACCGAGAACGGGCAGGAAGTGGTGCTGGGCACCGTGTTCATGCTGCTGGGCGAGAACAGCCGGGCCGTCTCGCGCGCCGTCGACCAGCGCATGATGGAAATCAACCGCAGCCTGCCCAAGGGCGTGAAGGCGGTCACGGTGTACGACCGCACCGACCTGGTGGAACGCGCCATCGCCACCGTGCGCACCAACCTGCTCGAAGGCGCGGTGCTGGTGGTGGCGGTGCTGTTCCTCTTCCTGGGGAATATCCGCGCCGCCCTGCTCACCGCGCTGGTGATTCCGCTGGCGATGCTGTTCACCTTCACCGGCATGGTCGGCAACCGCGTCAGCGCCAACCTGCTCAGCCTGGGCGCGCTCGACTTCGGCATCATCGTCGACGGCGCCGTGGTGATCGTCGAGAACTGCGTGCGCCGCATCGCGCAGGCGCAGTCGAGGCTGGGGCGCGAACTGCGGCGCGAGGAACGCTTCGAGGAAGTGTTCCAGGCCGCCCGGGAGGCGCGCCGGCCGCTCGTCTATGGCCAGCTGATCATCATGATCGTCTACCTGCCGATCTTCGCGCTCACCGGCATCGAGGGCAAGATGTTCCACCCGATGGCCTTCACGGTGGTGATCGCGCTGCTGGGCGCGATGATCCTGTCGCTCACCTTCGTGCCGGCCGCGGTGGCCCTGTTCATCGGCCGCAACGTGGTGGAAAAGGAGAGCCGCGCCATGCACGCGGCGCGCCGCTGGTACGCTCCGTGCCTGCGCTATGCGATGGCCAACCGCCCGGTGGCGCTGGTCTTCGCCGCCATCGTGCTGGCCATGTCAGGCCTGATGGCCACGCGCCTGGGCCTGGAATTCATCCCCACCATGAACGAAGGCGACCTGGCCGTGCTCACGGTGCGGGTGCCGGGCACCAGCCTGAGCCAGTCGGTGAAGATGCAGCAGCAGATCGAGACCGCCCTGATGCGCGGCTATCCCGAGATCGAGCGCGTGTTCGCGCGCATCGGCACCGCCGAGATCGCGTCCGACCCGATGCCCCCCAGCGTGGCGGACGGCATCATCATGCTCAAGCCGGAACAGGACTGGCCGCGCCCGAAGAAGACGCGCGAGGAACTGCTGGAGGCCATCCGCCGCACCCTCGACCGGCTGCCGGGCAACAGCTACGAATTCAGCCAGCCGATCCAGCTGCGCGTCAACGAGCTGGTTTCCGGCGTGCGCAGCGACGTGGCCGTGAAGGTGTTCGGCGACGACCTGGAGGTGCTGAACGCCACCGCCGCGCGCATCGCGGCCGAACTCCGCAAAGTGAATGGGGCGAGCGAAGTGCAGGTCGAGCAGACCACGGGCCTGCCGATGCTGCAGATCGAGGTCGACCGCGAGCGCGCCGCGCGCATGGGCCTGAACATCGGCGACGTGCAGGAGATGGTCGCCACCGCCACCGCCGGGCGCGCGGCCGGCATCGTGTTCGAGGGCGACCGCCGCTTCGACATCGTGGTGCGCCTGCCGGAAGCGGTGCGCGGCGACATCGACGCGCTCAAGCGCCTGCCGGTGGCGCTGCCCGCGAAAGAAGGCATGCCGCACAGCTTCATCACCCTGGGCGAGATCGCTTCCTTCGCGCTGGCGCCCAGCCCCAACCAGTTCAGCCGCGAGCAGGGCAAGCGCCGCGTGGTGGTCACGGCCAACGTGCGCGGGCGCGACATCGGCTCCTTCGTGGCCGAGGCGCAGGAGCGCGTGGCGCGGCGGGTCGGCGTCCCGGCGGGCTACTGGACCAGCTGGGGCGGACAGTTCGAGCACCTGCAGGCCGCCGCCGGGCGCCTGCGGCTGGTGGTGCCGGCCGCGCTGGCGCTGGTGTTCGCGCTGCTCTACCTGGTCTTCAACAATGCCAGGGACGGGCTGCTGGTCTTCACCGGCATCCCGTTCGCGCTCACCGGCGGGCTCTGCGCCCTGTGGCTGCGCGGCATACCGATGTCGATCTCGGCGGCGGTCGGCTTCATCGCCCTGAGCGGGGTGGCGGTGCTCAACGGCCTGGTGATGGTGTCCTTCATCCGCAGCCTGCGCGAGAACGGCATGCCGCTGGTCCAGGCGGTGGAGGAGGGGGCGATGGCGCGCCTGCGCCCGGTCCTGATGACGGCGCTGGTGGCTTCGCTCGGGTTCGTGCCGATGGCGCTGGCGACCGGCACCGGGGCCGAGGTGCAGCGGCCGCTGGCGACGGTGGTGATCGGCGGGATCGTCTCGTCCACAGTGCTGACCTTGCTGCTCCTGCCGGTCCTGTACGCGTATGCGCATCGCCGGGAAAGCACGGCAGGCAGGAAGGCGGAATTTCACCTTTGAGAGGGGCGCGGGACACATTTCGGACCCGGTTCGCAGTTTTTCAAAAATGGCAGCAAAAATATCCATGAGACAACTCAACCGTGCCATGCCTTTTATGTATGAAATGGTATAGTTGGCTGTTTAACTCATTCGTGTATCTGCACGGGAAATGCGTACTGCCCTGCAGAGTAATCAACCGACAACGCTATAAAAAGGGATCGATCGATGACCACCAAGGATGACGCAGGCCGCATCAGCCAGATGTTGCAGGAAAACGAAGCGGCGATCGGTGCCGAATGGCTGGCCCAGCTGGAAGCGCTTGCCGTGCGCGGTACCAGCGCGACCCGCGAACAACTGCGCAGCCACTGCCAGCAGTTCCTGGCGACCTTCACCGCCGCCACCCGTGCCGGCGAACTGGAGAACATCGAGCATCGCTCCTGGGACGATGTGCGCGACCTGCTGGCCGAGATCTCGTCCACCCGCGCCAGGTCGGGTTCCACCCCGAGCGACACCGCGACCTTCGTGTTCTCGCTCAAGCAGCCGGTGTTCGCGCGCCTGCGCGAGGCCTTCGCCGCCGATCCGCAATCGCTGGCGTCAGCCTCGTGGACCATCAACACCCTGCTGGACAAGCTCGGCCTGTACACCATCGAGGTATTCCAGAAGACCAAGGACCAGATCATCGTGCGCCAGCAGCAGGAGCTGCTGGAACTGTCGACCCCGGTCGTCAAGCTGTGGAACGGCATCCTGGCGCTGCCCCTGATCGGCACCCTGGACTCGGCCCGCACCCAGGTGGTGATGGAAAACATCCTGCAGAAGATCGTCGACACCGGCGCCATCATCGCCATCATCGACATCACCGGCGTGCCGACCGTGGACACCCTGGTGGCCCAGCACCTGATGAAGACCATTGCCGCCGCCCGCCTGATGGGTGCGGACTGCATCATCAGCGGCATCCGCCCGCAGATCGCGCAGACCATCGTGCACCTGGGCGTGAACCTGGAAGACGTGATCACCAAGGCCACCCTGGCCGACGCCTTCCTGGTTGCGCTCGAGCGCACCGGCACCGCGCTGATCGCCAAGCAGGCCTGAGAGCAGCCCCATGGAACGGATACCTATCTTGCGCATGGGCGACCTGCTGCTCGTGACGATCCAGGTCGACATGCATGACCGCCTCGCCATGACCCTGCAGGACGACCTGACCGAAAGGATCGTGCGCGACAACGCCAAGGGCGTGCTGATCGACATCTCCGCGCTCGACCTGGTCGATTCCTTCATCGGGCGTATGATCAGCAACACTGCCGCCATGGCGCGCGTGCTGGACGCCCAGACGGTCGTCGTGGGCATGCAGCCCGCGGTCGCGATCACGCTGGTGGAGCTGGGCCTGACCCTGCACGGCGTGAAGACCGCGCTCAACGTCGAAAAGGGAATGTCCCTGCTAGGAAAGAGCTACCAGTGATGGTTGACGCGCATACCAATGCAGTCCTGTTCGAGTCCGAGTTGCTGGAGCGCCACCGCCAGCAGCGTACGGGGCGGGTGATCCTGCCGCTGCGTTCGGACGAGGACGTGGTCGGGCTGCGCAAGCAGGTGCGCGAACGTGCGGTGGCGATCGCTTTGTCCCTGGTCGACCAGACCAAGCTGGTCACCGCCGCCAGCGAGCTGGCGCGCAATACCCTGAAGTACGGCGGCGGCGGCGAGGTCTGCCTCGACGCGCTCTCGGACGGCGTGCGCCACGGCGTCGGCCTGCTGTTCCTGGACGCCGGCCCGGGCATTTCCGACCTCGACAGCGCGCTGCGCGACGGCTTCACGACCGGCGGCGGCCTGGGCCTGGGCCTGGGCGGCTCCAAGCGCCTGGTCGACGAATTCGACATCGACAGCCGTCCAGGCGAGGGGACAGCCGTCCTGGTGGTCAAATGGAAACGCTGATCAGTTCGCGGACGCCGCATACCGTGTTCGCCATCCTGCACGCCAGCGATGTGTCGGCGGTGCGCCGGGCGGGACAGAAGCTGGCCGATGCGCTCGGCTACAGCGAGACGCGCGCCGGCCAGCTGGCCCTGATCATTACCGAGGCCGCCACCAATATCCTCAAGCATGCGGGCGAAGGCGAGATCCACGTCGGCGCGGCGCAGTCGGCGTCCGGCGTCGGCATCGACGTGCTGGCCATGGACAAGGGCCCCGGCATCGCCGACCTGGCCTACAGCCTGACCGACGGCGTCTCGACTGCCGGCACGGCGGGCACCGGCCTGGGTGCGCTGCGCCGCCTGTCCGACGAGTTCGACGTGTACTCGGAGCACGGCAAGGGCTCGGTATTCTTCATGCGCCTGTGGCGCGACGTGCCGCCGCCGGAACACTGCGGGCTCGAAGTGGGCGCGCTGTGGATGCCGATGGCGGGCGAGGAAGCCTGCGGCGACGGCTGGGCGGTCAGCTGCGGACGACACGGCGCCAGCCTGGTGGTGGCCGACGGCCTCGGTCACGGGCCGGAAGCGGAGCGCGCCGCCAACGCGGCCATCGGCGCGCTGGAACTGCGCCCCGGCCTGGAAGCCGGTGAGCTGGTGCACGCCGCCCACGATGCCCTGCGTATCACGCGCGGCGCGGCGCTGGCCGCCGCGCGCCTGGACTACGAGCGCGACGAGCTGCGTTTCGCCGGCGTGGGCAACATCGCGGGCTGCGTGACGGACGGCACGCGCCGCGCCCTGGTCTCGCACAACGGCATCGTCGGCCACAACATGCGCAAGGTGCAGGAATTCACGCTGCCGTTTCCGCCCGGCGCCCTGTGCATCCTGCACTCGGACGGCATCCAGACCCAGTGGGACCTGGGGCGCTACCCGGGCCTGGAGGGACGCAGCCCGGCCCTGATCGCGGCGATCCTGATGCGCGACTACATCCGGCGCCGCGACGATGCGCTGGTCCTGGTCGTCAAACGGCACGGGAGCGGGCGGTGAACGTACAGCGCATCCTCAGCGTCGGGCTGGACAGCGACCAGGACGTGGTCCTGGTGCGCCAGCGCGCGCGCCAGATCTCGGCGCTGCTGGGCTTCTCGCAGCAGGACCAGGTGCGCATCGCCACCGCCGTGTCGGAAGTGGCGCGCGGCGCCTGCCACCAGGGATCCGGCGGGCGCGCCCAGTTCCAGCTGCGCGACATGGCCGGACGCCAGCATCTCGAGGTGCTGGTCAATGCAGGCAGCGGGCCGCCCGTGGCGGCTTTGCCGCCGGAGGCCGACACCAATCCGCAGTCGCTGCACGAGCTGGCGATCATCACCGCGCACCGCCTGATGGACGCTTGCGAAGTCGACCCGGGCGTGCAGGGCGCCACCACCGTTACGGTGCGCAAGGCGCTGCCGCCCCAGGAGCGGGTTACCCCCGCGCGCCTGGCGGAGATCGGCGCGCGCCTGGCCGACAGCCCGGTCTCGAACACCATGCACGAGCTGCAGCTCCAGAACCAGGAACTGCTGGCCACCCTGGCCGAGCTGCGCGAGCGCCAGGAGGACCTGCTCTCGCTCACGCGCGAGCTGGAGGACACCAACCGCGGCATCGTGGCGCTGTACGCCGAGATCGAGGACAAGGCCGAGCGCCTGCGCCGCGCCGACGAGATGAAGTCGCGCTTCCTGTCCAACACCAGCCACGAGCTGCGCACGCCGCTGTCCTCGATCCGCGCGCTGGCCCAGCTGCTGCTGGACCGCATGGACGGCGACCTGACCGTGGAGCAGGAACGCCAGGTGAAGTTCATCGCCACGGCCGCCGGGGACCTGTCGGAACTGGTCAACGACCTGCTCGACCTGGCCAAGATCGAGGCCGGCCGGGTGCAGCTGGCGATCGAGCCGGTGGTGGTGGAGAACCTGTTCCGCACCCTGAAAGGCATGATGCGGCCGCTGGTGGACGAAGGCCGCGTGGAGCTGATCTTCGAGCCCTCCTGCATCGAGGAAGCCTTCCATTCGGACGAAGGCAAGATCCAGCAGATCCTGCGCAACTTCATCTCGAACGCGCTCAAGTTCACCGAGCACGGTTCGGTGCTGGTGTTCGCGACCTTCGACCAGGAAGCGGATACCATCTCCTTCGGGGTGGCCGACACCGGCATCGGCATCGGCCCGGACAACCTGCAACTGATTTTTGAAGAGTTCAGCCAGATCGAGCACCCGCTGCAGCGGCGCAGCAAGGGGACCGGGCTTGGACTGCCGTTATGCCGCAAGCTCGCCGGGCTGCTCGGCGGCAGGGTCGATGTCGCCAGCACGGTGGGCGTCGGCTCGACATTCACGCTTACCCTGCCACGCCGGCCACCGCCGCCGGCGGAGAATGACGGAAACGAACCATGAACGCCAATTCGACCCTGATCCTCAACGTCGACGACAACGACGGCGCCCGCTACGCCAAGACCCGCATCCTGCAAAGCGCCGGGTTCCAGGTGACCGAAGCGGCCAACGGCACCGACGCGCTCGACATCGTCAAGCGCACGGCGCCGGCCCTGGTGCTGCTCGACGTGAAGCTCCCGGACATCAACGGCATCGAAGTATGCCGCCGCATCAAGGCCGACTCCGAGACCAGCAAGGTGCTGGTGCTGCAGACCTCGGCCGCGCTGACCGGGCGCGCCGACAAGATCCGCGGCCTGGAGGGCGGCGCCGACAATTACCTGGCGGCGCCGATCGAGGCGGACGAGCTGATCGCCAACGTCAACGCGCTGCTGCGCATGCGCCAGGCCCAGGTCGACCTGCGCGACAGCGAGGAGCGCTTCCGCCAGCTGACCGACAATATCGACGACGTGTTCTGGATGTTCTCCGTGCCCGGCCGCGAGCTGGTGTACGTGAGCCCGGCCTACGCCGACATCTGGGGCCGCAGCGCCGAGACGCTGGGCGAACAGCCGGGCGCCTGGCTGGATGCCGTGCATCCGGACGACCGCGCCGCGGTGACCCGGCGCTGGGAAGCGCTGGCCACCGAGCACCACTACGACGAGGAATTCCGCATCAGCGTGCCCGACGGCCAGACGCGCTGGGTGCGCGACCGCCTGTTCCCGGTGCGGAACTCGCGCGGCCAGGTCTACCGCGTGGCGCGCGTCACCAGCGACATCACGGCGCGCAAGGAGATGGAAGCGCTGCTGCGCGTGGCCGACAGCAACAAGAACCAGTTCCTGGCCACCCTGGCGCACGAACTGCGCAATCCGCTCAGCCCGATCCGCAACGCGGCTGCGCTGCTCAGTGCGACGGGCGAGGGCGCCGGCGAGCGCCAGGCGCGCGCGCGCGAAGTCATTACCCGCCAGGTCGACCACCTGGCGCACCTGGTGGACGACCTGCTCGACGTGGCCCGGATCTCGGAAGGCAAGATCGTCCTGCGCACCGAGGAGGTCGACCTGGGCGCCGTGATCGGCCAGGCGATCGAGACCGCCGGCCCGCTGATCGCGGCGCGCGGCCACCACCTCGAGGTGCTCAAGCCGGACGAGCAGATCTGGGTGTCGGGCGACCCGGTGCGCCTGGCGCAGTCGATCGGCAACCTGCTGCACAATGCCGCCAAGTTCACCCCGAAGAGCGGCGAGATCACGCTCGGCGTCACGCTGGACGGGGCCAACCACGAGCGCGTGCGCATCGCCGTGCGCGACAACGGCATCGGCATCGCCGAGGACAACCTGCCGCGCATCTTCGGCATGTTCGCCCAGGTGGAAGTGCCGCCGGACCGCGCGCCGGAAGGCCTGGGCATCGGCCTGTCGCTGGTGTCGCACCTGATCGAACTGCATGGCGGCCGGCTGTCGGCCGACAGCCCGGGCATCGGCCTGGGCAGCACCTTCACCGTCGAACTCCCGGTGCTGCGCGTGACCCAGTCCGCGCAGCCGGACGGGGATGTCCAATGCACGCACAAGGAGGGCGCCGGTATGCGCGTACTGCTGGTCGACGACAACGTCGACGCCATGGAAATGATGGGCTTCCTGCTCGGCGAGATGGGCTACGAAACCTGCACCACCGCCGACGCCAGCCAGATCGAGGCGCTGGCGCTGCACCACAAGCCGGACGTGATCGTGCTCGATATCGGCCTGCCGGGCGTGGACGGCTACGAAGTGGCGCGCCGCATCAAGCGCAATCCGGCGCTGGCCAATATCCGCCTGGTGGCGCACACGGGTTACGGTTCGCCGGAAGACCGGCGCCGCGCGCAGGAGGCGGGCTTCGATGCCCACCTGGTCAAGCCGGCGGAGCTGGACGACCTGGAAAAGGCGCTGCGCGGCGATTAGCAAGTACAGAGCAAATTGTTCAGCTCGTGGAACAGGTGAGCCTGAGGTCGACAAGCATGTAGAGCGGCCGACACCATCGAACTGTACGGATCTCCGCAGTTCGATGGATGAGTGAATGCGTTAGTTTATTAATAACAATGCATTAGCGAAAAGCCAGGAAAATGCAGAGTTTACCGACGTGAAGATGTTTTTCGTTACATCGGGCGCGAATGCGGCAGAGGAGCACATGCTGGTAAGGGCTCCGATCGTGTAGTTGATCCAGTCTTTTCGTCCAAGCCGCGTTGACGCTTCCTTTATTTCGTCCAGTTTTTGATGGATCAAGTCGATCTGCGCGCGCGAAATGGTGGGCGTCGATGCCAGCTCCAATTTTGCATTTTCCAGGCTGCTGGCGATCCGCTCACGTTCCTCGGGTGTGAATTGACGGTTTGTCGGGTCCGAAAAGTCAAAAGCGGCGCCTATACCTGGCGTCGGAGAAAGTTGGGTAACGAGAAAGCGCACCTTGGTGCTGTTTTGGTAGAGTATGCGTATATCGAAGGTGCCCACCGGTGTCTCGTACAGAAGCGCGTCTCCTGTGTAGGCTCTGCGAGTTGCATTCGTCAGTCCGGGAAATCCGACCACAATATCACTCTCGTTACCGAGCGCGTTGCGAACGGTAAGAATCAACCCCATTGAATCCAATTGGCCGCTGTTATTCCCCAGGACCTCGATAGTCTGCGTTTTCATTTGTGCACGATGGGCTTTGATTTAACGCGGCGACTATACCATGGGTGGCCTGCCTTTTTGTTTGGACCTTGGTCCCTTTTATGATGTATTGAAGTTTTAGAGCGCCTAACAAAACCTCCATGGCTGCGTTGCATCGTCTCGCCGTACAGCGGTACTGCCTTCGACTCTGCGCCTTGCCCTGAAGGTTTTGTTAAAAGCTCGTAGTCTCCATGAAGCCGGTCTCAGGCATGCCGATTTTTAAGTCTGAGCCTGTACAGGGATGATCAAGAAGAGATCCCGCTGATCATCGGACACGTCATCGAGACCAGCATTCAAACAGCAACTGGTCGGTACTGCTTGATGCGCCCAGGGAGAGCATGTAGCGATACCTCAGCCGTTTTGCATGCGTCCACCGGCACATGAAGGTAATATCTGCCCCGAACCGACCATGCCGGCCGCTGCAGGCAGGACGCTTCGACTGCCGACCAACTCACGTTTATCCCCATGAATTCATCGATCCGGCTTTTCGCCCAGCCTTCCGGGCGGATTTCCCCTGCATGCCGCCTTGCGCTGGGCGCCGCGCTGCTGTTCGCATCCGGCACGGCCCCCGTCGCGGCCTCCATCGTGCCGGAGCTGCCGGACGTACCGGACATCAAGGCCATTACCGACTACCAGCCCAAGATTCCGCTGCGGGTGTACTCGGCCGACAAGGTCCTGATCGGCGAATTCGGCGTCGAGCGCCGTGAGTTCGTGCCGATCGGGAAGATCCCGCCGCTGATGAAGGCGGCGGTGCTGGCCATCGAGGACGCACGCTTCTACGACCACGGCGGCATCGACTGGATCCGCGTGCTGGGCGCGGCCAAGGCCAATCTCGGCGGCGGATCGCTCCAGGGCGGCTCGACGATCACGATGCAGGTGGCGCGCAACTTCTTCCTGACGCGCGACAAGACCCTGCCGCGCAAGCTGACCGAGGCGGCCCTGGCCTACAAGATCGAACGCGCGCTGAGCAAGGACCAGATCCTCGAGGTCTACATGAACCAGATCTACCTCGGCCAGCGTTCCTACGGCTTTTCCAGCGCCGCGCGTACCTATTTCGGCAAGCCGCTCGACCAGCTGAGCCTGGCGGAATTCGCCATGCTGGCCGGGCTGCCGCAGAACCCGTCGCGCCACAATCCGGTGGCCAACCCTGAGCGCGCGCAGCAGCGCCAGCGCCTGGTTCTCAAGCGCATGTTCGAACTGGGGCGCATCTCCGAGGCGCAGTACCGCCGCGCGCTGGCCGAGCCGCTGCACGTGAAGCGCGACGGCGCCGGGATGAGCGCCAAGGCGGAATACGTCGCCGAACTCGCGCGCCAGGCGGCCTACGCCCGCTTCGGCCAGGCGACCTACGAGCGCGGCATCACCGTCACCACCACCATCGTCGCGGCGGAGCAGGCGGCGGCCTACGATGCCGTGCGCCGCAATGTGCTGGCCTACGACCGGCGCCACGGCTACCGCGGCCCGGAAGCGCGCATCGCGCTGCCCAAGGACGGCGAAGCGCGCGAGGAGGCGATCGCCGCGGCGCTACAGAAGCGCCCGGTCATCGACGAGCTGCTGCCGGCCGTGGTGCTGTCCGCTTCGCCCAAGCGGGTGCGCGCCGCGACCCAGGGCGGCGAGACCATCGAGATCGGCGGCGCGGGCCTGGGCTTCGCTGCCCCGGCGCTGGCGTCGAACGCGAAGGCCGCGCTGCGGCTGGCGCCGGGCGCCGTGATCCGCGTGAGCAAATCCGGCAAGGACGCCTGGGCGATCGCGCAAGTGCCCGAAGTCGCCTCCGCCTTCGTCGCGCTCGACGCCGGCACCGGCGCCTACCGCGCGCTGGTTGGCGGCTTCGACTACCAGCTGCAGAAGTTCAACCACGTGACCCAGGCCTGGCGCCAGCCGGGGTCGAGCATCAAGCCTTTTGTGTACTCGGCGGCGCTGGAACGCGGCTTCTTCCCCGGCACCCAGATCCTGGACGAGCCGATCGAAGTCGCGAACGAGGGCGACTGGTCGCCGCGCAACGACGACGGCGTCTTCGAAGGTCTAATCACGGTGCGGCGCGCGCTCACGCATTCCCGCAACGTGCCCACGGTGCGCATGCTGCGCACCCTCGACGTCGACTACACGCGCGACTTCCTGCAGCGCTTCGGCTTCGAGGCCGCGCGCCATCCGCGCAACCTCACCATGGCCCTCGGCACGGGCGCGGTGACGCCGCTGCAGATGGCCGGCGCCTACGCCGTGGTCGCGAACGGCGGCTACCGCGTCGAGCCCTGGCTGATCGCGAAAATCCAGGACAAGGACGGCAGCGTGGTGGTGGACAATGCCCGCGCCCGGGCGGGGCAGGAGCGGGTGCGCGTGCTGGACGCGCGCAACGCCTTCATCACCGACAGCATGCTGCGCGATGTGGCGCGCTTCGGCACCGGCGCGCAAGCCTCGGTGCAGCTCAAGCGCACCGACCTCGCCGGCAAGACCGGCACCACCAGCAATGCCTTCGACGGCTGGTTCGCCGGCTACGGCGGCGGCGTGGTCGGCGTGGCATGGATGGGCTACGACGAACCGCGTTCGCTCGGCGGACGCGAGTTCGGCTCCACCCTGGCGCTGCCGATCTGGGTCGATTACATGCGCGTCGCGCTGTCGCGGGTGGCGGAACGCGCGCCGCTGGTGCCGGAAGGCGTGGTGCGCGCCGGCGACGACTGGGTGTATGCGGAGTTCGCCGATCCTCAGCCGGCGCCCGCCGGCGCCGGCGAATCCACGCTGCTGGAGTGAGCGTGGGCCGCCGCCAGGATGCGGTCCAGCGCCTCGATGTCGATCGGTTTCACGAAGTGGTGGTCGAAGCCGGCGGCAAGAGCCTTGTCGATGTCCTGGGCCTGGCCGTAGCCCGTCAGCGCGACCAGGGTTGCCGGCGCTGAACTGTCGGAAGCGCGCAGGCGGCGCGCCAGTTCGTAGCCGTCCATGCCGGGCAGGCCGATATCGAGGATGTAGACGGCGAAGGGCTCCGCGCCGCCGAGTTCGAGCGCGGAGGGGGCATCGGCGACGATGGCGACGCTGTGCCCCTTGGCTTCCAGCAGGTTGGCCAGCGCGCGCGCCGCATCCAGGTTGTCGTCGACGATGATCAGGCGCACCGGCGCGGCTGGCGCCGGGGCGTCCAGCGAAGCCGCGCCATCCCGGCGTGAACCCGCCGCGTGCAGGGGCAGGAACAATGTGAAGCGCGCGCCCTTGCCCAGTCCTTCGCTGTGCGCTTCCACCCGGCCGCCGTGCAGGGTCATGATGCTGCGCACCAATGCCAGGCCCAGGCCCAGCCCGCCCTGCGCGCGCTCAGAGCTGCGCTTGGCCTGCCGGAACAGGTCGAACACGTGCGGCAGCAGTTCGGCGTCGATGCCCATGCCGTTATCCTCCACCTCGACCACGACCTCGTTGCCGCGCACCTCCGCGCTGAGCGCGATCGCCCCGCCGGCGGGGGTGTACTTCGCCGCGTTGTTCAGCAGGTTGCTGATCACCTGGATCAGGCGCACGCGGTCGCCGCGGATGCTGACGTGCGGGCAGCGCACATCGACCTGCAGCGCGTGGCCATGGGTCTGGATCAAGGGCTGGGCCTGCTCGACAGCGCTAGCCACGATGGGGCCGAGCTCCGCCTCGTCCCGCTCGATCGCCACCAGCCCGCGCGTGACGCGCGAGACGTCGAGCAGGTCGTTGATCAGGGACTTCAGGTGGTCGACCTGGCGGACGATCACCTCGCCGGCGCGCCGCACGACCCGCTCGTTGGTGATCTGCAGGCCCAGGGTCTGGGCGGCGGCGGAAATCGGGGCCAGCGGATTGCGCAGCTCGTGCGCCAGCATCGCCAGGAATTCATCCTTGGCGTGGTTCTGGTTTTCCGCCTCGCGCCGCGCCTCGCGCTCGCTGGCCAGCAGGGTCTCGCGCTCGGCCTCCAGCTCCCGGCGCGCCTCGTTCTGGTGCGCCAGCTTCACGCCGGCGTCGTGCAGGGCGCGCTGCAGCAGGTCGGCTTCCAGCACGCCGGAGCGGACCGGCGCGGGAATGCCGCCGATCTCGAGCGTCTTGGCAGCCGCCAGGGTCAGCTCGAACGATCCCGTAATGCGCCTTGCGAACATCATGATGCCGGCGCCGGCGCAGCCGATGGCGACCAGCAGGACCAGGGCCGCGAACCAGGTTGCGTTGCGCGCCGGGCTGTTGATCTCGTCGCGCGGCGCGGCGATCGCCACCGTCCAGGCGGCGCGAGAGGTATGGGTGAAGCTGTTGTAGGCCATGAAGCCGTCGCGTGTGCGGTTGATGATGCGGCCGCTGAACTGGCGCCGCGCGGCGTCGAACAGTTCGGGACGCACGGGCGTGCCGACGAAATCCTGTTGGCGCACGTTGCGTGCAATGCTGATGCCGTCCGAGCCGAACAGGCCGATCACCCAGGTGGCCGGCAGGTCCCTGCGCCGCAGCAGGCCGGTGAAGTGCGTGTTGTGGAAGGTATGCGAGATCAGGAAGGCGCGGCCGCTGGCGGTTACGACCGGAATGTGGACCGATACCACCCGCGACTTGCCGGCCCGGCCTTCGCGCAGGTTGGAGACGCCGGGCCGGCGGTGCGCGATCGCCTCGCGCACCCAGGGATTGGGACCGTCATCGAGCGCCTTGCCATACGGATGATGGGTGTGCAGCACCATGCGTCCGTCGGCATCGTACAGGACGGCCCAGGAATCGGCCGACGTGATGGTCCTGCGCATCAGCGTGTACAGCTCGCGGAGATCCTCGCCGGCCAGCGCCTCGGTCTGGGCAAGGACGCGCAAGGAGCCTTCGGCGCCGGCGAGCTCCTGGTCGATCGAGAGCGCGACCGAACGCGTCTTCTCGGCCACCGCCTGCAGGCGCGCCTCCTTCTCGTCCTCGAGCAGCAGCGACAGGCCCCATGCGGACAAGGCCAGGAGTGGAATGAGGACGATCAAAATGATCGCCGTCAGGTAGCTACGCGTCTTCATCGGGGAGGAGGCTTTCTGCCGCGCGTGCGCGAAATCCGGCAATTCTAGCAGGATGGGAACATCGTGGCTTGCACACCAGGCAAGGCTGCGGATGCGGCTCAGGCCAGCAGCGCAACCGCCTTCACCTGGGCCCAGACATGCGCGCCCGGCACGATCCGCAGCTCGCGCCGCGAGCGTTCGCTGATCCGCGCCAGCAGCGCGATCCCGCCCGCCTGCAGGCGCACCATCACCTGGCCCGCCGGGCCGGCCGGGGCCAGCTCGCGCACCTCGGCCTGCAGGATGTTGGCGATGCTGGTGGCGTGCGGGCGCACCAGCGCCAGGCTGACGTCGCGCGCCTGGATGCGGCAGCGCACCCGGCTGCCCGGCACGGCCTCGCGGCGCGCGGCGTAGAGCATCCCGCCGGCGAAGGACAGGCGCGACATGCCGTCCTCGTCGTGGCCGTCCAGCACCGCGTCGACCACCACGCCGGCGTCGTCGTCGAAGGCGCCGGCCAGGTCGATGCGCGCCAGCAGCTCGCCCAGCGGGCCGCTGGCGCTCACCCGGCCCGCGTCGAGCAGCACCAGGTGGTCGGCCAGGCGCGCCACCTCGTCCGCCGCATGGCTCACGTAAATGATCGGCAGGGCCAGCTCGTCGTGCAGGCGCTCGAGATAGGGCAGGATCTCCAGCTTGCGCTTGAGGTCGAGCGCCGCCAGCGGCTCGTCCATCAGCAGCAGGCGCGGCGCGGCCAGCAGGGTGCGGGCGATGGCCACGCGCTGGCGCTCGCCGCCGGACAGGCGCGCCGGATCCTGGCCGAGCAGGGGCGCGATGCCCAGCAGCTCGGCGACGGCGTCCAGGGAAGGCTGGCCTTCCTTGCGCCGGGCGCGCTTCTGGCCGAACTCGAGGTTACCGCGCACGCTCAGGTGCGGAAACAGGCTGGCCTCCTGGAACACGTAGCCGACCGCGCGCTGCCAGGTGGGCATATAGATGCCGCGCGCCTCGTCCTGCCAGACCTCGCCGCCGAGGGCCATGTAGCCGCCCGGTGCGCGCTCCAGTCCCGCGATGGCGCGCAGCAGCGTGGTCTTGCCCGAGCCGGAATGGCCGAACAGGGCGCTCACGCCCTGCGCCGGCAGGTCCAGCTCGACATCGAGCGCAAAGCCGCCGCGGTCGATGTGGAAGCGGATGCGGATGCTCACCGGCGCACCCCGCGCATCGACTGCGGATAGAAGGTGTACAGCGCCAGCAGCACGACGAAGCTGAAGGCCAGCATGCCGCCGGCCAGCCAGTGGGCCTGGGCGTACTCCATCGCCTCGACATGGTCGTAGATCTGGACCGAGACCACGCGCGTCTTGTCGGGAATGTTCCCGCCGATCATGAGCACCACGCCGAACTCGCCGATGGTGTGGGCGAAGCCCAGGATGGCCCCGGTCACGAAGCCGGGGCGGGCCAGCGGCAGCACCACCGACCAGAAGGTATCCCAGGGGCCGGCGCGCAAGGTGGCCGCCACTTCCAGCGGGCGCTCGCCGATGGCCTCGAAGGCGTTCTGCAGCGGCTGCACCACGAAGGGCAGGGAATACAGCAGCGAGGCGATCACCAGGCCGGGGAAGGTGAAGGCCAGGGTGCCCAGACCGAGCAGGGCGCTCGCGCGGCCGAGCGGACCTTCGGGACCCATCGCCAGCAGCAGGTAGAAACCCAGCACGGTCGGCGGCAGCACCAGGGGCAGGGCGACGATGGCGACCACGGCGTTCTTCAGGCGCGAGCGGGTGCGCGCCAGCCACCAGGCCAGCGGTGTGCCGAGCGCCAGCAGCAGGACGGTGACCAGCGAAGCGAGCTTGAGGGTCAGCCAGACGGCGGCAAGGTCGGGACTCAATTCGGCGGCGTCCGGCATCAGGTCTCGTAGCCGAAGGAGCGGATCAGGGCCTGCGCCTTGTTGGAACGCAGGTAGTCGAGCAGGGCCTTCGCGGCCGGGTTGGCGCGGCCCCTGGCGAGCAGCACGGCGTCCTGGCGGATCGGCTCATGCAGGTGAGGGGGCACGATCCAGCCGGAGCCGGAGGTGAATTTGCCGTCGCGCCAGACCTGGGACAGGGCGACGAAGCCGAGTTCCGCATTGCCGGTGCTGGCGAACTGGTAGGCCTGGGCGATGCTTTCGCCTTGCACGATGCGCGGCTGGACCGCCGCGCGCAGGCCCAGCTTGTCGAGCACCGTCATCGCGGCCGCGCCATAGGGGGCGGTCTTGGGATTGGCGATGGCCAGGTGGCGGTAGTCGCGCGACTTGAGGATGTCGCCGCGTCCGCCGACCAGGCCCGCCTGCGCCGACCACAGCACCAGGCGGCCGACCGCGTAGGTATACCGCGTGCCGGCCACCGCCTGTCCTTCCGCCTCCAGCCTGGCCGGGGTCTCGTCGTCGGCGGCCAGCAGCACTTCGAAGGGCGCGCCGTTGCGCACCTGGGCGTAGAACTTGCCGGTGGCGCCGAAGGCGAGCAAGGCCTTGTGGCCGGTGTCCTTCTCGAACCGGGCGGCGATGGCCTGCATCGGTGCGGTGAAGTTCGCGGCGACCGCGACCTGCACTTCGCCGGCATGGGCGGCGAGGCTACAGGCGGAACCGGCAAGCAGGCAGACAAGACGTTTCATGGCAAGGTGATGGCGGCGGACAGACGTGAGTGTATAACGGATGGGCGATTCGTGAAGAGCCAAAAAAAAAAGGCCCCGCACAGTGTGCGGGGCCTCTGGCGCCGGTGAAGGCTTGTTTGCCCGCTTATTTGTCCGTCACGGTGAACTCGCCGAAGGCCTTGAGCTGCTCGCCCACGGCCTTGGCATCGCCCACCACCACGATCGACTGGTTCTCCGGCGCGAAGTACTTCTTCGACACCGCGCTTACCTGTTCCGGCGTGACCTTCTGGATCAGCGGCACGTACTGGCCGAGGAACTCGGGCGGCAGGCCCACCAGCCAGTTGTTGGCCAGGGTGGTGGCGACGCCGCGCTGCAGCTGGTTGGTCAGCAGGTAGCCGCCCGCCAGGTAGCGCTTGTTCATCTCCATTTCCCTGGCCGGCACCGGCTCGGCGCCGATGCGCTTGTACTCGCTGAAGTACTCGTTCAGCGCGGCCGCGGTCACGTCGTTGCGCACTTCGGCGCCGCCCACGATCGCGCCGCCGGCGCGGTTCATGCGCGCGCCCGCCGAGGCGCCGTAGGTATAGCCCTTTTCCTCGCGCAGGTTCATGTTGACCCGGCTCGAGAAGCCGCCGCCCAGGATGGTGCTGGCCAGGCGCAGCGGGATCTGGTCGTCGGCGCTGGCGGCGATGCCCGGGCTGCCCAGGCGTAGCGCGGACTGCACGCTGCCGTCGCGCTGCACCAGGATGCGGGCCGGCTTGGCCGCCACCGGCGCGCTGCGGGTCTCGGGCAGCGCTTCGCCCGACGCCTTCCAGTCGCCGAAGGCCTTCTGCGCCAGCTTCATCGCTTCGGCGTCGGTGATGCGGCCGGTGACCACCAGCAGGGCGCGGTCCGGGCGGAAGCGCTTGGCATGCTCGGCGCGCAGCATCTCCTGGTTCACGGCATTGATCGATTCCACGGTCGGCGTGGTGCGGCCATAGGGATGGTCGCCGTAGACCGCGCGGTTGATGGCGCGCTCGGCGCGGAAGGCCGGCTGGGTCTCGGACACGCGCAGCGCCTGCAGCGCGTTGGCCTTGGCCAGCTGGATCTCGCCTTCCGGGAAGGACGGGGTGCGCGCCACCTCGGCCAGCAGCTGCATCATGGCGCCCGCGTGCGAGGTGAGGGCGTTGGCCTGGATCACGATGCCGTCCGAGGTCGGGTTGGCGCCGACCTCACCGCCCATGCCCTGGGCGGCTTCGGCGATGGCGCGCGAGTCGCGCTTGGCGGTGCCTTCGTTGAGCATCCCGGACAGCATCGAGGCAAAGGCCGGGCGGGCAGGATCGTCGGCCGCGTAACCCGCGCCGCGGATCGCCAGCACGTAGTCCACGCGCGGCAGGCCCTTGCGCGGCACGACCCAGACGGTGAGGCCGTTGGACAGGGTCTTCTTGGTGATCTTCGGCACCGGGACCGGCTTGTCGGCGCCGTAGGCCGGCATGTCGGCCGGGGCGGTTGCCGGCGCGGCGAATGCAGCCGGGGCGAAGGCCAGCGAGACGGCGATTGCGAGCATCAGTTTCTTCATGATGCGCTCCTTATTTCGAAGCGCCGGCAGGCGCGGGGGTGGCAGGGGCAGCGGCGGCCATCATGGACGCCGGCTTGCGGTCGATGACGGTGCGGTTGGTCGGCACCATGTAGGTGCGCACCGCGCGCTGGATGTCGGCGGAGGTGACGCCTTCGATCCAGCCCGGGATCTTGTTGACCACGTTGGCGTCGCCCCACAGGGTCTGCAGCTTGGCCAGGGTGTCGGCGCGGTTGATGAAGCTTTCCAGCTTGTTGTTCCAGTCGGCGATCATGCGGGTCTTGACGCGCTTGAGGGTGGCTTCGTCCACGCCTTTCTCGGCGACCTTGGCGATCTCTTCGTCCATGGCCTTGAGCAGGGCGTCGGCGCTGCTGTTCGGCTTGTACAGCGCGAACACGGTCAGCAGGGTGGGGCCGTCGTATTCCCACGGGCTGGTGAGGCCGAACAGGGTGTCGACGTTGAGGGCGATCTCGCGGCCCTTGACCAGGCCCTGGTAGAACAGGGACGCATCGCCGCCGGCCAGCAGTTCGGCCAGCACGGCGATCGCGGCCTGATCCTTGCTACCGCGTTCGGGCACCTTCCATGCGGCGGCGATCGCCGGCACCTGGGCCAGGGCGTCGCTCTGCACCACGCGCTTCTCGACCGTGTTCAGCGGCTCGCTGAAGTCGCCCGGCTTCGGGGTGGCGCGGGCCGGGATCTTGCCGAAGTATTTCTGCGCCAGCGCGAAGCCCTGCTGAGGCGTGATGTCGCCGGCGATCGCCAGCACCGCGTTGTTCGGGCCGTAGTAGTCGCGGTGGAAGGCGCGCACATCGTCCAGGTTGGCGTTCTCGAGGTCTTCGAAGCTGCCATAGCCGTCATGGTTGTTCTCCCACTTCTGGAAGGCCTGCTGGCTGATGTCGATCCACATGAAGCCGCCGTAGGGCTGGTTCTTCACGTTGACGCGGATCTCTTCCTTGACCACGTCCTGCTGGTTCTTCAGGGTCTTCTCGTTGAAGTCCAGGGTCTTCATGCGGTCGGCTTCCAGCCACAGGATCGGTTCCAGCGCCGACACCGGCGCGGTTTCGATGTAGTTGGTGAAGTCCGGGCGGGTCGAGCCGTTGTTGCGGCCGCCGCCTGCGGTGATGGTGGTGTCGAACACGCCCTTCGGCGCGTTCGGCGTGCCCTGGAACATCAGGTGTTCGAACAGGTGGGCGAAGCCGGTGCGGTTCTTCGGCTCCAGGCGCATGCCCACGTGGTAGACCACCGAGACGCCGACGGTCGGCGAAGTGCGGTCTTCCGAGACGATGACGGTCAGGCCGTTATCGAGTTTCTTGACGTTGACCGGAAGGGTCCACTGGTCCTTCGGTGCGGCGGCTGCCGACAGCGAAAGGGTGAGCCCGGCCAGCAAAACAGGTAAATGGCGCATGCGCATGGTGACCTCGAAAATGAACTCTGAAAAGTGAGCTGTGGATGACGGCTTTGCGGGCCGTCAAGGTCCGCATCTTAGCGCAATGTCATGTCAATAAGTAATCTTTTTATTGCGCTGGCTCAGGACAGCAGTGCGTTCATCCAGGCTGCATCTGTCGCCGCCATGCGCGCCCTGTTCCGCGTTTTATGCAGTTCGTCGCACGCCGCTGCCCCGGCCGCCGGTGCCGCGATATAGTTGCAACATGCTAAGGTATGATGCCGGGCAGGCCACGAGCGGCCCAGGCACGGAACAAGACGAGAAAGGACGCTGGATGAATCACCTGATCAAGCTGGGCGTGGCGCTGGCCACCCTGTGCGCCACCTTCGGCATCGCGAACGCCGCGCCGGAGGTGGTCACGGAAATGCGCCCGGTCGATGCGCGCGTGGTGCGCGTCAAGCTCGACGGGGTGGTCGACATGAAGATCCGCCAGGGCAGCAACGCCGCCCTGGTGCTGACCGGCGACCCGCGCCTGCTGGGCAAGACCACCACCTTGCAGAGCGGCGACACCCTGAACATCGATACCGAAACGCGCGGCGTGGGCCTGAACATCGGCCGCGGCTCCGGCCTGCGCGCCGAACTGGTGCTGCCGAGCCTGCGCGAAGTGTCGTCCGAAAGCGTCGGCTCCACCGAGGTCAGCGGCTTCTCCGGCGACGAACTCGAACTGACGCTCGATGGGGCCGGCTCGATGAATGTATCATCGAACTACCGCGTGGTGACGGCCAACCTGGGCGGCGTCGGCAGCATGCGGGTGCATGGCATCAACAGCGAGAGCATCGAGCTGAACCTGCGCGGCGCCGGCTACGTGACCCTGTCGGGCCGCAGCAAGAAGCTCAAGGCCGAGCTCGGTGGCCTGGGAGGGCTGGACGCCCAGCAATGCAACGCCGAGACCGTGACCCTGGACCTGTCCGGCCTGGGCAATGCGACCGTCACCGCCAACCACAACGCCAACCTGACCCTGTCGGGGATGGGCTCGGTGACGGTGTACGGCAAGCCGCAGAACCGCAAGGTCGAAGTCGAGGGCTTGGGCAAGGTCAGCTGGAAATAAAGAACAAGAACAAGAACAAGACAAACGCGTCCTGAAACCGGGGCCAAGGGTACGTAGAGATCCTGAATCCATGCACGAGACATGAAAAAAATAATCGTAGCGTTCGCAGTCGCGTTCGGCCTGCACCTCAGTGCCCAGGCCGGCTTCGCGGAAGGGGCGAGCGCGTATAACGCCCGCAACTACGCGCTGGCGCTGAAGGAGATCAGTCCGCTTGCCAGGGCCGGCAACGCGGACGCGCAGCATTTGCTGGGCCTGATGTACTACATGGGCCGCGGCGTGACGCGCGATTATAAGCAGGCTTTTTCCTGGCACCACAAGGCTGCCTTGCAGGGCAAGGCCGACGCCCAGTACGTGGTGGGGGCGATGTACTACACCGGCAACTCCGTGCCCCAGGACCAGAAGCATGCGGTCACCTGGTTCCGCCGGGCGGCGGAGCAGGGGCATGCCGAAGCCCAGCATGCGCTCGGGCTGATGTACCGCTACCACCAGGCCGGGATGCCGCAGGATATGGTGCTGGCCTATATGCTGTGGAACCTGGCGGCGGCCGGCGGCAACCGTAACGCGGTCGACCAGCGCGCCGCCATTTCGCGCCAGATGACGCAGGACCAGATCGAGGAAGCGCAGGCGCTGTCGCGCACCTGGCGGCCGGGGACGCCGTTGCCGACGGCCTCGCGGACGGGGAACGGGTCCTGAAGCACGCCGCTGCACAGGCCGGGTGAAAGCGCTGCCCGCTCCCCTGTGCTAAATCGGGCCGCGGCTCATGCGAACGATGCTGCGCCCGGATGTTGCACACGGTCACGCCGCGCGAAGCGCATCCGCCACCGGGTCATGGTTGCCGTGCAAGTCACCAGACTCATGCCACTATTCCTCGGCAAGCGTGCACCGGGAGGGCGGCCTGTCGCTCCAGGCGCCGCTCAGGACCTCGAAGAGTGAATGCCGGCAAGGATCCGGTACAGCATCGCCGTATCGACCGGCTTGACCAGGTGATGGTCGAACCCCGCGGCGCTGCTGCGCTCGCGGTCCTGCTCGAGGCCATAGCCCGTCAGTGCAATCAGTACCGCAGTGCTGGTTTCCGGCTGGGCGCGCAGCTCCCTGGCCAGATCGTTACCGTCCGTGTCGGGCAGCCCGATGTCGAGCACGAACAGATCCGGCGGATCCGCCTTGCCCTGGCCGAGCGCTTCACGTCCGCGGTGGGCGACACGCACCTCATGGCCTGCCGCCTCGAGTACCGTCGCCAGCATGGTAGCGGCATCGACATTGTCGTCCACCACCATGATCTTGAGCCGCCCGGCGGCCGGCGCATCGATACGCGGCGTGCGGCGGCGGTCGATGCGGCTTTCGTCCGCCGGCCGCTTCGGCAGGCACACCGTGAACTGGCTGCCCTTGCCCAGGCCCGCGCTCGCGCAGCTGACACGTCCGCCGTGCAATTCGGTCAGGCTCTTCACCAGCGCCAATCCCAGGCCCAGTCCGCCGGACGTCCTGTCGGAGGTGCGTTCGGCCTGGGCGAACAGGTCGAACACCTGGGGAACGAAATTGGATGCCATGCCGATGCCGTTGTCTTCGACCACGATCGCCACCTGCTCGTCGTAGAGGTCGATCCGCAGCGTGATCCGCCCCCCCTCGGGCGTATATTTGGCGGCATTCGTCAGCAGGTTGGTAATGACCTGGATTAGCCGCTTCTTGTCACCGTAC
>CAMPHU010000044.1 GCA_946886065.1 uncultured Massilia sp. | reverse complement strand
CCCCCACCCCGCCCCAGAACGGCGCGGCGCGGCAGCGCTCGATCAGGGCGCGGCAGTTGGCGGGCTTGAGCGCCGCCTCGGACTCGTCCGCCACCAGCAGCACCAGGTGCCAGTGGCGCTGGGCGTCGCCCACGAACTTGTCGGGACTGCGCACGTCGACGTGCAGCCGCTCCGGCCCCATCGCCTTGGCAGCCAGGCGCAGCGGCTGGACCAGCGCCGACCAGGTCAGCGCGTCCGGCTCGCCGGCATTGACCAGCAGGACGCGCAGCGGGCGCTCCTGTGCCAGGCGGGACAGGTCAACAGGCTGCATCGGGCTGGATCGGCGGTGTCATGAAGAAAACCGGGCAAATAAAACGTAGTCCACTATCATACCGGAGATCACCGTAGCGGCCCCGGCGGTGAAGCTAACAGGCAAACCATGGTCGGGCGGCTATAATCTTCTCCATGGGGGAACGATACTTAAAGAGCGTCCGGCTGCTGGCCGAGTGCATGCAGGGCTTCGAACGCTTTTCGGGCGAATCGGTACGCCATCACGGCCTGACCCACGCCCAGTTCGACATCATCGCCACGCTCGGCAACACCACCGGCATGAGCTACAAGGAGCTGGGCGAACGGACCCTGATCACCAAGGGCACCCTGACCGGCGTCATCGAACGCCTGGAGCAGAAAGGCCTGGTCATGCGCGAACGCAGCACCGACGACAAGCGCTCCTTCTTCGTACGGCTCACGCCGGCCGGGGATCGGGTATTCTGCGAAGTGTTCCCCAAGGTGGTCGCCCATGGAAAGCAATTATTCTCGGCCTATAGCGAAGCCGACTTCGATGCGCTCGATGCGGCGCTCTCGACCCTGCGCGCCAGCATCGCGCAGGGCAGCCATGCCGACGGCCTGCCCCTCTTACCGTCCCAACTAAAGGAACTCCCTTGAAAACCTCCCTGATCGAAGGCAAGAAGCCTGCCCATTTCGACAAGCACATCATCGGCAACCTGTTGCTCGACGTCGCCCCATTGGACGAGGTCAAGCAGGAAAAGATGCTGATCGGCGTGCGCAACGAAACCGGCGAGATCTACCGCCTCATCGGCGCCACCAAGCTGAACAGCTTCATGAATGCGGTCGAGGAATTGTTCGACCTCGGCCTGGTCGACGAACTCCAGGATACCGAGGAACCGAAGGACGGCTGCGACGCCATCTTCAGCGAGCCATGATGCTCCCTCCCTGCGACAAAACGATGCCGTAGGGAAAAATTTTCGGCGGCGCGCCATCGCGATAGGGGTATAATTTTTCGATGGACAGACTCTCCGCACTCAAGAGCATCGCCGCCGAGGCCGGCCGCGGCGAGCTGAGCTTCCCCACCAGCGTCAACGCGACGCTCACGCTGCAGCGCGCGCTGGGCGAGCCGGACTTCCACATCGACGAAGCGGCGCGCCTGGTCCAGGCCGAGCCGCTGCTGGCGGCGCGCACCGTGGCCATCGCCAATTCCGTCGCCTACAACCGCTCCGGCAACGACGTCACCAATGTGCGCGCTGCCGTCCAGCGCGTCGGTTTCCGCACCCTGGGGGCGCTGGCGGCCTCCGTCATCGTGCGCCAGCTGGCCAGCGAGATCCAGGATCCCGCCCTGCGCGCCAAGGCCGACCAGCTGTGGGCCCACTCGGCCCACGTGGCCGCCCTGGCCCAGGTGATCGCGCGCCGCGTCTCCTTCGTCGATCCGGAAACGGCCATGTTCGCCGGCATCGTCCACGAGGTGGGCGGTTTCTACCTGCTGTCGCGCGCGGAAGCCTATCCGGGCCTGCTGGATGGCGGCGCGGACGAATGGATCGAGCACGGCGAAGTGGCCATCGGCCGCGGCGTGCTGCTCAAGCTGGGCGTGCCGGTGGCCGTGATGGGCGCCATCGAGGCGCTGTGGAATGGCATGCGCGCCCTGCCGCCCGAGACCCTGGGCGACACCCTGCTGCTGGCCAACGACCTGGCCCCGGTGGCTTCTCCCCTGCTGGAACGTCCGGGCGCCACCACGCCGGAGAGCGCGGCCACCATCGATTTCACCATCGGCGCCGGCACCCTGGCCCAGGTGCTCGAGGAATCGGCCGAGGAAGTCAAGAGCCTGACCGCCGCGCTGATGTAAGCACAAAAAAATGCCCGCTCAGGGAGCGGGCAAAGTCCAAAACTAGGGATGTCCTGAAAGAGACAGGTCTACTTTAAGGACTTGGGCGGGTTCTTTCCGTGCGCTGCTTCACATTGCGCATATTTCTTCTACTGTCAGCGCAAACAGGCGAAAAAAAACCCGCTCCGATGAGGGAACGGGTGAAGTCCAAAACTAGGGATGTCCTGAAAGAGACAGCTTCAGTATAGGTCCCTGCCCCGGACTGCTCCGTGCGTTGTTTCACACTGCGGGATGATTTTCCATCTTCTTCCATGCTCTTCCGGCGGACCGCGAACTTGTCTTGCAGCTGGTCCAGGTCTGGCTCCCTTGCAATCCGTCGATACCATGTACCGTGAGTTGCAATTTGCCATCACAGTCGGCTCAACAATGCCGAATTTATTGACAGGCGGAATGTGACAATGCAATGCTGCAACATCTAAGACCTGCGCCATGTTGGTGCATGTTTCCTTTCTGAGTCGCACGTGCTATGCAAAAAAACCTTGGGACGCAATTTGCCTGGCAAATGCGTGATGTAGCGTTCAAGTTCCAGCTGAGTGACTGGACCTTGTTCCGAGCCTCCATCCGCTTGCAGTTGCACTCGATCGGGCTGGCCGAGACAGGGAATGCCGACGGCATCGCGATTCCGGGCGAGGACCACCTGCGCCAGGGCAGCCAGGGTTTCGCCCTGCGCCGCCTGCCGGTCGACAAAACGCTGCCGCGCCTGGCCCGCTCGGGGCCCTTCCTGCGCTACGTCCCATTGCAGTACCAGCACTGCTACATCGATCTGGGCACGTCCTTCGATGACTATCAGAAGAAATTCTCGTCCAAGACGCGCTCGACCATCAATCGCAAGATCCGCAAGTACACCGAACACTGCGGTGGCGCCCTGAAGTGGCATTCCTACCGCGGTCCGGAAGAGATTCCGGCCTTTTTCGAACTCGCGCGCGCAGTGTCGAAGCTGACCTACCAGGAAAAGCTACTGGACGCGGGCCTGCCCGATACGCCCGAGTTCATGGAACGCAGCCGCGCGCTGGCCGCCGGCGGGCAATTGCGCGCCTACGTACTGTTCGACGGCGAGCGGCCTGTCTCCTACCTCTACTGCCCGGTCCAGGACGGCGTGGCGATCTACGCCTACCTGGGCTATGACCCGGCCTACATGCACTTGTCGGTCGGCACCGTGCTGCAGTGGCTGGTGCTGGAGCAGATGTTCAGCGAAGACGGCCTGCGCTACTTCGATTTCACCGAAGGCCAGTCCGACCACAAGCGCCTGTTCGCCACCCACCAGCGCCAGTGCGCCCATGTGTACCTGGTGCGGCCCACGTTGCGCAATGCCGCCGTCCTCCGCGCCCACGCGCTGATGGACCGTTTTTCCGGCTGGGCAGGCCAGCTGCTGGACCGTTACGGCGTCAAGGCCAAAGTGCGCCGGCTGATCCGCGGTCATGGCTGAAAGGCTGGCGGCCCGCTGGCGCCCGGGGCGGCAAAAAAATGCCCGCTCAGGGAGCGGGCAAAGTCCAAAACTAGGGATGTCCTGAAAGAGACGAGTCCACTATAAGGTTGCGCTAACAATGCATCTGTGCGTTGCCGCACACAAATCCGAACGTTCTCATCCGTACCGGAACGGATCAAT
Source organism: uncultured Massilia sp. (assembly GCA_946886065.1). Next base: position 23,096 of record CAMPHU010000044.1, on the reverse strand, counting down.
AAAAATGCCGCCGCAGCAAAGCCGGGGCGGCATTTTCAGCAGGAAGCTTGAGATTACACGACGGCGCCGTCGGTCTCGTCCTTTTCCTTGACCGGCTTGATCAGGTCTTCGCGCTTCACGCCCAGCCACATGGCGATCGCCGCGGCCACGAACACCGACGAATAAATGCCGAAGCAGATGCCGATGGTCAGCGCGATGGCGAAGTAGTGCAGCGCATGGCCGCCGAAGAACAGCATCGACAACACCATCATCTGGGTCGAACCGTGGGTGATGATGGTACGCGAGATGGTGCTGGTGATCGCGTGGTCGATCACCTCGGTCACCGTCATCTTGCGATGCTTGCGGAACATTTCACGGATACGGTCGAAGATCACGACCGATTCGTTGACCGAGTAGCCCAGCACCGCCAGGATCGCCGCCAGCACCGTGAGCGAGAATTCCCACTGGAAGAAGGCGAAGAAGCCAAGGATGATGACCACGTCGTGCAGGTTCGCCAGGATGGCCGCGACCGCGAACTTCCACTCGAAGCGGATGGCGAGGTAGGCAACCACGCCGAACACCACCATCAGCAGCGCGTTCAGGCCGTTCTGCGCCAGCTCGTCGCCCACCTGCGGGCCGACGAATTCCACGCGCTGCAGGCTGAGCACTTCCTTGCCGGCCGCGTCCACGCAGCTGGTGCGGCTGACCTGCTCACCCTTGGCGCTGGTGGTCTGGAACTGCCTGGTCGCGCCCTGCTCGGAGGCGCAAACCGCGTCGAAGACCTTGGCCGAGGTGCCGGCCGCCGGCGTGCCCTGCACGATCGGCAGGCGCAGCATGATGTCCTGGGCGGTGCCGAAGCTCTGCACCTCAGGCGCTTCGTAGCCGATGCCGCGCAGGGTGGTGCGGATCTTTTCCTGGTCCGCCGCGTGCGGATAGCGCAGCTCCATCACGGTGCCGCCGGTGAACTCCACCGAGTAATGCAGGCCTTTGGTCGCCAGGAAGAACACCGCCGCCAGGAAGGTCACCGCCGAGATCACGTTGAGGATCAGGGCATGACGCATGAACGGGATATCCCGTTTGATCTTGAAAAATTCCATCGTTAGTCCTGAGTAGCTTGTTTCTTGTTAGGCGAGGCCAGGCCTTCCGCCCACACCGTGCCGATCGACATCTTGGTCAGCTTCTTCTTGCGGCCGTACCAGGCGTTGACGAAGCCGCGCGCCACGAAGACGGCCGAGAACATCGAGGTCAGGATGCCCAGGCAGTGCACCACGGCGAAGCCGCGCACCGCGCCCGAGCCGAACACCAGCAGCGCCAGGCCGACGATCAGGGTGGTGACATTGGAGTCGAAGATCGTGTCCCAGGCGTGCTTGAAGCCGGCCGAGATCGCCGCTTGCGGCGGCTGGCCCGCGCGCAGCTCTTCGCGGATGCGCTCGTTGATCAGGACGTTGGCGTCGATCGCCATACCGAGCGCCAGCGCGATTGCGGCGATACCCGGCAGGGTCAGGGTGATCTGCATCATCGACAGCAGGGCCAGCAGGAACAGCACGTTGGCCGCCAGCGCCAGTGCGCTGAAGAAGCCGACCAGGTGGTAGTAGGCGATCATGAAGATCGCGATCGCCACGAAGCCCCAGATGGTCGAGTGCAGGCCGCGCTCGATGTTCTCGGCGCCCAGCTGCGGGCCGATCACGCGTTCTTCGACGAATTCCATCGGGGCCGACAGGGCGCCCGAACGCAGCAGCAGCGCCAGCTCGTTGGCGTCTTCCGAGGTACCCATGTTGGTGATCTGGAAGGTCGAACCCAGTTCGCTCTGGATGGTCGGAGCCGACAGCACGCTGTACTTGCCCTTTTCCTTCAGCAGGATGGCCATGCGCTTGCCGACGTTGTCGCGGGTGGCCTGGCGGATGATGCGGCCGCCGTCGCCGTTCAGGTCGAGCGACACGGCCGGCTGCTGGTTCTGGTCGAAGCTGGCGACGGCGCTGGAGATGTAGTCGCCGGTCAGGATCACGTCCTTCGAGACCACCACCGGTGCGCCGCGGCCTTCGGTGAACAGTTCGGAATTCAGCGGGATGGCGGCCGACAGTTCGGTGCCCGGGGTCACGCTGTGGTCGACCATGCGCAGCTCGAGGGTGGCGGTGCGGCCGATGATGTCCTTGGCGCGCGCCACGTCCTGCACGCCCGGCAGCTGGACCACGATGCGGTCCGCGCCCTGCTGCTGGATGATCGGCTCGGTGGTGCCCAGTTCGTTGATACGCTTGGACAGGGTGACGATGTTCTGCTTCACGCCCTCTTCCACGGTGCGCTTGAGCGCTTCCGGCTTGATGGAGACGACCAGCTTGAGATCGGCGCCGTCGGCGGCGTCGGCCAGGGACAGGTCGGTCTGGGTCGCCAGGACATTGCGCGCGGCGACGCGGGTTTCGGCGTCGCGGAAGCGCACTTCGATGTTGTTGCCCACGCGCTCGATGCCGGCGTGGCGCACGTTCTTGTCGCGCAGCTGGTTGCGCACGCTGGCCTGGATGCCCTTGACCTTGGCGTCGAGCACGGCGCGGGTATCGACTTGCAGCAGGAAGTGGACGCCGCCGCGCAGGTCCAGGCCCAGGTTCATCGGCAGCGCGTTGATCTTCTGCATCCAGGCCGGGGTGTTCTTCACCAGGTTGACGGTGACGATGTAATCCGGATTGGCCTGATCGCGGTTCAGGTCGCGTTCGAGCGCGAGCTTGGCGCGGAACTGCTCGTCGGTGCCGGCGAAACGCGCGCGCACCGAGGTGCTGTGGCCAGTGCCTTCGAGGCTCATGGCGGTGGTGGGAATGCCGGCGCGCTTGAGCGCATCCTCGACCAGCGTGGTGGTGGCGCTGGTGACGTTGATCGTCGACCGGCCCGACGTCACCTGCAACGCCGGCGATTCGCCGAAGTAGTTAGGCGCCGTGTACAGCACGCCGATCAGCAGCGCGATGGCGATCAGTAAATATTTCCAGACGGGATAGCGGTTCATAGTGTTCCGGCATTCATGTTTGCGCAGTGCGGCGCGAAGCCGCACTGCTGGCTTACAGGGCTTTCAGGGTGCCTTTCGGCAGCAGGGTGGTCACTGCGTTCTTCTGCACCATGATTTCGGTGCCGGCTGCCACTTCGATCGCCACATAGGCGTCGGTGACCTTGTTGACGCGGCCCACGATGCCGCCCGCGGTCACGACTTCGTCGCCCTTGGTCAGCGCGTCCATCATCGCCTTGAGTTCGCGCTGGCGCTTCTGCTGAGGACGGATCATGAGGAAATACATGACCACGAACATCAGGATCAGCGGCAGGAAGGTAGTCAGGCTGCCCATCAGGCCAGGGTCGGCGGCAGGGGCAGTTTGCGCGTACGCGTTGGAAATGAACACAAGAACTCCGATTGTGAAGTTAAAAAAATAAGCGGTGTATTCTAGCACCGGCTTACTGGCGCGGGCCAATCTGGAGGTATGTAGGTCTTGCAAAAAAGAATTGCAAGTGTTGAAGGAAAAATAATTTCGGATTGCGTAAAGACGCACGGATGAGACATTGTTGGCCCCAAACCGTCATCCCGCTGCCCAAAAACGTCATCCCCGCGAAGGCGGGGATCCAAGTCCATCGCTCTGCCACCTACATCAAACCTGAGTGGTGAGCATGCAAACCTGGGTCCCCGCCTTCGCGGGGATGACGTTTTGAGGCTAGGTGAAGAGAACGAAGACGGTGGCCTGCCTCTTACACACCCCGTGCGCGGTCTGCCGCGAACTTCAGGCGGAACGCGTGGAACTGGTCCTGGTCGATCGCATCGCGCATCTCCTGCATGATCTTCAGGTAGAAATGCAGGTTGTGGATGGTATTCAGCCGCGCGCCCAGGATCTCGTTCGAGCGGTGCAGGTGGTGCAGGTAGGCGCGCGAGAAGTTCTTGCAGCAGTAGCAGTCGCAGCTCTCGTCCAGCGGCGCCTTGTCGTCCTTGTAGCGCGCGTTCTTGATCTTGACGTCGCCGAAGCGCGTGAACAGCCAGCCGTTGCGGGCGTTCCGGGTCGGCATCACGCAGTCGAACATGTCGACGCCGTTGGCTACGCCTTCCACCAAATCTTCCGGCGTGCCCACGCCCATCAGGTAATGCGGCTTGTTCTCCGGCAGGCGCGGACCCACGTGGGCCAGGATGCGCTGCATGTCTTCCTTCGGCTCGCCCACCGACAGTCCGCCGATCGCCAGGCCCGGGAAGTCGATGTCTTCCAGCCCCGCCAGCGACTCGTCGCGCAGGTGCTCGTACATGCCGCCCTGGACGATGCCGAACAGCGCGTTCGGGTTCCCGCCGCCCTTGAACTCGTTCATCGAGCGCTGCGCCCAGCGCAGCGACATGCGCATCGACTTGGCCGCTTCCTCGGCGGTGGCCGGACGGCCGTCGATTTCATACGGGGTGCACTCGTCGAACTGCATCACGATGTCCGAGTTCAGCGCGCGCTGGATCTGCATCGAGATCTCCGGCGACAGGAACTGGCGCGAGCCGTCGATCGGCGAAGCGAACTTCACGCCCTCTTCCGTGATCTTGCGCATCGCGCCCAGCGAGAACACCTGGAAGCCGCCCGAGTCGGTCAGGATCGGCTTGTCCCAGCCCATGAACTGGTGCAGGCCGCCGAACTTGTTCATGACGTCCACGCCCGGGCGCAGCCACAGGTGGAAGGTGTTCCCCAAAATGATCTGCGAGCCGACTTCCTTCAGCTCGACAGGGTCCATCGCCTTGACCGAGCCGTAGGTCCCGACCGGCATGAAGATCGGGGTTTCGATGGTGCCGTGGTTGAGTTTCAGGCGGCCGCGGCGCGCGTGCGACAGGCCGCTGGTGTCTTTCTTCAGGAGGGTAAATTCGAGCATCGGTATTCTTAACGGGAGTGAGTCGTCAGCAGCATGGCGTCGCCATAGCTGAAGAAGCGGTATTCGTTGGCGATCGCGTGGGCATAGGCCTTGCGGATCTCGTGGTAGCCGGCGAAGGCCGACACCAGCATCATCAGGGTCGACTTGGGCAGGTGGAAGTTGGTGATCAGGCGCGTCACCGTCTTGAACACATAGCCGGGCGTGATGAAGAGCGCCGTGTCGCCGCTGCCGGCAAGCAGTTCGCCGGATTGCGAGGCCGATTCCAGGGCGCGCAGCGAGGTCGTGCCCACCGCCACCACGTCGCGGCCCGCCGCCTTGGCGGCGCGCACCGCGTCCACGGTGTCCTGCGGGATCGTGTACCACTCGGTGTGCATCTTGTGTTCCGACAGGTTCTCGACCCGCACCGGCTGGAAGGTGCCCGCGCCCACGTGCAGGGTGACATAGGCCAGCTTGATGCCCTTGGCGGACAGGCGATCCAGCAGCGGCTGGTCGAAGTGCAGGCCGGCGGTCGGCGCGGCGACGGCGCCCGGCTCCTTCGAATAGACGGTCTGGTAGCGCTGCTCGTCGAATTCGTCGGCGGTGTGCTCGATGTAGGGCGGCAGCGGCAGGCTGCCGTGGGCCTCGATCAGCTCGAACACGTCGCCCTCGAAGTGGAGGGTGAAGAACTCGCCCGCGCGCTCGCCGGTGGTGACGTCGAAGGCGTCGGCCAGGCGGATGCGCTTGCCCGGCTTGGGCGACTTGGAAGCGCGCACCTGGGCCAGCACGGTGCGGTTGTCGAGCACGCGCTCGACCAGCACCTCGACCTGGCCGCCGGTTTCCTTGACGCCGAAGAAGCGCGCCTTGAGCACGCGCGTGTTGTTCATCACCAGCAGGTCGCCCGGCTGGAGCTGGTCGACGATGTCGGCGAAATGACGGTCAGTGATCTGGTCGCCATCGAGCTGCAGGAGGCGCGAGGCGCTGCGGTCCGGCAGCGGCAGCTGGGCGATGCGCTCGGGCGGCAGGTCGAAGTCGAAATCGGAAAGCGAGTACATTGTTCTCAATTCTGGGAAAATGAACGCTGTCAGCCTTACAATAGAGGCTACAGCGCGTGCGGCGAACCCTCTATTTTACGCCAGCGAACGCCCGATTGCCGCAAAATGCCCGCTTCCAAGACCCCAGCCGCCCCTAAAACCACAGAAAGCAAGCTCGCCAAGCTTGGGCTGCGCACCGACATGGACCTGGTGCTGCACCTGCCGATGCGCTACGAGGACGAGACCAGGATCGTCACGATCCGCGAAGCCTGCATGCGCGGCCTGCAAACCTGGCAGGTCGAAGGCCTCGTGGTCAAAAATGAAATTACCTATAAGCCGCGGCGCCAGCTGCTGGTGACGATCCAGGACGACTCGGGCGAGCTGCTGCTGCGCTTCATGAATTTCTATGGCAGCCAGGTCAAGCAATTGTCCGAAGGCGTGAGGGTGCGGGCACGCGGCGAGCTCAAGCACGGCTTCTTCGGCGCCGAGATGGTGCACCCGACCTACAAGGTGGTCAACGAGGGCGCGCCCCTGCCCACCTCGCTGACGCCGGTCTACCCTTCCGGCGAAGGCCTGTCGCAGACCATCCTGCGGCGCGCCATCGCCGACGCCATGCGCCGCATCGACTGGACCGACACCGTGCCGGAGCAGATCCGCGCGCGCATGCGCCTGATGGACTTCGCGCCCGCGGTCAAGCTGCTGCACTACCCGCCCAAGGACGCCGACGAACACGCCCTGATCGAACGCTCGCACCCGGCCTGGGAACGCATGAAGTTCGACGAGCTGCTGGCCCAGCAGCTGTCCCTGAAGCGCGCGCAGCAGGCGCGGCGCGAGAAAGGCGCGCCCCACCTGCGCGCGGTCGGCGCCCTGTCGGAAGCGTTTTTGCAGGCCCTGCCCTTCAAGCTGACCAATGCCCAGCAGCGCGTGGTCAAGGAGATCCGCGCCGACCTGCGCGAAGGCTATCCCATGCAGCGCCTCCTGCAGGGCGACGTCGGCAGCGGCAAGACCGTGGTCTCGGCCCTGGCGGCGGCGCAGGCCATCGACAGCGGCTACCAGGCGGCCCTGATGGCGCCGACCGAGATCCTGGCCGAGCAGCACTTCCGCAAGATCGCCTCGTGGATGGAGCCGCTGGGCGTGAAGGTCGCGTGGCTGACCGGCAGCCTCAAGAAAAAGGAAAAGGCCGCCGCCAACGAGCTGATCGAATCGGGCGAGGCGCAGCTGGTGATCGGCACCCATGCGCTGATCCAGGACACGGTGCAGTTCGCGAAACTGGGCCTGGTGATCGTCGACGAGCAGCACCGCTTCGGCGTCGGCCAGCGCCTCACCCTGCGCAACAAGGGCAGCGACGGCCTGGTGCCGCACCAGCTCATGATGTCGGCCACGCCGATCCCGCGCACCCTGGCGATGACGTATTACGCCGACCTCGAAGTGTCGGTGATCGACGAGCTGCCGCCCGGCCGCAGCCCCATCGTCACACGCGCCATCGACCAGAACCGGCGCGACGAGGTGATCGAACGCGTGCACGCGGCGGCGCTGGAAGGCCGGCAGGTGTACTGGGTGTGCCCGCTGATCGAGGAATCCGAGGCCTTGCAGCTGCAGACCGCGACCGAGACCTACGAGACCCTGGCCGAGGCCCTGCCCGACCTGCAGGTGGGCCTGGTGCACGGGCGCATGAAGCCGGCGGACAAGCAAGTCGTGATGGACGCCTTCTCGGCCGGCGAGGTGCACGTGCTGGTGGCGACCACCGTGATCGAGGTGGGCGTGGACGTGCCGAATGCGTCGCTGATGGTGATCGAACATGCCGAGCGCTTCGGCCTGTCGCAGCTGCACCAGCTGCGCGGGCGCGTGGGGCGGGGCTCGGCGGCGAGCGTGTGCCTGCTGCTGTACCAAAGCCCGCTGGGCCAGGTGGCCAAGCAGCGCCTGATGACGATGCGCGAGACCACCGACGGTTTCGAGATCGCGCGCCGCGACCTGGAGATCCGCGGTCCCGGGGAATTCCTGGGCGCGCGCCAGTCGGGCCAGGCGATGCTGAGGTTTGCGGACCTCGAGACCGACCAGTGGCTGGTGGAACGGGCGCGCGACGTGGCCCAGCACCTGCTGCAGCACGAGACGCCGGAGAACATGGCGGTCGTGGATGCCCACCTGACGCGCTGGCTGGGCGGACGCGAAGAATTCCTGAAGGCTTGACCCATCACCCATGAGGATCCACGCATGACACCACCATCGGACTTCACCGTGCGCCAGGCCGTGCTGGCCGATCTCGACCTGCTGGCCCCCATGCTGGACCGGTACCGGCAGTTCTATCAGCGCCCCGGCGACCTGGCGGCGGCCCGCGCCTTCCTGCTCGAGCGCTTCAACCACGGCGAATCGGTGCTGTTCATTGCCCAGGACGGCGAGTCGGTGCTCGGGTTTGCCCAGATGTACCCCAGCTTCTCGTCGGTTTCCCTGAAGCGCGCATTTGTCTTCAATGACCTGTTCGTCGCCGAAGCCGGGCGCCGGCGCGGTGTGGGCAAGGCGCTGATCGCGGCGGCGGCGTCCTATGCGAAGGCGGTCGACGCGAAATTCCTTACCCTGTCGACCGCCAGGACCAACGACAGCGCCCAGGCCCTGTACGAGTCCACCGGCTGGAAGCGCGAAGAGACCTTCGTCGCATACAGCCTGATGCTTCAGTCCTGACTGCCGCTCACCTGATCGACCAGGCGCAATGGCCGCCGCGCCGCGTCAGGCCGCGCCATCGGGCATGCGCTGCAGCTCCCTCTCGAGTTCCGCCGCAGCCGCGGGCAGATCCACGCTGCCTCCCAGGTCGCGTATCGTGGACCCGAAGGCGTGCAGGGTGCGGAACAGATGGTGCGTGCGGCATTGCTCTCCCATCTGTCCAATCCGCACGATGTTCAAACCGAACGAGCCCGAAATCTCGACACGGTACCTGGAGGAGATATGCTTGCAGATCTGCCCCCGATCGATCCCGACCGGCACCTCGACGCCGATCACGGACTGCAGGCGGGAATCGGGGTGGCCATACAAGCTCAGCCCGAGCGCTTCGATGGCGCGCTGCATCGCCGTCGAGCAGCTGGCGTGACGCGCGAAGCGCGCCTCCAGCGTTTCCTGGCAAATCAGGTGCAGCGCCTCGTGCAATGCCAGGATACCCGACACCGGGGCCGTGTAATGGTAGGACGCGTGATGCCAGAACTGGGCGGCCAGCTTGGCGTCCAGGCACCACTGGGCAGGATCCGCAGGACGCGCCTGGATGCGCTCCCAGGCACGTGGGGAGATGGCGATCAGCGACACGCCCGGAATCGAGGACAGGCCTTTCTGTCCGCCCGTGACGACCACGTCGATGTCCCACTCGTCCATCAGGAGCGGCGTCGTGCTCAGCGTGCACACGGCGTCGACCACCACCAGGCAGCCGGCCCGGCGCGCCAGGCGTGCAATCTCGGGCAGGCGGTGGTTGAAGGTCGTGGACGAGGTTTCGCCTTGCGCAATGGTGAGCACGGCGGGCCGTGTGCGTTCGAGTGCCTGTTCCAGCTGCGGCAGGTCGGCCGCCAGGCCCAAGGGGAACTCCAGCGTTTCGACCTCCCCGCCGACGCGGCGCGCCATCTCGGCAAACCGCGCGCTGAAGTAGCCGTTGCAGACCGATAGCACGCGTGTCCCCGGCCACACCAGATTGGCAATGCTCATCTCCATCGCCGCCGATCCGGGACCGGCGACGCCGAGGATCCAGGGCGACTCGGTCTGGAATACATAGCGCGCCATCGATTGCACCTGGCTGATGATGCGCGCCATCGGATCGCCAAGATGGTTGATGACGATCGAGTTGGCATGCGCCACGCGCGCCGGAATCGGAACCGGGCCGGCCCCCATCATCAGCAAGGGTTCTGCCGGCAGCAGGCTGTCGAGCCCCTGCACCATTGGCTGAGCGATCTTCATGCCTGGCCTCCCTTGTCGAGGTTCGGGGCCGCGGCGGGCACCGCGGTGTCGAAGCAGCGGAAACACGTGTGTCCCGCTCGGGAAGGGTGGATGGTGCCGTTCATGTCAGATCCTCGGTTCAAGGGCAGGTGCGCTGGTAAAGCGGAGGCTTTGCTCGCGTCTTGCGAAGACGCCAGGCAGCGCTGTGTCAAGCATTGGCAGCAGATACCCGGGTAGAAGCGATCTGTTGGGGATGCGGGCAAGTTCGCCGTTGCAGCGGATGGAAGCTAACGGCGAATGGATGTCGCAATGACCGTGGATGGTGGGCATTGCAGGGCTTGTAAATATGGAACCAGTCTACCAAGCAGAGGCGCTTGCTTGCAAATCCTCTTGCCGCCTGTCCGCGGAAAATCGGCGCCGGGCATCGCATTTATGCGGCAGGGATGCGCGTGCGCGCCTCGGCGGTCCTTCCCGGCGGGACCAGGACAGGTGCTGCGGCTAGGCCTGGATAGGGCTGGTGAAGGTCAGCCGGTTCCCGAACGGATCCTTGACCGACATCTCGCGCGAGCCCCAGGGCGTCTGGTCGACCTGGGGCCGCGCGTAGCCGTAGCGCTTGCCCGCCAGCTCGGCGTGCAGCGCGTCGATGTCGCTGGTATCGATGCGCATCGCCGCGCCCGGGCAGCAGTCGCCGTGATGCTCGCTCAGGTGCAGCACGAAGCCGCCGCGCGATACCTGCAGGTACAGCGGCAGATCCGGTTCGAAGCGGTGTTCCCAGTCGACCTGGAAGCCGAGGAAATCGACATAGAACTCGCGTGCCTTGCGTTCGTCGAAGATGCGCAGGATGGGGGTCGCCTTCGTGAGCTGCATGCCGATTCTCCTTTAACGTGCCTGGTCCGCCTTGTACGCCAGCCCGATCTGGCGCCGGATCTCGTCCATGACGCCCATCAGCGCCAGGGTCTCTTCCATCTTCATCGACGGGCTCTCGATCAGCCCTTCGCGCCAGCAGCGCTGCGCCTCGATCACTTCATGCACGTAGCCGTTGCCGAGGTAAGGCGTATCGATGGTGCGCGAACTGCCGTCGTCCAGGGTGACGGTCACCGTCTTCGCGCGGTGGAACATGGTGTTCATGCGCACGCTGCCCTTCTCGCCCGACACGGTCAGCTCGCAGGGCGTGCGCGCCAGGAAGGAGCAGCTGCACACCGACATGCCGCCACCGGCGTGCTTGAGCGTGAAGCCGCTCTGCACGTCCACGCCGGTCGGCCCCTTCACGGCCTGGGCCTTGATCTCCTGCACGGGACCGAGCAGCGCCGCCGCGATCGACAGCGGGTAGATGCCCAGGTCGAGCAGCGCGCCGCCGCCCAGCTCGGGGTTGAACACGCGGTGCTCCGGCCCGAAGTTCGCCGTGAACCCGAAGTCGGCCACCACCTGGCTGACCTTGCCGATTTCACCGGATTCGACGATGCGCCTGGTCTCGATGAAGGCCGGCAGGTAGCGCGTCCACATCGCTTCCATCATGAACAGGCGCTTCGAGCGCGCCAGGGTGACCATCCGCTCCGCCTCGCGCAGGTTCATCGCGAAAGGCTTCTCGCACAGCACGCCCTTGCCGGCGCGCAGGGCCATCAGGGCGTTCTCGGCATGCTGCGGATGCGGCGTGCCGATATACACCAGGTCGACCCCTTGCGCCGCCACCAGCTCCTCGTAGGAGCCGAAGGCGGCAGCGGCGCCGAACTCCGCGGCGAAGGCCTGGGCCTTGTCCAGGCTGCGCGACGCGACGGCGGCCAGCACGGCGTCCGGCACCTCCTTCAATGCGTTGGCGAATGCCTTGGCGATCTTGCCCGTGCCGAGTATGCCCCAGCGTACTGCGTCAGCCATTCTGTGCTCCTTGTCGATCCGCCCGCTTGGGACGGAATACGGTCGTATCCAGATAAAAAGCGGCGTCCTGGCCCGGCCACCAGCCCGGTACGCCCAGCGCCTGCAGCGGCGTGAAGGCGGCGGTGCTCAGGCCCTCGCGGACCAGTTGGGACGCCACGTGCCCGTCCAGCCAGGCGCGCCGCGCCTCGTGGCCGAGCGCGAAGAAGGCATCATCGGCGAACACCACGCGCACGTGCGCCGTGATGGCCTTGCGCGGCGCGGCCAGCTTTTCCATCAGGGCGTGGCCGAACAGCCAGACCTGGGCGTCGGCGCCGAACATGGCGCGCTTGTGGAACAAGGCCTCGAGCCAGCGGTGGCCACGCAGGTCGTCGACCAGCGCGCGCCCGGCATCGCTGTCGCGCACCACCAGCAAGGCGGCGTTCTCGTCGAAGATGGTGGCGGCGTCGCGCGCGGGACCGCGCGACTTGCCGACGCCATCCTGCGCGATCTGGGCCGCCTGCAAGGCGTTCAGTTCGCGCTTGATGAGCGGGAAGGTCTGCCACACCAAACCATTGAAGAAATCGTGCAGGTTGTCGCGCGTGGGCACCTGACCGGTGGCGCCGATGAATTCCTCGTAGGCGCGGCCTTCGGGGAGCGCGGCTTGCGGCACGAAGCGCAGCGGCAGGAGGGCGTGGTTGCGCAGGCCGAGCGCCTGCGCATTGCGGTTGAAGGCGTCGAGGAACTCGTCACCCTCGAGCGCCAGCCGTTCGAAGGCCGGGCGCACCGCGTCGTACCACGGACGCGCCCAGTCGATCTGCGCCAGCATGAAGGACTTACACCATCTTCCAGTTGATGGTTTCGCCGGCGTTCAGCGGCACCAGCTGGTGTTCGCCCATGGCCACGGATTCAGGCAGGGTCCAGGCTTCGCGCTTCAGGGTGATCGTGCCTTCGTTGCGCGGCAGGCCGTAGAAGGCCGGGCCGTTCAGGCTGGCGAAGGCTTCGAGCTTGTCCAGCGCGCCGGCCTGGGCGAAGGCCTCGGTGTACATCTCCATCGCGTGCAGCGCGGTGTAGCAGCCGGCGCAGCCGCAGGCGGCGTACTTGGTGTGCACGGCGTGCGGCGCCGAGTCGGTGCCGAGGAAGAAGCGCTCGTCGCCGCTGGTGGCGGCCGTCACCAGCGCGAGGCGGTGTTCCTCGCGCTTGAGCACCGGCAGGCAGTAGTAGTGCGGGCGGATGCCGCCGCGGAAGATCTCGTTGCGGTTGTACAGCAGGTGATGGGCGGTGATGGTGGCCGCGATCGGGCCTTCCGCCTCGGCCACGTACTGGGCCGCGTCCTTGGTGGTGATGTGCTCGAACACGACGCTCAGCGCCGGCAGGTCGCGGCGCAGCGGGCGCATCACGCGCTCGATGAACACGGCTTCGCGGTCGAAGATGTCGATCTCGGGATCGGTGACTTCGCCGTGCACCAGCAGCGGCATGCCCGCTTCCTGCATCGTTTCCAGGGTCTTGTAGCACTTCTTGAGGTCGGTCACGCCCGCCGCCGAGTTGGTGGTGGCGCCGGCCGGGTAGAGCTTGACCGCGTGGATGAAGCCGGTGTCCTGGGCGCGGCGGATCTCGTCCGGGTCGGTGTCGTCGGTCAGGTACAGGGTCATCAGCGGCTCGAACCGGACGCCTTCCGGAATCGCCGCCAGGATGCGCTCGCGGTAGGCCAGCGCGTCGGCGGTCGTGGTGACCGGCGGCTTGAGGTTCGGCATGATGATCGCGCGGCCGAACTGGCGCGCGCTGTGCGGCAGCACGCTGGCCATGGCGGCGCCGTCGCGCACGTGCAGGTGCCAGTCGTCGGGGCGGACGATGGTGATGGAATCTGGGGTATCGATGGTGGACATGGCGGCTCTCGGATTGCGGATGCCGACATTTTACCCGCAGCGGACATCCAGGTTACGCGCTTGCGCGGCGCCTTGCCGGGTCTTGCATTAATGACACGCTTATTTCTTGCCGGGAAAGCCAAAATATTTTTTGTCGATTCATATAGATGATGTGGTTGACACGTATGAATTCGTGGATTAGCATGGATTCACGTTCCAACAAACCTGGATGGACGAACAAGGAGACAGACATGATTCATTTTGTGGTGCACGAAGATGGTGACTCGGTCGGTACGGTCGTGGTCGAGGGTGTGAAGTCCGGCGCAACGCTCAACGGCTGGGTGATGGAGCAGGACCGCGTGGTCGAGGTCCGCACCGTCAGCGATATCCCGATCGGCCACAAGATCGCGCTGAACGCGCTGCAGCCGGGCGACACGGTGATGAAGTACGGCGTCGACATCGGCAAGGTGGTGGCCCCGATCTCGGCCGGCGAACACCTGCATGTCCATAACGTCAAGACCAAGCGCTGGTAAGCCGCAACGCCCTTCCCGGCCTTCACCGAATACCGAACTGCGAATTGAACGGAGACACCCCATGATCAACCAGGACACCACCTTCCTCGGCTACCGCCGCGAAAACGGCCGCGTCGGCGTGCGCAACCACGTCATCGTGCTGCCGGTCGACGATATCTCCAACGCCGCCGCCGAGGCCGTGGCCAACAACATCAAGGGCACCATGGCCCTGCCCCACCCCTACGGCCGCCTGCAGTTCGGCGCCGACCTCGAGCTGCACTTCCGCACCATGATCGGTACCGGCGCCAATCCGAACGTGGCGGCCGTGATCGTGATCGGCATCGAGCCGCAATGGACCCAGCTCATCGTCGACGGCATCGCCGCGACCGGCAAGCCGGTGCAGGGCTTCGCGATCGAGGGCCATGGCGACCACGACACGATCTACCGCGCCTCGAAGGCGGCGCGCCAGATGGTGCAGTGGGCGTCCGAAAAGCAGCGTGAAGAATGCCCGATCAGCGATCTGTGGGTCTCGACCAAGTGCGGCGAGTCCGACACCACCTCCGGCTGCGGCGCCAACCCGACGGTGGGCAATGCCTTCGACAAGCTGTACGGCCTGGGCGCCACCCTGGTGTTCGGCGAAACCTCGGAACTGACGGGCGGCGAGCACCTGGTGGCGGCGCGCTGCGCCACCCCGGACGTCAAGGAAAAGTTCATGGCCATGTTCAACCGCTACCAGGACATGATCAACCGCTACAAGACCTCGGACCTGTCCGATTCGCAGCCGACCAAGGGCAATATCGCGGGCGGCCTGACCACGATCGAGGAAAAAGCGCTGGGCAACATCCAGAAGATCGGCAAGAAATGCCGTGTCGACGGGGTGCTGGACAAGGCCGAGACCCCGACCGGCCCGGGCCTGTGGTTCATGGACTCGTCCTCGGCGGCCGCCGAGATGGTGACCCTGTGCGCGGCCTCCGGCTATGCGGTGCACTTCTTCCCGACTGGCCAGGGTAACGTGATCGGCAACCCGATCGTCCCGGTGATCAAGATCTGCGCCAATCCCAAGACGGTGCGCGTGATGGAAGAGCACATCGACGTCGACACCTCGGGCCTGCTGCAGCGCGAGATCAACATGGATGGCGCGGGCGACATGCTGCTCGAGTGCATGCTGCGCACGGCCAACGGCCGCCTCACGGCCGCCGAGGCCCTGGGCCACCGCGAGTTCGTCCTGACCCGCCTGTACGAAAGCGCATAAGATCGCCTGTTCCTGAAGGGCGACTGCACACCGTCCCCGCCGCCCATGGCGGCGGGGACGGTGACGCGTACGTCGCGCTCTTCCTGGTCTTACGAAAGAATGTCCTTCTTCACGGGTACATAGCGGTAGGGTGCGCGGTCGGCGGCCCCGTCGCAGCTTTCCCTTGCTGCCGAGGCATCGAGCAGGATCCAGTTGCGGCGATGGGCTTCGCCAAGCACCCGTCCCTTCGCCAGATCGAAGCAGCGCAGCGCCAGGTGATCGGGGAGCAGCAGCACACGCGCAGAATCTGCGCGCATCCAGCGCCAGGCATTCCATTCCTGCAGGGGCAAGGGCGCCAGATAGCTGAAATGGACCAATGGCCGGTCTGCAAACAACAGGAACTGTTCCTTGAACTCGAGCATGCCGACTTCCGCTCCGGGGGCAATGCTCCGTTCGAGCTCCTGCATGATTGCACGCGGCGTCCGATGTGCGTTGAGGTTCGGCCACAGCCAGAAAGAGATGAACAGCCAGGCCAGCACGCTGGCCAGGGCGAGCTGTTCGAACAAAGCGCGTTTGCGCAGCAGCCAGACGATGCCGGACAGCGCCAGTCCGAGTAGCAGCAAGCCCGGAGCCAGTGCGGCGACGGCGTCGGCGTAGTCGTCCGCTCCCGAAGGCAGGCGATCCGGCGCAAACAGCGCGACCGCCGCAAGCAGCATCAGCAGCAGCCCCGACACCGCGAGCGCTGCGCGCAGCAAAAGAGAGGCCGCGCGGCGCCCTTCTGCCGGCGCCTGCTCCCAGACATAGGCGAGCGCCAGGGCGAACATCGGCAGCGCGGGAAGAATGTAAACCTCGCGCTTGCCAGGGCTCATGGAAAAGAAGAGCAACACCAGCGCAACCCAGCTCAGCAGTACCCGCAGTGCCGCGCTGGACGGCCATAAGTTCCTGATGCTGCGCACCCGCGGCAGGAACAGCACCAGCAGCGGAAACCACATGGTCGGCAGCGCCGTCGTCAGGTAGTAGTGCCACGGCTTGATGTGATGCCAAGCATGTGCATAGCGTTCAGCGGTTTGCCTGAGCAGGATGTTGTCGCGGTAGGCCAGCAGCTCCGGACTGTGGATGCGTTCGACCACGATCCACATCGGCACCAGCCACAGCGCCAGCGTGCCCAGCATCAGGGCCGGCCCCCACCACGCGCGCATGCACCAGACCTGCTGTCCGGATGCGGTGGCGGGGCGGCGCCAGATCGCCAGCGGTACCAGCATCAGCAAGGGAAGAAAGCCGACGCCCTTGGTCACGATGCCCAGTGCCATCGCCACCCAGCTGGCGGCATACCAGCTCCAGGCCGGACCGAGCAGGAAGTGACGGACCAGCCCGTAGCAGCCGAGTGTGATCCAGAAGCAGACCACCGCATCGATTTGCGCCGCCTTGGCCTGCACCAGGAACTGCGGCGTGAACGCGAGGGCAAGCACAGCCGAACGCGCGACCTTCTCTCCCCACAAGCGGCGGCCCAGGTCGAATACCAGCCACAGCGTGCCCAGGCCCGCCAGCGCACTGGGCAGCAGGAAAGCGATCCTCAATTGTCCGGTCAGTTGGTAACAGAGGGCGATCAGCCACATGAATACCGGCGGCTTGTCCGGATAGAACTCGCCGCCGCGGGTGGGGAACAGCCACTGGCCCGATTCCACCATTTCGCGTGCGACCTGGGCGAAGCGCGGCTCGTCGGCGGGCCAGGGATCGCGCAGCCCGATGCCGGCGAACAGGGTCGCGATCAGCAGGGCAGCGATCCACGGCCACCAGTTCGCGTCCTGCCTAGCGCTCGGGTTGGGCGGGAGCTGCATGCGCTTGTCCTCGGATTTCCAGTAACCTCTGCTTGAAGCCATGATGGTAGAGATAGAGCACCAGTACCGTGGACAGCACCAGCATCAGCAGGCTGATCCAGATCTGCTGCTCGTCCTGCAAGGCCAGGCCGGCGCCGGCAAAGCTGAACAGCAGCATTTGCGGCAGGTAGCCCAGCAGGCTGCCCCAGAACACCGCCGGCGTACTCAGCATGGCCAGCGCTACCGCGATATTGGTCGCCAGGTTGCTGCCGACCGGCATCAGACGCACCATGCAAATCCACAGCCAGGTGTCCTCCGCCAGCAGCCGGCGAATGAAGTCGACGCGTTCGCCGTGGCGCTTGCGCATCCACTCCATGCCGATATTTCGCACGCAGTAGATCACCAGCAAGGCGCCGATTCCGGTGAGGACGGTACTCAGCAAGGCGCCCGGCAAGCCACCCATCAGGTAACCGCAACTGAAGGCGAGCATCTGGCGCGGACCGCCGAGCGCGGTATAGACGATGCCGGTGATCGCGAAGACGGGCCAGGCAATGGCCCAGTGCCGCTCGAACAGTCGGTTCAGCAGGTCCAGTTCAGTGAATGATCCCCACCACTGGAAATGGAGGGAAGCAAAGCCCAGCGCCAGCAGGCAGGTGAGCAGCAGCGGCTTGAACAACAGTTTCAGTTCGGTTTTCAATGCCTCACTTCCATGCGTTCGATCTGCGGCAGCTTGCTGCGCCGGATCAGCCAGCCGACCCCCCACATGTCGACGATGCCGACCCACAGCCGGTTCCAGGCGGTGTATTTCGATACGCCGGCGAGTCGGTGCCGATGGTGCACCGGCACTACCGCGATCGCGCCGCCCAGGCGCTTGACCAGCGCCGGCACGAAGCGGTGCATGTGGTCGAAATACGGCAGGCAGAGCCAGGTTTCGCGCGGCATCAGCTTGAGCCCGCAGCCGGTATCGGGGACGCCGTCGTCGAGTATGCGGCGGCGCACGGCATTGGCGATGCGCGACTGGATTTTCTTCCAGCGCGTGTCGCGCCGGTTCTTGCGAAAGCCCGCAATGCAGAAATGCCGGTGCTGCGCTTCCATCGTCAGCGCTTGTGCCAACAGTGCCGGAATGTCGGCCGGGTCGTTCTGGCCGTCACCGTCTATCGTGACCAGAAACCGCCCGGCGGCGTGGCGCGCGGCGGTCCACAGGGCAGTGCTCTGCCCGGCACTTCGCGCGTGGCGGATCAGCCGCCCCGGCGTGCCCGATTGCTGGCAATGCCGCAGGAACTCGGCACCGGTGTCGTCGAGGCTGCCATCGTCGACCAAGACCACTTCGTGGGCATGATGGCCGGCAAGGGCGCGATGAATCTCGTCTACAAGACGCCCGATGTTGCCGGCCTCGTCCTTCGCCGGAATCAGTACCGAGACCAGGAAGGCTTGCTTGTCGTTTGTTTCGCCAGTCATGTTGCTCATCATGGTTAACGAAAAGAAACTGTGACTATTTCTGCCGATTTACTGTCCTGCGCTCGACATTTAGCAGCCTCAGCCAGACATTGAAACGTCTGCTGAAATAGAGCAACTAACGTGCCAATCCTAAGGATCAAGCACTTAGGGTCAAGCCTTGCCGCAATTGTAATTATTCTCGACAGTGCGTGATGGCGTTTTGCCTGGATGGAAAGGATGAGTCGGCCGATATCTCGTGACGCAGCAGCCATTCCCCGATGCGCTATCGGACCGGTCTGTCCGCGAAGTATTCCTTGATGGCCGCCGTGAACGCCATGCGGCTATGGCGCGTCCTCTCCACCATCCCCACGCAGCGCTCGACCGTCACGCCGCGCAGCCGGATCACCCTGAGCCCCTCGTCCTGCTCCCAGCGCACGTTGGCCAGCTGGGGCACGATCGACACCCCGAAGCCCTGGCGGACGATCTCGATGATCGCCTCCACCGAATTCAGCTCGAGTTCCTCGCGCGCGCCCACGCCGCATTCGTCCAGCACATCCTTCACCAGGCTCCCGGTCCAGGTATGGCGGTCGAAGCGGATGAAGGGCGCCTCGCGCAGCACGTCGAGCGGCTTGTCCGGCAGGTCGAAGTGCGGCCGGCGCGGCACGATCAGCACCATCGGCTCATGGTAGAGCGGGGTCCACACCAGGCTGGACGCCAGCGCGCGCGGCGGCTGGGTGACGATCGCGGCGTCGAGTTCGCCGCGTTCCACCTGCACGACGAAGTCGGCCGACAGGCCGCCGAACAGCTGGACCTTCAGCGCCGGATGGCGCTGCTTGACGGTCCACAGGGCGTCGGCGAAGGAACCCATCAGCGCCGACACGAGGGCGCCCATTACCACCCTGCCGGACAGCTCGTCATGGCTGTCGGAACCGGCCAGGGCCTCGAAACGCGCCAGCAGGTCTTCGATCTGGGGCACCGCCTTGCGTCCCGCCGTGTTCAGCACCACCGAGCGCGGGCCACGGTCGAACAGCACCTGGTCCAGCTCCTCCTCCAGCGCCCGTACCTGCAGGCCGACCGCCGCCGCGGTCAGGCCGATCTCCTTCCCGGCGGCGGCGAAGCTGCCGTGCCTGGCGACGGCGAGGAAGGTCTTGAAGTTGCGAATCGAGGCCATGGGTCCCGTCCGGAGCGTGATGATCGATAGGATGAATAGTAAAGAATTCCTTTATCTCGTACAAATAAAGATTAGCTTTATTTTGTAGGAGAAGTCCTCGACAATGCATTGTCAAAGCTGAATTTTTAAGCAGATTATCAAGGTGATCTAGATGACTGAAATGCTTGAAGTGAAGATCTGGCGGGGCAAGGAAAGCGGGGAGTTCGTCAGCTACGAGGTGCCCCGGCTCGAGAGCCAGACGGTGCTGGACGTGGTGACCCATATCCAGCGCCACATCGACCCCGGCCTGAGCTACCGCTATGCCTGCCGGGTCGGGATGTGCGGGTCCTGCGCCATGACCGTCAACGGCAAGGCGCGCTGGACTTGCCGCACCCACGTGGCCAAGGTCGCGCAGCACGGCAAGCTGGAGCTGGCGCCGCTGTCCAACCTGCCCGTGGTGAAGGACCTGGTCACCGACATGACCGAGTTCTTCGATAAATGGGCCGGCGCCAAGGGCCGCTTCAAGGGCGAACGCACGCGGCACGAGGACTTCGCGCTGGTCGAGCCGGACTCGAAGGAACGGCGCGCGGCCGATGCCGGAATCGAATGCATCGGCTGCTCGATCTGCTATTCCTCCTGCGACGTGGTGAGCTGGCGCCCGGAGTTCCTCGGCCCGGCCGCGCTGAACCGGGCCTGGACCCTGGTCAACGACGTGCGCGACGTGGAGCGCGACGCGCGCCTGCTGGCGGTGTCCGGGGATGCCGGCTGCCACGCCTGCCATACCCAGGGCTCGTGCACCGAGCGCTGTCCCAAGCAGCTGGCGCCGACCGCGGCCATCTCCGGCCTCAAGCGCCTGTCGATCATGGCCCTGCGGAGGGACAAATGAGCGCCGTCCTCACCGAAATCCGGCTCTGGTACTGGCAGCGCCTCAGCGCCATGGTGCTGGCCTTCTGCGTCCTGGTCCACCTGGCCATGATCATCTATGCGGTGCGCGGCGGCCTGTCCGGCGCCGAGATCCTGGCGCGCACCCACGGCAGCGTGGGCTTCGGCCTGTTCTACACCGTCTTCGTGCTGGCCTGCGCCGTGCACGTGCCGATCGGCCTGGCGCGCATCCTGCGCGAGGCCCTGCACTGGCGCGAGCCGGCGATCCGCCTGGCCGCCGGCCTGTTCGCGCTGCTCCTGCTGGTGCTGGGGCTGCGCTCCGTGTATGGAGTGGTCCTGTCATGAAGCGTACCAACGACTATCGCGCCCGCAACCACCCGGCCTACTGGGCCTTCATGGTCAACCGCGTCGCCGGCCTCGCGCTGGCCCTGTTCCTTCCGGTGCACTTCTGGGCGCTGGGCCAGGCGATCGGCGGCGAGGCCCAGCTGGAGGGCTTCCTGCGCTTCACCGACCAGCCGCTGTTCAAGTTCGCCGAGTGGGGCCTGGTGCTGCTGCTGGCCGCCCACACGGCGGGCGGCGTGCGCCTGATGCTGATCGAGTTCGGCGCCTGGAGCGGCCTGCGCAAGAACCTGATCGCGGCCAGCGCCGGATTCGCCGCCATGACCAGCATGGCATTCGCCCTCGCACTGGTCTTCTGACCAGCCCCGACAGCCCGAAGTGAAAGGTAAGAAACCATGAAAATCGATCTGCAGGCAGTCGAGGAAGCTGCCAAGGAACTCTACATCCGGGCCCTCAAGATGCTGCCGCCGGATATCAAGGGCGGCTTCGCCCGCCTCACCGAAACCGAGACCCGGCCGCGCGCCCAGGGCATCCTGGCCACCATGGTGCAGAACATCCAGGTGGCCGAGGCGAACGAGAACCTGCTGTGCCAGGATACCGGCGTCCCCATCTACAACGTCACGATCGGCAGCGGCGTCGAGGTCGACGGCCATGCGCTGAAAGCGGCGATCCGCAAGGGCTGCGAGCGCGCCACCCGCGAGCATCCGCTACGCTCCTCGGTCGTGCACCCGATCACCCGCAAGAACGAGCACACCTCCTGCGGCGCCGAGGTGCCGGTGATCCACATCGACTTCAGCGACAAGCCGGGCGAACTCGACATCCTGATGGTCCCGAAAGGCAGCGGCTCTGAAAACAACTCCTTCCTGAAGATGGCGATTCCGGCGGAGGGCATCGCCGCCGTCAAGGCCTTCGTCATCGATTCGGTGGTGAACGCCGGCGGCAAGACCTGCCCGCCGACCGTGGTCGGCGTCGGCATCGGCGGCACCTCGGACCTGTGCGTGGCGCTGGCCAAGCGCGCCGCCATCCGGCCGCTGGGAAGCCGCTGCGAAGACCCGGAAGGGGCAAAGCTGGAGGAAGAGCTGACCGCCGCGGTCAACCGCCTCGGCGTCGGCCCGCAAGGACTGGGCGGCGATTCCACCGCCTTCGCCGTGCACATCGAGCTGGCGGCCACCCACATCACCATGAACCCGGTCGCCGTCAACATGCAATGCCATTCGGCGCGCCGGGCGCGCGCGCGCTTCACGCCCGACGGACTCACCTACGGATACTGATCATGGCCCACTACCAACTCACCATGCCGGTGACCGAAGAGCAGGTCCGGCAGCTGCGCGTCAACGATACCGTCACCCTCGAGTCGACCCTGTTCGGCATCCGCGACGCCACCCAGATCCACATGCTCGACCGCGGCCGCAGCACCCGCTTCGACCTGAACGGCCACGCGGTGATCCATACCGCGCCCAACGTGCGCAAGGTCGAGAAGAGCGAGGCCTTCCCGGCCGGCTACCAGCCGGTCTGCATCGGCACCACCACCTCCGACCGCATGGAACGCTTCACCCGCCCGCTGATGGAGCGCTTCGGCGTGCGCTTCATCGTCGGCAAGGGCGGCATGCGCGAAGGCTCGCTCGAGGCCTTCCGCGAGCTGGGCGGCGCCTACCTGGCGATCGTCGGCGGCACCGCGGCCCTGGAGACCACCTGGATCGAGCAGATCGAGGACGTCGACCTCGACGACCTGAACCCGGAATCGCTGTGGAAGTTCCGGATCCGCCATTTCGGCCCGCTGCTGGTGGCGATGGACAGCCACGGCGGCAGCCTGTACACCGAAGTCAGGGCCGACGTCGACGCACGCCGCGCCGAGGTCCTGGCCAGCCTGGGAGTCGTGTCATGAAACCGATCAAGCGCATCCAGACGGACATCCTGATCCTGGGCTCGGGCGGCGCCGGCCTGTTCGCGGCCCTGCACGCCCACCAGGCCAACCCGGGCCTGTCGATCACCGTCGCGGTCAAGGGATTGCTGGGCAAGTGCGGCTGCACCCGCATGGTCCAGGGCGGCTACAACGTGGCGCTGGCCGAGGGCGACTCGGTCGAGCGCCACTTCATGGACACCATCGAAGGCAGCAAGTGGCTGGCCAACCAGGAGCTGGCCTGGACCCTTGTGACCAAGGCGGTGGAGCGCATCCGCGAGCTCGAGAACGAACTGGGCTGCTTCTTCGACCGCAACCCGGACGGCACCGTGCACCAGAAGGCCTTCGCCGGCCAGACCTTCGACC
>CAMPHU010000043.1 GCA_946886065.1 uncultured Massilia sp. | reverse complement strand
TGGTGATGCAGATCCTGTTCTTCGGCGCGCTGCTGTCGGCGATCAAGAGCACCTCGTCCGCCACCCTGCTGGCGCCGTCGACCAGCTTCGTGGAGAACATCCTCAAGCACCTGCGCCCGGGCATGAGCGACAAGCAGCAGCTGCTGGCGATGCGCATCAGCGTGGTGGTGTTCGCGGCGGTGGTGCTGACCTATGCGATCGCCATGGAAGGCACCTCGATCTATGAGCTGGTGTCGAGCGCTTACCAGGTGACGCTGGTGGGCGCCTTCGTGCCGCTGGTGATGGGGCTGTACTGGAAGCGTGCGACGACCCAGGGCGCGATCCTGTCGATCGGGGCGGGCATTATCGTGTGGCTGCTGTTCTTCCCGCAGCTGACCACCTGGGGCGAGCATTTCCCGGGGCAGCTGGCGGGGCTGATCGCGGCCTTTGCCGGCATGTTCGTGGGCTCGCTGGCGCCGCAGGTGTTCAAGAATCATTGTGAGCCGAAGGTGGTGGCGGCTTGATTTCGGTTCGCTGCGCTCCGAGGGCGCAGCGGGTTAGGTGCGAACTTGGGTTCCCGCCTTCGCGGGAATGACGTGCTAAATGTAGAGGTATCGGTTTTGACCGTAGTCCGCTACCGAAAACCCGTCATTCC
Source organism: uncultured Massilia sp. (assembly GCA_946886065.1). Next base: position 26,503 of record CAMPHU010000043.1, on the reverse strand, counting down.
CGCGAAGGCCGGAACAATGCCACTGGCATTGTTCCGGCCAAGTTTCTGTGAGCAGCCAAAAGCCTACTCAAGCAACCCTTTCTCTTTCACAGCGTCGAACGTCAAATCCAGGCAATACCGGATCTTCTCCACCATCTCATCGATCTCCGCCACCGTGATCGACAAGGGCGGCGCCACGATCATCCGGTCCCCCACCGCGCGCATGATGACGCCATTGTCGAACATGAACCCGCGGCACAGCATCCCCACCGCGCTCAAGGGCGGAAACGCCTCGCACTCATGCACGGTCTCGCCCTTGCGCTTGACGAGATTGAGCCCCGCCGCCAGCCCGCAAGTCTCCGCATGCCCCACCAGGGGATGCGAGGTCAATGACGCAAACCTCGCCTTGAGGTGAGGCCCCGTCTCCAGCGCCACCTTTTCCACCAGCTTCTCCTCGACGAGGATGCGCAGGTTCTCCAGCGCCGCCACGCAGGCCACCGGATGCCCCGAGTAGGTGAAGCCGTGGTTGAAGTCCCCGCCCTTCTCGATCAGGGTATGCGCCACCCGGCTTCCCACCAGTACCCCGCCCAGCGGCACGTAGCCCGAGGTCACGCCCTTGGCGAAGGCGATCAGGTCCGGCTTGGCCTGCATCAGCTCGCAGCCGAACCAGGTGCCCAGCCGGCCGAAGCCGCAGATCACCTCGTCCGACACCAGCAGGATGTCGTACTTCTCGCAGATGCGCTGGATCTCCGGCCAGTAGGTCGCCGGCGGAATGATCACGCCGCCCGCGCCCTGCACCGGTTCGCCGATGAAGGCCGCCACCTTGTCCGGCCCCAGCTCGAGGATCTTGTCCTCCAGCCAGCTGGCCGCCACCAGGCCGAAGCCGGCCTCGCTCATGCCGCGCCCGTGCTCGGCGTAGCTGGGCTGGTCGATGTGGACGATGCCGGGAATCGGCAGCCCGCCCTGCGCATGCATGGCCGCCATGCCGCCCAGCGAGGCCCCGGCCATGGTGCTGCCGTGGTAGGCGTTGCGGCGGCTGATGATGACCTGGCGTTCGGGCTGGTTCATCAGCTGCCAGTAACGCCGCACCATGCGCACGATGGTGTCGTTCGCTTCCGAGCCGGAGGTCGTGAAGAAGGCGTGCTGGAAGCCCGGCGGCGCCAGGCTGGCCAGCAGCGCGGCCAGCTTCACGGCAGGCACGTTGGTCGTGTTGAAGAAGCTGTTGTAGAAAGGAAGGGCCAGCATCTGCGCATGCACCGCCTCGGCGATGCTCGCGCGGCCGTAGCCGGCGTTCACGCACCACAGGCCGGCCATGCCGTCGATGATCTTCTTGCCTTCCGAATCCCAGAGATACACCCCTTCGCCGCGCACGATCACGCGCGCGCCCCGCTCACGCAGGGCGGCGTGGTCGGTGAAGGGATGCAGGAAATGCGCCGCGTCGAGCTGCTGCAGCGCGGCCGTATCTAAACTGTCCTTGCAGTTGTCCGTGGCGGTCGCGCGCACCGGGCTTGCTGCCGTGAGCTTGGCTGTCATGATCGACTCCCATCGTGGTCAAGGCCGGTGGATCAGACATGCAGCAGCAGGTGCTCGCGCTCCCACGGGCTGATGACACGCATGAATTCCTGGTGCTCCAGGTCTTTCACCGCCGAATACACGTCGATGAAGCGCTCGCCCAGGATCTCGCGCAATCGCTCGTCGCGGCGCAACAGGGTGATCGCCTCGGACAGGCCCTGGGGCAGCTCGACCGGCATGTCGTAGGCGCTGCCTTCGACCATCGGCAAGGCGTCGACCTCCCCGGTCATGCCGAGGTAGCCGCAGGCCAGGGTCACGGCCAGCGCCAGGTAGGGATTGGCGTCGGCGCCGATCACGCGGTTCTCCACGCGGCGGTCCTGCGAGCCCGACACCGGCACGCGGAAGCCCACGGTGCGGTTGTCCATGCCCCATTGCAGGTTGATCGGCGCGGCCGTGTGGCGCACGATGCGGCGGTAGGAATTCACGTAAGGCGCGACGATCGCCATCGCCGACGGCATGTAGCGCTGCAGGCCGCCGATGTACTGCTGGAACAGCTTCGAGGGCGTGCCGTCCTCGTTGCTGAAGATGTTGCGGCCGGTCCTGGCATCCACCACGCTCTGGTGCACGTGCATGGCCGAACCGGGTTCGCCTTCCATCGGCTTGGCCATGAAGGTGGCGTACATGTCGTGCTTGAGCGCGGCCTCGCGCAGGGTGCGCTTGAAGTAGAAGACCTTGTCGGCCAGGCCGAGCGGGTCGCCGTGCAGGAAGTTGATCTCCATCTGGCCGGCGCCGATCTCGTGGATGAGGGTGTCGACGTCGAGGTTCATCATCTCGCAGTAGTCGTAGATGTCCTCGAACAGCGGATCGAACTCGTTGACCGCGTCGATGCTGTACACCTGGCGGCTGGTTTCGGCGCGGCCGCTGCGGCCGATCGGCGCGGCCAGCGGCAGGTCCGGGTCGATGTTCTTGGCGGTCAGGTAGAACTCGAGTTCCGGCGCGACCAGCGGCCTCCAGCCGCGTTCCGCGTACAGCTTGAGCACGCGGCGCAGCACGCTGCGCGGCGCGAAGTCGACCAGGCTGCCGTCGGCGAAATAGCAGTCGTGGATCACCTGGGCGGTCGGGTCCACCGCCCACGGCACCGTGGTGATGGTGGTCGGGTCGGCCTTCAGGATCATGTCGCGGTCGGTGGCGGCGATGGCGCGGTTGTAGGCGTCGTCGCGCTCCGGGGTGTTGCCGGTGACGGTCATGCCCAGCACCACTTCGGGGATGCGCATGCCGCGGTCTTCGGTGAATTTCACGCGCGGCAGGATCTTGCCGCGCGCAACGCCGGTCAGGTCGGGGACCAGGCATTCGATTTCGGTGACTCGCTTCGCATTGAGCCACTCTTCCATGTCGGTATAGCTGAAATTTTCGCGGATTGCCATGTTTGCCTCTCTGTCTTGTTCCAATACAGGCGCGCAGGCGAACCCGCTGCGCGCAGGGTGTCGGCAGGCAGGGAAGCTAGGGGACTGCGGTCGCCCACTTGCGGGCGGCAGCCCTTAACGCATACACCGTCATCCACGGCTCCGTTGCTGGTCCTGAAGCTGCAGGCGCTGTTCCCGGTACTGGCGGCAGGCTTCGCCGAAGGCGCCGAACATCTTCATCGAATACGGGTTGTGCTGGATGCGCCACTCGGGGTGCCACTGGACCGCCAGCGTGAAACCCGGCGAGTCCGACACCGTGAAGGCTTCGACCAGGCCGTCCTCGGCCACCGCCTCCACCGTCAGGCAGGGCGCGATCGAGTTCACGCCCTGGCCGTGCAGGGAGTTCACGGGGATCTCGTCCATGCCCAGGATCTCGCGCAGCATGCCGCCCTCGCACAGCTTGACGTTGTGGGCGTCGCCGTACTGCTCGTCCATGCCCAGCTCGGGATTTTCGCGGTGGTCGAACTTGCCGGGCACCGCCTGCACCGCCTGGTGCAGGCTGCCGCCCAGCGCCACGTTCATCTCCTGGAAGCCGCGGCAGATCGCGATGATCGGCACGCCGCGCTTCACCGCTTCGCGGATCAGCGGCAAGGTGGTCTGGTCGCGCGCCGGATCTTGCGGCAGCGTGGGATCGAGCACCTCTTCCGAGTAATAGCTGGGATGAACATTGGACGCCGAACCGGTCAGCATGATGCCGTCGATGAGCGAAAACATGGTCTCCAGATCCAGCGACGCGCCGAGCGAGGGCAGGATCATGGGGGCGCAGTCGGCGCCGAGCACGACGGCGTCGACATACTTGTGCTGGGCGGCGTGATACGGATGTTCGCCGAAATCACGCGTGCATGCGGGAACGATGACGAGGGGGCGCATGGTCTCTACCTTGTGGTGAAGCGCACGAGTCCATCATACGAGCATTTGGGCCCGAACGCGAGGTGCTGTTGATCCAGATCAACAAACCGCGGAGCCGGTGCTCCTCTGCCGATCTGCCAAGGAATTTAATTCCAGTAGCAAAAGCTTAACGGTAACTCGACCGGGGTGCCAACACGGTAGGCGGGGCCTCACTTGCGCAAACGGGCCAGCGCCGCTTCCAGCACGGTATCGCGGCCGCGGCGCAGGTCGGCCAGGGTCGGCTTCACCGCCACGGCCGGCCGGATGCCCTTGCCCACCCAGCGCGTGCCGTCCGGATAGGTGTCGGCCTTGGTGCAGATGCGCGCGCTGCCGCCGCCCGGCAGGGACACGAGCAGCGGCTGGCCGGTGCTGCCGCCGGTCGCTTCGCCGACGATCAGGCCGCGCTTCATGGCATCGAAGGCCACGGCGAAATCTTCCGCCGCCGAATAGGTGGCCCCCGAGGTCAGCACCGCCACCGGCCCGGTGAAGTGGCGCTTGCCGTCCGGTTCCCAGTTGCCGGCCTGCTGCGCGAAGTCCGGCATCGGCTTGTTCCAGGCGCGGTAGCTGGGCAGGTACTGGCGGGTCGACCAGGCGCTGGTGGCGAAGGGCTTGTCGACCAGGGTGGCCAGCACGCGGTAGCCGACATGCGAATTGCCGCCGCCGTTGTTGCGCACGTCGATCACCAGCGCCGAGGCCTTGGCGATGCGTTCGAAGGCCGCCACGTAGGCGTCCGCGGCGCGGTCGTCGCCGAAGCTGTTCAGGGCCACGTAGGCCACGTTCCCCGGCAGCATGCGCAGCTCGAAAGGCTCGCGTCCATAGGCCGCCTTGATGAAGGTCTCGATGTCCACGCGCGGCGTCTCGAGCTCGAATGCCTTGCCGGCGGCGGTGCGGAAGCCCACGCGCAGGACGTCCTTCTGTGCGCCGGCCAGGAAGTGGAAGCCGTAGGCGCGGCGCTCCATGTCCTGCGGGGTGGAGGCGCTGATGACGGGCACCAGTTCGCGCTGCGCGTAGGCCACGGAAGGCTCGCCGTTCACCGCGGCCACTTCGACGCCAGGCTGGACGCCCTTGGCCGCCAGGGCCGGATCGAAGACTTCGCGCACCAGCACCTTGCCTTCGACGAAGTGGGTGCTGAACATCGGACGCGCCATCATCAGCTTGCGCAGTTCCGGCCCCGGATAGACATTGGTGTGGCCGTCCTGCAACCTGGCGCACAGCTCGGCCAGCACGCGGTAGTACTCCAGGGTCGAGGTGGTGGCGCGCACCTTGGGAATGGTCTCGAGGTAGAGGCGGTCCCAGTCCAGCTCCTTGAGCTTGTCGACGTAGACGAAGTTGTACTTCACCTCGGACCAGAACTTGGCCAGGCCGGCCAGCTTTTCATCCTCGCCCAGGTTTTCGCGGTAGGGCGTGGCCAGGGCGGGCGAGTCGAACAGCCTGGCGTCGAAGTCCTGGCGGCGCGCGGCGTCCGCATTGTCCTGCGCGAAGGCGGTGGTGCCCGGGGTGGCCAGGACTGCGGCCATGATGGCGGCCGGGATGAGGCGGGTATGCATGCTGTGGCTCCTTGATGGGTTAGTATGATCGTCATTCTACGAATAACGAAATACTCCTGGGCCCGCACTGCGACAGACGGCGCGTTTCGCGGTCCAGATTGCAATTTTTGCTTCCCAGGAAGCGCTGGATGGGGCAAAACGGTCTACCATGGGCCTACCCCGACAACGATCCACCGAGGCCATGAACAAGACCCTGCTGACCACCCTGCTCGCCGCTTCCGCTTTCACCGCCCTGCCCGCCCCGGCTTCCGAACTCGCCAGGGCCGTCGCCAAGGACTACGACAGCCACCTGGCCGGCCTGTTCGACCATTTCCACCGCAACCCCGAACTGTCCTACCTGGAAGTGAAGACCGCCGCGCGCCTGGCGAAGGAATTGCGCGCGGCCGGCTTCGAGGTCACCGAGAAGGTCGGCGGCACCGGCGTGGTGGCGATCCTGAAGAACGGCCCGGGCCCGCTGGTGATGATGCGCGCCGACATGGACGGCCTGCCGATGCAGGAGAAGTCCGGCCTGGCGAACGCCTCCACGGTGACGCAGAAGGACATGGAAGGCAACGTGGTGCCGGTCGCGCACTCCTGCGGCCACGACGTGCACATCACCAGCCTGGTGGGCACGGCGCGCCGCATGGCGGCGGAAAAGGGCAAGTGGTCCGGCACCCTGATGCTGGTCGGCCAGCCGGCAGAGGAGCGCATCGGCGGCGCGCTGGCGATGATGCAGGACGGCCTGTACAAGCGCTTCGGCAAGCCCGACTACGCGCTCGGCTTCCATGTCAAGGCCGACATGGCCACGGGCAAGGTGTTCGCCTCGGAAGTCTCGCCCTATTCCGGCGCCGACACGGTCGAGATCCTGGTCAAGGGCGTGGGCGCGCACGGCGCCAGCCCGCACCGCGGCAAGGACCCGATCGTGCTGGGCTCGATGATCGTGGTCGGCCTGCAGACCATCGTCAGCCGCGAACTGAGCCCGCGCGAACCGGGCCTGATCACGGTCGGCTCCTTCCACGGCGGCACCAAGGCCAACATCATCGGCGACAACGCCAGGCTCCAGCTGACCGTGCGCAGCGAAAGCGCCGCCACCCGCAAGCTCCTGCTGGACGCGATCAAGCGCATGGCCGAGAACACGGCGCGCGCGGCCGGCATGGCGGAGAACGAGCTGCCGGAAGTGAAGCTGGTCGACCATCCGACCCCGCCGGTGCTCAACAACGTCGAGCTGGTGCGCCGCCTGAGCACGGCCTGGAAGCGCGACATCGGCCCGGACGCCATCGGCGCCGATGAATTCCGCGAGGGGATGGGCTCGGAGGACTTCCCGCAGTTCGTCACCGATCCGTATATCCCGAGCGTCTACTTCACGGTGGGCGGCACCGCGCCGGAAGACATCGCCGCGGCCAAGGCGGGCAAGCTGAAGCTGCCGAGCCACCACAGCCCGCTGTTCAAGGTCTTGCCCGGGCCGAGCGTGAAGACGGGCGTCGAGGCCACCGTGGTCGCGCTGCAGGACCTGATGCGCAAATAGCAGGCGTGGGACGCGAGGCGCGTGTTGTCAAAAAGGTCTACCATGATGGATTGACCAAGCAACACGCGCGAGGACTCCCATGCTGAAACTGAACGATCCTTCCCTGCTGCGCCAGCAGGCGTATATCGATGGCGCCTGGGTCGATGCCGACAATGGCGCCACCTTCCCGGTCGTCAATCCGGCCACCGGCGAGCAGCTCGGCACCGTGCCGCACATGGGCGCGGCCGAGACCCGGCGCGCCATCGAGGCCGCCAACGCGGCCTGGCCGGCATGGCGCAAGAAGACCGCCAAGGAGCGCGCGGCCATCCTGCGCACATGGTCCGACCTGATGCTGGCCAACGCCGCCGACCTGGCGCTCCTGATGACGGCGGAACAGGGCAAGCCGCTGGCGGAGGCCAAGGGCGAAGTCACCTATGCCGCTTCCTTCTTCGAGTGGTTCGGCGAGGAAGCCAAGCGCATCGCGGGCGAGACCCTCGCTTCGCCGTGGCCGGACCGCCGCATCGTCGTCACCAAGGAACCGATCGGCGTCTGCGCTGCGATCACCCCCTGGAACTTCCCGGCCGCGATGATCACCCGCAAGGTCGGCCCGGCGCTGGCGGCCGGCTGCCCCATCGTGCTGAAGCCCGCCGAACTGACGCCGTATTCCGCGCTGGCGCTGGCCGTGCTGGCCGAGCGCGCGGGCGTGCCGAAAGGCGTGTTCAGCGTCGTGATCGGCGAGGCCAAGGCCATCGGCGGCGAGATGACGGCGAACCCGCTGGTGCGCAAGCTCAGCTTCACCGGCTCGACCGCCGTCGGCCGCCTGCTGATGGAGCAGTGTGCGCCGACGATCAAGAAGCTCTCGCTGGAACTGGGCGGCAATGCCTCCTTCATCGTGTTCGACGACGCCGACATCGACGCCGCGGTCGAGGGCGCGATCGCTTCCAAGTACCGCAACGCCGGCCAGACCTGCGTGTGCGCCAACCGCATCTACGTGCAGGACGGCGTGTACGACGAGTTCGCGCGCAAGCTGGTGGCGGCGGTGGGCAAGCTCAAGGTCGGCAACGGCGCCGAGGAAGGCGTCAACCAGGGCCCGCTGATCGAGGAGAAGGCGGTGCTCAAGGTGGAGCAGCACATCGAGGATGCGCTCGGCAAAGGGGCGAAGCTGCTGGCGGGCGGCAAGCGCCATGCGCTGGGCCACAGCTTCTTCCAGCCGACCGTGCTGACCGAGGTCACCTCCAGCATGCTGATCGCGAGCGAGGAAACCTTCGGGCCGGTGGCGCCGCTGTTCCGCTTCAAGACCGAAGAAGAAGTCATTGCGCTGGCCAATGCCACCGAGTTCGGCCTGGCGTCGTATTTCTATGCGCGCGATATCGGGCGCGTGTGGCGCGTGGCCGAGGCCATCGAGACCGGGATGGTGGGGGTGAACACCGGCCTGATCTCGACCGAGGTGGCGCCCTTCGGCGGGGTCAAGCAGTCGGGGCTGGGGCGCGAAGGCTCGACGTATGGGATGGACGATTATCTCGTCGTGAAGTACATCTGCATGGGTGGGGTGTAACCGTCAGTCCGCTGCATGAGCCCGTCGTCCCCGCGCAGGCGGGGATCCAAGTTTGCTCGCACTGCCGCTTACGCTTGAGGTAAGTGGTACGCAACGGACTTGGCTCCCCGCCTGCGCGGGGATGACGGTTTTAAGGTAGCGGGCCAGACAAAAACGCTAACGAGCTGCTTGCGCACTTACTTCTTGTACTCGTAATACTTCCTCGCATCCCCCCTCACCTGCTCGGCGGGATACTTCTCGCGATTGAGCACCATCTTTTCCTGCACCGCCGCGAACAGGTCGACATCGAGCTTGTCGGCGAGCCGCACCAGGTAGACCAGCACGTCCGCCATCTCATGCTTCACCTCGGCGAGCTTGTCCTGCCCCAGTTCATCGGGACGCCCGTCCTTCAGCCACTGGAAATGCTCCAGCAGCTCGGCCGCCTCCACCGTCAGGGCGGAGGCCAGGTTCTTGGGCGTATGGAACTGGTCCCAGTCGCGCTCGTCCACGAACTCGCGCACGATCGCGCGCAGGCGCTCGAGGTCGCTCACGCGGCGTCCTTCTCCGCGTAGCCGTTCAGCACGCGCTCGAGCTTGGGCGCGATCTCTTCCTGGCTGCTGATCGTGATGCCCAGGTCGCGCAGCAGGCCGTCGTGCACGCCATACACCCAGCTGTGGATGGTCAGCGGCTGGCCGCGGTCCCAGGCGTCGCGCACGACGGTGGTCTGGGCGGTGTTGATCACCTGCTCGGCCACGTTCAGCTCCACCAGGCGGTTGGTCGCGGCGCGGCCGGTCACGGCGCCCAGGTACCTGCCGTGCTTCTCGCGCACGTCGCGCACATGGCCCAGCCAGTTGTCCGCCAGGCCCACGCGGCCGCCGGTCAGCGCGGCATGCACGCCCGAGCAGCCGTAGTGGCCGCAAATGATGATGTGCTTCACTTTCAGCACGTCGATCGCGAACTGCAGCACGCTCAGGCAGTTCAGGTCGGAGTGCACCACCACGTTGGCGATGTTGCGGTGGACGAAGAGCTCGCCCGGCGCCATGCCCAGCAGCTCGTTCGCCGGCACCCGGCTGTCGGAGCAGCCGATCCACAGGTATTCCGGGGCCTGCTGCTCGGACAGCGCCTTGAAGAAGTTCGGGTCCTCGGCCACCATCGATGCGGCCCAGGCACGGTTGCGCGCGAACAGGTCTTCAGCGGTCACGCCCTTGCTCTTGTTTTCCATCTTCACTCCTTGTCGTATGTTGCCGTCCCGCAGGGACGCGGCCGGGCCGTGGCTCACCACGCCGGCACTAGAATAATTCTTCGGAAAATACACGAAGTGTAACAGTCTTGAACTGTCGCGATCCAGTGGCCGAAAAAAAACGCCGAGGGCTCGCGCCGCTCAGCGTTTTCCGGTTCAGGACCCCGTCACTCGAAGAAATCCTTGACCTTGTCCATCCAGCCCTTGCTCTGCGGGCTATGCTTCGAGCCGCCCTCGTTGGTGAGGCGGTCGAATTCGCGCAGCAGGTCCTTCTGCTTGTCGGTCAGCTTGACCGGGGTCTCGATCACCACGTGGCAGAACAGGTCGCCCGTATAGCCCGAGCGCACGCCCTTGATGCCCTTGCCCTTCAGGCGGAAGGTCTTGCCGGTCTGGGTACCTTCAGGAATCGTGAACGAGACCTTGCCGCTCAGGGTCGGCACCTCGATCTCGCCGCCCAGGGCGGCCTTCGAGAACGAGATCGGCATCTCGCAGTGCAGGTCGTCGCCTTCGCGCTGGAACACCTGGTGCGGCTTGATGTGGATCTCCACGTACAGGTCGCCCGGCGGCCCGCCGTTGGTGCCCGGCTCGCCGTTGCCCGAGGAGCGGATGCGCATGCCGTTGTCGATACCGGCCGGGATCTTCACTTCCAGGGTCTTGTTGCGCTTGATGCGTCCGGCGCCGGCGCAGGCCGCGCAGGGTTCCGGAATGATCTTGCCGCTGCCGTGGCACTTCGGGCAGGTCTGCTGGATGCTGAAGAAGCCCTGCTGCATGCGCACCTGGCCGTGGCCGGCGCAGGTCGAGCAGGTGACGGGCTGGGTACCCGGCTTGGCGCCGCTGCCGTGGCAGGTGTCGCACTTGTCCCAGCTCGGCACCCGGATGGTGGTGTCGAAGCCGTGCGCCGCCTGTTCCAGCGTGATCTCGAGGTTGTAGCGCAGGTCGGCGCCGCGGTAGACCTGCGGACCCGCGCTGCGGCCGCGGCCGCCACCGAAGATGTCGCCGAAGATGTCGCCGAACGCGTCGCCGAAGCCGCCCGCGCCAAAGCCTCCGCCCATGCCGCTGTTCGGGTCCACGCCGGCGTGACCGAAGCGGTCGTAGGCCTCGCGTTTCTCCGGGTTGGTCAGCATCTCGTAGGCTTCCTTCACCTCTTTGAACTTCTCCTCCGCTTCCTTGTTGTCAGGGTTGCGGTCGGGGTGGTACTTCATCGCCAGCTTGCGATACGACTTCTTGATGTCGTCTTCCGACGCAGTCTTGGCGACCCCGAGGATCTCGTAAAAATCACGCTTTGCCATTGTCGGCACCTTGCTGTTTATCTAAAACGGAACGATCTATGCAAAAAAACCGAGCCGGGAACCAGTGTGGTCATCGGCTCGGTCCCGTATGGAACGGAGCTCAGGAAAAACCCGGCCCCGTCCGCTGGTCTTACTTGGCGTCCTTCACTTCCTTGAAGTCGGCATCGACCACGTCGTCGTCCTGCTTGGCCGACGATTCGCCGCCCGGCTGCTGGCCGCCGGCCGCGCCCTGGGCGCCTGCCTGCTGCGCCTGCATGTCGGCGTACATCTTCTCGCCCAGCTTCTGGGCCGCGGTCGACAGGGCTGCGGTCTTGGCGTCGATATCCGCCTTGTCGCCGCTCTTGATCGCGCCTTCCAGGTCGGCGATCGCCGCCTCGATCTTTTCCTTCTCGCCGGCTTCCAGCTTGTCGCCGTATTCGGTCAGGGACTTCTTGGTCGAGTGCACCAGCGCGTCGCCCTGGTTGCGGGCTTCTGCCATTTCCTTGACCTTCTTGTCCTCTTCCGCGTTCAGCTCGGCGTCCTTCACCATCTTCTGGATTTCTTCTTCCGACAGGCCCGAGTTGGCCTTGATGGTGATCTTGTTTTCCTTGCCGGTGGCCTTGTCCTTGGCGCCCACGTGCAGGATGCCGTTGGCGTCGATGTCGAAGGTCACTTCGATCTGCGGGGTGCCGCGCGGCGCCGGCGGGATGCCTTCGAGGTTGAACTCGCCCAGGCCCTTGTTACCGGCTGCGATCTCGCGCTCGCCCTGGTAGACCTTGATGGTCACGGCCGGCTGGTTGTCGTCGGCGGTCGAGAACACCTGCGAGAACTTGGTCGGGATCGTGGTGTTCTTGTGGATCATCTTGGTCATCACGCCGCCCAGGGTCTCGATGCCCAGCGACAGCGGGGTCACGTCCAGCAGCAGCAGGTCCTTGCGCTCGCCCGACAGGACCGAGCCCTGGATCGCGGCGCCGACGGCGACGGCTTCGTCCGGGTTGACGTCCTTGCGCGGATCCTTGCCGAAGAACTCCTTGACCTTCTCCTGCACCTTCGGCATGCGGGTCATGCCGCCGACCAGGATGATGTCGTCGATGTCCGAGACCTTGACGCCGGCATCCTTGATCGCGATGCGGCACGGCTCGATGGTCTTGGCGATCAGTTCCTCGACCAGGGCTTCCAGCTTGGCGCGGGTGATCTTCAGGTTCAGGTGGACCGGCGCGCCGTTCGCCATGGCGATGTACGGCTCGTTGATCTCGGTCTGCTGCGAGGACGACAGCTCGATCTTGGCGCGCTCGGCCGAAGCCTTGATGCGCTGCAGGGCGATCGGGTCCTTCGACAGGTCGAGGCCGTTGATCTTCTTGAACTCGTCGATGATGTAGTCGATGATGCGCTGGTCGAAGTCTTCGCCGCCCAGGAAGGTGTCGCCGTTGGTCGACAGCACTTCGAACTGCTTCTCGCCTTCGACGTCGGCGATCTCGATAATCGACACGTCGAAGGTGCCGCCGCCGAGGTCATACACGGCGATCTTGCGGTCGCCCTTGTCGGTCTTGTCCAGGCCGAAGGCCAGCGCGGCCGCGGTCGGCTCGTTGATGATGCGCTTGACGTCCAGGCCCGCGATGCGGCCGGCGTCCTTGGTCGCCTGGCGCTGCGAGTCGTTGAAGTAAGCCGGCACGGTGATCACGGCTTCGGTGACTTCTTCGCCCAGGTAGTCCTCGGCGGTCTTCTTCATCTTGCGCAGCACTTCGGCCGAGATCTGCGGCGGAGCCAGCTTCTTGTCGCGCACGCCGACCCATGCATCGCCGTTATCGGCTTGCATGATCTGGTAAGGCATCAGCGAGATGTCCTTCTGGACTTCCTTTTCCTGGAACTTGCGGCCGATCAGGCGCTTCACCGCGAACAGGGTGTTCTTCGGGTTGGTGACGGCCTGGCGTTTCGCCGGCGCGCCCACGAGGATTTCACCATCTTCCTGATAGGCGATGATCGAAGGAGTAGTGCGCGCGCCTTCGGCGTTCTCAATCACCTTCGGCTGGCCGTTTTCCATGATCGCGACGCAGGAGTTGGTGGTTCCCAGGTCGATACCAATGATTCTGCCCATGATGTATTCCTTTTATATTTGGATGATTTCAGATGGATTCAATATTGGGAAAAAGCGCGTGCTTTCAAGTGCTTAACTCGGCGCACGCGGGTTTTTTTCCTTATTTCGGCGCCGCTGCGGTGACGATGGCGGGACGCAGCAGGCGGTCGGCGATCATGTAGCCTTTCTGCAGTACTGCAACCACGGTATTCGCTTCCTGCTCCGAGGGCACCACGGCCACGGCCTGGTGCTTGTTCGGGTCGAGCTTCTCGCCCGGCTGGGGCATGACTTCGATCAGGCGGTTTTTCTCGAAGGCCGCGGTGAGCTGCTTGAGGGTCATCTCGACGCCTTCGCGGATCGCTTCCACGGTCTGGGTCTCGACCTTCAGCGCCATTTCCAGGCTGTCGCGCACCGGCACCATGGCCTCGGCGAAGCTTTCGATGGCAAATTTATGGGCCTTGCTCACGTCTTCCTGGGCGCGGCGGCGGATGTTTTCCGCGTCGGCCTTGGCGCGCATGAAAGCGTCGTGCATCTCGGCCAGCTTGGCTTCGGTCGCGCTCAGCTGTTCTTCGAGGCCCGGCTCGCCCGCAGCCGAAGCAGCAGCAGCGGCCTGGGGAGCGGCAGCCTCGGCTGCGGGCGCCTCGGCTTCCGGCTGGTTCGTCACCTCTTTGTTTTCTTGGTCTTGCATCGAAAAAACTCCTAGAATCAAGGACTTGGCTGAGACAGGAAAGCTTCCTGCTTGAATGTACAGGCCCCCAGATGGGGCGATCTCCTACAATTTCAAGGGGAATTAAGGAAAGATCATGTCAAAAAGATCAGCCTCGCCACGCTGATAACAATTGTTACAGTATTTACTCATTCCGTGATTCATTTCCCAACGAGAAGTTATAAGCTTCTCGACAAGCTTGCCACTGATGAGCAAGCGATGCGGGAGCAGACATCATGCGATTACCACTGATCAGCGGCGCCGTCGTGCTGTACACCCTGGGCCTGATGGCCTGGCTGTGCTACGTGGGCATCGGGGCGACGCCCTGACAAACCGGCCATTTTAACAGAAGGGTAAGCGCGCCCGCTCAAGCCCCGAGCTGGGCGGCATACTGGGCGCCGACCTGGGCATCGCGGCGCTGGGTGGCGCTCTGGGCCGGCGTAAGGATGGTCGGCCAGCCGATCAGGTGCTGTTCGGCGATCTCGGCCAGGCCCTGGATCCAGGCCTTCGAGGTATTCAGGCAGGGAATGTAGTGGTAGTCCTTGCCGCCGGCGGCCTCGAAATCGTGACGCACTTCCATGTTGATCTCTTCCAGCGTCTCCAGGCAGTCGCTGGTGAAACCCGGGCAGATCACGTCGATGCGTTCCAGGCCTTCGCGCGCCAGCTGCTGCACGGTCGGGGCGGTATAGGGCTGCAGCCATTCGGCCTTGCCGAAGCGCGACTGGAAGGTCACCAGGTAGTCCTCCGGCCCGATGCCCAGGGCTTCGGCCAGCAGGCGCGCGGTCTTGTGGCATTCGCAGAAATACGGGTCGCCCAGCAGCAGGGTGCGCTTGGGCACGCCGTGGAAACTCATCACCAGCTTCTGGCCGCGGCCATGGTTGTCCCAATGGCCCTGCACGCTCTCGGCGAGGGCGTTGATATAGCCTTCGTGGTCGTGGTAGTGCTTCACCAGGCGCAGCTCGGGCACGTTGCGCACGCGCGCGTAGTGCTGGTAGACGGCGTCCCAGATCGAGGCGGTGGTGGTGCCGGAGTACTGCGGGTAGGCGGGCAGGACCACAATCCGATCACAACCCTCGTGCTTCAGGCGGTCCAGGACCTCAGGGACCGACGGCGAGCCGTAGCGCATCGCCATCGCCACCTTCACGCCTTCATGCCCGCGTTCAAGCAGCATGTCCTGCAGGAGGCTGGCCTGTTTGGCGGTGTGGACCTTGAGGGGCGAGCCCTCGCGGGTCCAGATCGTGCGGTACTTGGCCGCCGACTTGCCGGAGCGGAAAGGCAGGATGAACAGGTGCAGGATGAACCACCAGACGCGGGCCGGGATCTCCACCACGCGCGGGTCCGACAGGAACTGCTTCAGGTAGCGGCGCACGGCCTTGCGGGTGGGCTCGTCGGGCGTGCCGAGGTTGACCAGGACGATGGCATGCTGCGGCACGGTGCCGTGGGCGTGAGGCGGTTCTTTGCGAAATGGCATGTATGAAGGGTGGGTGACGGGACGCCCTCTATTATAAGTGGCGGTCCCGTGCGGCGGACAGCGCGTGCGCCCGCCTTGTCGTCAGGTGGATACGTGCAGGCGGACGTCGATGTTGTTGCGGGTGGCGTTCGAGTAGGGGCAGACGATGTGGGCCTTGTCGACCAGCTCTTTCAGCTGGGCCTGGTCCATGCCCGGGGCCTTGATGCTGAGGTCGACTTCGATGCCGAAGCCGGTGGGGATCTGGCCGATGCCGACGTCGCCGGTGACGGTCAGGTCTTGCGGCAGGCTGACCTTCTGCTGGCCGGCGACGAACTTCAGGGCGCCAAGGAAGCAGGCCGAGTAGCCGGCGGCGAACAGCTGTTCGGGATTGGTGCCGGGGCCGCCGCCGCCGCCGAGTTCCCTCGGGGTGGACAGTTGCAGGTTCAGCACGCCGTCGGAACTCTTCGAGTTGCCTTCGCGGCCGCCCTGGGAGGTGGCTTGGGCGCGGTACAGGACTTTTTCGATGCTCATTCGACTTCCCTCCTTTGTGGTTGTGGGTGCGGATCAGACAGCACTTTGCCACAGTTTCATGAAGGGGGGATGACGGTTGGACCGATGGGAGAGGATGACGTTTACACGGACGGGGCCTAACCGGCGTTACGACGCCAGCAACTCCCGCGCATGCTTGCGCGTCGTCTCCGTGATCTCGATCCCGCCCAGCATGCGCGCCACCTCTTCCACCCTGGCCCGGCTGTCCAGCACATCGATGCGCGACACGGTCCGGCCCGCATCGGTCGTGCCCTTGGCCACCTGGAAGTGCTGGTTGGCCTGGCTCGCCACCTGCGGCAGGTGGGTCACGCACAGCACCTGGCGCTGCTGCCCCAGGCGCTTGAGCAGGCGGCCCACCACCTCGGCCACGCCGCCGCCGATGCCGGTATCGACCTCGTCGAAGATCAGGGTCGGCACCGTGGTCGCATTCGAGGTGATCACCGAGATCGCCAGCGAGATGCGCGCCAGTTCGCCGCCCGAGGCCACCTTGGCCAGCGGACGCGGCGCCACGCCCGCATGGCCGGCCACCAGGAATTCGACCTGCTCCAGTCCGTGCGCGCCCGGCTCGGCGGCGTTCAGCGCCACGGCAAAGCTGCCGCCGCTCATGTTCAACTCCTGCATCGCGCTGGTCACCTGGGTGCCCAGTTCACGCGCCGCCTTCTCGCGGCGCTGCGACAGGCGCCTGGCCACTTCCATATAGGCCGCCCTGGCCTTGTCCTCCTGCTTGCGCAGGCCTTCGATGTCGGTCGCATCCGCCAGCTGGCGCAGCTTGGCCGCCAGCGCGGCATGTTCGTCGTGCAGCTCCTCGGGCGTGACGCGGTACTTGCGCGCGGCGCTGTGCAGCGCCTCCATGCGCGCATCGACTTCGCGCAGGCGGTCCGGATCGAGCTCCACCTTGTCGATGTAGTTGTTCAGTGCGTACACCGCTTCCTGCAGCTGGATGCGGGCCGGCTCCATGCAGTCGAGCACCGCCTGCAGCTGGTTGTCGACGTCGACCAGCTTGCCCAGCTTGGCGTTCAGCGAGGACAGCTGCGACAGGATCGGATGGTCGTCGGATTCCGAGATCGCGCTCAGCGCTTCCTGCGCGCCCTCCAGCAGGCTGGCGGCGTGCGACAGGCGGCTGTGTTCGTTGCTGATCTCGGCCCACTCGCCCGCCTTGGGCGCCAGCTTGTCGAGTTCGCCGACCTGCCACTCGAGGCGCTCGCGCTCGATCAGCACGTTCTTGGCATTGGTCTCGTATTCCTCGCGCTGGCGCACCAGGGCGCGCCAGGCGCGGTACAGGCTGGCCACCTCCACCACCTCGGCGCGCGCCCCGGCGTCGCGTACGGCGATCTGGTTGTCCAGCAGGTCGCGCTGGGCGTCGGGTTTCAGCAGGCTCTGGTGGGCGTGCTGGCCGTGGATGTCGACCAGCATCTCGCCCAGCTCGCGCAGCTGCGCTGCGGTGGCCGAGATGCCGTTGATGTAGGCCTTCGAGCGGCCGGCGTTGTCGATCACGCGGCGCAGCAGCGCACCGCCTTCTTCGCTGGCGAATTCGTTCGCCTCCAGCCATGCCGCAGCAAGCCCGGTGAGGGCGAAATCGGCCGTGATGTCGGCCTTGGCTGCTCCTTCGCGCACCATGCTGGCGTCGCCCCGCCCGCCCAGCGCCAGTTGCAGCGCATCGATCAGGATCGACTTGCCGGCGCCGGTCTCGCCGGTGAATACCGTGAAGCCGTTCGAGAACTCGAGCTCGATGGCATCGACAATGACGAAGTCACGGATGGTAAGTGTGCGCAGCATGAAAAATCGGGTCTCCGTTGGTGGATATTGGTCTGGCGATTTACTTGAGCTTGCCGTCGTTGGTCGGGTATTCGTTCCAGTGCAGCTTTTCGCGCAGCGTATGGTAGTAGCTCCAGTCGTGCGGGTGCAGGAAGGTGATGGTGTGGGGCGAGCGCGAGATGACGATGCGGTCGCCCAGTTGCGCGCTGGTGAAGGTCTGCATGTCGAAGTTGACGCTGATGTCGCGCCCGCTCACGAGTTCGACCACGATCTCGCTGGTGTCGGGCACCACGATCGGCCGGTTCGACAACGCGTGCGGCGCGATCGGCACCAGTACGATGCCGCCCAGGCTCGGGTGCAGCAGCGGACCGCCGGCCGACAGCGAGTAGGCGGTGGAGCCGGTGGGGGTCGAGACAATCAGGCCGTCGGAACGCTGGTTGTACATGAACTCGCCGTCCACGGTCAGCTTGAGTTCGACCATGCCGGCGCCGGTGCCGCGCGCCACCACCACGTCGTTGACGGCCACGCTGCAGAAGATCTGCTCGCCGTCGCGCATCACGCGCGCTTCGAGGAGGGTGCGGTTCTCGAGGCGCGACCGGCCTGCCAGGATCTCGCCCAGCGCAGGCAGCATGTTCTGGATCGGGATGTCGGTGATGAAGCCCAGGCGGCCCTGGTTGATGCCGATCAAGGGGGTATCGTATTTGGCGAGCTGGCGCGCGATGCCGAGCATGGTGCCGTCGCCGCCGACCACGACCGCCGCCCTGGCCTGCTCGCCGATGCCGGTCACGCTCATGGCTTCGATGCCGCTCAGGGACACATGCTCCCCCAGGTGGGCCGCGGTGTCCTCTTCGAACACCACGCGGTAGCCGGCGCCGCGCAGGAAATCGACGATGCGGCCGACCGGCTCCTCGACGCCGGCCGTGTTTTGCCGGACCACGAGCGCGATGATGGGTTGTGGTGCAGGCGTGACAGCGGACATATCGATCTCGGCGGTGATGGGTAACGACACGCTGGAGATTAACCGATAATCCCTGCGGCTGCCAGTTGACGGGCCGCCCGGGACCCGTCAAACACTGTATAAAAGAACAGTATAAGGGCGAGCCCGGCCAAGTGGCAAGACTCGCCGTCCGCGATCAGTGCAGGAAGGCCTGGCTCACGGCAGCAACAACGGCCACGCTCAGGCTGATGAAATGCAGGGTCATCAACACGATCCAGCGTACCGCGGTCATGGTGCGGGTGCCGCCGTACACGCGCCGCATGGCCGTGGGCAGGTAGAAGGTCAGCCAGGCCATCAAGGCGAAGCTGACAATGCCCCAGCCCTCCGGCACCAGGATGAGGAGGCTGAGCATGAAGAAGGCGAAGGCATTCGTGTGCAGCGCGAACAGGAAGTGTTCGCCGTAGGTGCGGCCCTTGCCGAGATAGAGGATTTTCAGGAACAGGGCGAACACCGGCATCAGCGCGAAGACCGCATAGGGCGCGTTGCCGAAGAAGGCGCGCTTCAGCGCATCGCTGCGTTCCTTCTCGGGCATCTCCAGCAGCTGCCCGGTGCCGCGGCCCAGCGAGGGACTGATGTTGCCGGCCATGTCCACGAGGGCTTTCTCGCCCTGCCTGGCCTGCGCCAGCTCTTCCGGCGTAGCCGGCCGCGCCACCTTGTTCTCCGCAGTTTGCTCGACCGCGGGCCGTTGCAGCTCGTCCCGGTCCGTTCTCATGACGTCGAAGTCCAGGCCGCCCAGCTTAAACAGCGCAAAGAAGATGATGCTGAACGTCAGGTACAGGCGCAGCGGTTCAAGGTAGCGCACGCGCCGGCCTTCGATGTATTCGCGGGTCAGGAAGCCCGGCTTGAACAACAGCAGCTTGAGCGACTTCCACAGCTTGCCTTCCAGCGCCACGTAATGGCCGACGAACTCGTGCAGGAACTCGAAGGCGCTCGGCACGTGCAGGTGGGTGGCCTGGCCACACTGCTGGCAGAAATTGCCTGAAGTCGCAGCGCCGCAGTTCTTGCAGATCGAGGGCTCGGAATGAGGAAGGGCTTCGGGTTTCACGGCGCGGTTCCTGGCGATGACGGTGAAGCCAGCATGTTAAGGCTTTAGTTGCAAAATTGCATCATCCAATTGCGCGACCGTCTGCTGCTCACCCGGTTAGGATTAAACCAACGGAAATGCAGAAGGAGGACATCATGGTCACCGAAACCAAGGACCGCTTCGTCA
Organism: uncultured Massilia sp.; assembly: GCA_946886065.1. The sequence goes on along the minus strand of CAMPHU010000043.1, from coordinate 6,848 downwards.
ACACCAAGGCCCCGGTCGAGAACGATGGCGTCAAGCGCCAGCCGCATGAGCGCGACGAGTCGCCGGATGCGCAGGACCAGGAGCCGCGCGGCATCATGAAGCAGGCCGCCGAAGACCTGGCCCAGGGCCTGAAGGACACCGACCGCTACGGCACCCGCGGCCAGGGGCTGGAGCAGGCCGTCGAGCCGGCGCCGGACGCCACCGGCCAGGCCAACCCGCAGCCGGACCGCCACCGCTCGATGCGCGACCACGAGAATGGCCAACCCGGCGGCGAAGCGGTGCCTGCCCCGAAACCCTGAGAGGACCTGCGATGACGATCAAACGCAATGGCAGCGCCGTCTGGAGCGGCGGCCTGAAGGATGGCAAGGGCGCGGTCTCGACCGCCAGCGGCGTGCTCAAGGACGCGCAATACGGCTTCAACACCCGCTTCGAGGATGGTCCCGGCACCAATCCCGAGGAACTGATCGGCGCCGCGCACGCGGGCTGCTTCACGATGGCGCTGTCGGGTCAGCTCGGGCAGGCCGGCTTGACGGCGCAGGAGCTGCGCACCACGGCCACCGTGTCGATGGAAAAGGTCGAGGGCGGCTTCTCGATCACGGCGGTGCACCTGGACCTGGTGGCGAAGATTCCCGGCGCCAGCCAGGAAGCCTTCGACAAGGCGGCCACCACGGCCAAGCAAAACTGCCCGGTGTCCAAGCTGCTGAACGCGGACATCACGCTCAGCGCGCGGCTGGAGAACTGAAGCGTGGCAGGCCCGGCAAGGAACATGGCGAGCGCATAAAATGGCTGCTTTCTGAATCAACAAGAGGACACCCCCATGCGCATTTTGCACACCATGTTACGCGTCGGCGACCTGCAGCGCTCGATCGACTTCTATACCAAGGTGCTGGGCATGAAGCTGCTGCGCACCAGCGACAATCCCGAGTACAAGTACACCCTCGCCTTCCTCGGCTACGGCAGCAACCCGGAGCACGCGGAGCTCGAGCTGACCTATAACTACGGCGTCGAGAACTACGACATGGGCACGGCCTACGGCCACATCGCCATCTCGGCCGACGACATCCACGAGACTTGCGAGCAGGTGCGCGCGGCCGGCGGCAACATCACCCGCGAGCCGGGCCCGGTCAAGGGCGGCAGCACCGTGATCGCCTTCATCACGGATCCGGACGGCTACAAGGTCGAGCTGATCGAGCGTGCCGAGCACGCCGGCGGCGCCGGCCTCACCAGCTAAAATCGCCTACTCTTCAGCAAGCCTGGCGCGGCGCTGCTACAATTTCCGCGCCTGTCAAACAGGCAAACAATCAAATACGTCTTCGGGGCGGGGTGAAATTCCCCACCGGCGGTATGACCGGCAACGGTCGAGCCCGCGAGCGCCTGCGTGAGCAGGGTCAGCAGACCTGGTGAGAGGCCAGGGCCGACGGTATAGTCCGGATGAAAGAAGATGTGCGCTGCCACGCGCTTTGCCTTGCCCAAGGTGTGATCACTGCTGGGCCGGGCGGAGCACGCGTTTTCGCTTGCCCTGATGCGTTTTTCGCCAACTTTTGCGAGGAGCGTCTCACATGTTAGTTTCCACCGTTTCAGTTTCCACCTTTTCCCATACCCTCCACAGCACCGACCTGGAAGGCCGCATCCGCGGCGCACTCGAGGCCATGCGCGCGGGGATTCCCGTCATCCTGCTCGACGACTTCGACCGCGAGAACGAGGCCGACCTGATCGTCGCGGCCGAGAAGCTCACGGTCGAGACCATGGCGCTCATGATCCGTGAATGCAGCGGCATCGTGTGCCTGTGCCTGTCCGACGAGAAGGTGCGCACGCTCGAGCTGCCGCCGATGGCGGCCGAGAACGGCAGCCGCTACGGCACGCCGTTCACGGTGTCGATCGAGGCGCGGCATGGCGTCAGCACCGGCGTGTCGGCGGCGGACCGCGTCACCACCATCCAGGCGGCAATCGCGCGCAATGCGCAGCCGGACGACCTGGTGCGTCCGGGGCACGTGTTTCCGTTGCGGGCGACGCCGGGCGGCGTCTTGAGCCGGGCCGGGCATACCGAAGGCTCGGTCGACCTGGCGCGCATGGCGGGGCTGCAGCCGGCGGCGGTGCTGTGCGAACTGATGAATGCCGATGGCAGCATGATGCGTGGGGAGGCGATCGAGCGCTTCGCGGAGGAGCGTGGGATGCCGATCCTGACGATTGCTGAACTGATTCAGTGGCGCAGGGGGCGGGCTGTTTGAGCGTTGCGGTGCTGCGTTGGAACTTGGATCCCCGCCTGCGCGGGGACCCAAGTTCCAACGCCAAAGGTGCCAGGACACCTAAGCTCAAATCCGTCATCCCCGCGCAGGCGGGGACCCAAGTTCGCAGCGCAGTGACGAAAAAGGAAAAACCCGGCAAGCCAGCAAACCGGCTCCCGGGTTTTTCCACATCCCTGCACGCCGCCAGGCGTGCCTCGAGATTACTTGTCCAGCAGGTTATTCACCGGCACCAGATCCGCCTCGCGCAGCGAACCCGACGCCGCCTTCAGGCGCAGGCCGTTGAGGATGGTGTCGTAACGCGCACGCGACAGGTCGGTGCGGGTCTGGTACAGCTGGCGCTGCGCGTTCAGCACGTCGATGTTGATGCGCACGCCCACCTGGTAACCCAGCTTGTTCGATTCCAGCGCCGACTGGCTCGACACTTCCGCCGCTTCCAGCGCCTTGACCTGGGCCAGGCCGCTGTTCACGCCGAGGAAGGACTGGCGCGCCGTCAGGGCCGCGTTGCGGCGGGTCGTTTCCAGGTCGTTGCGGGCCTTGTCTTCCAGCGCGATCGTTTCGCGCACGCGGCTGGTCACGCTGAAGCCGCTGAAGATCGGCACGTTCAACTGCACGCCGACGGCGTTGTTCTTGGTGACGCCCGAGGTGTTGTTGACCTGGCCGTTGACGTCGCGGCGGGTCGAGGTGGCCAGCAGGTCCAGGGTCGGCAGGTGGCCGGCGCGGTTGCGGGAGATCTCGCGCTTGGCGATTTCCACCTGCAGTTCCTGCACGGTCACGCCGTAGTTCTGCGTTTCCGCCGACGACACCCACTGGTCGACCGCGGCCGGCTGCGGCGGCGCCAGGGTGATGCCGGTCTTCAGCGGCGCCAGCGCGCCCGGCTCGGTGCCGATGATCGCCTGCAGCGCGTTGCGCTTGTTGTCGAGGTCGTTCACCGCGGCGAATTCCTGCGCCACCACCAGGTCGTTCGCGGCTTGCGCTTCATGGGTGTCGGTAATGGTCTGGGTGCCGACCTCGAAGTTGCGCTTGGCCGATGCCAGCTGCTCGCTCACCGCGTCCTTCTGGGCGCGGATCGAGGCCAGCTTGTCCTGGGCCGCCAGCACCTCGAAGTAGGCCGAGGCCACGCGGGTGATCAGGTCCTGCTGCGCCTGGGCGAACTGGGCTTCGGCGATGGCCTGCTGCAGCTTGCTCTGCTGGTAGGTCTGCCAGCGGTCCCAGCGGAACAGCGGCTGCTGCAGCGACAGCGTGTATTCCTTGGTGACCAGGTTGGCGCCGCCGGAGGTGACGATGCCCTGGGTGCCGTCGGCGCGGGTGATCGTCGCGCCTTCGTTCCATGGCGAGAAGTCGTTGTCGTTCCTGGTGATGGCGCCCGTGAGGCCCACCGTGGGAAGCAAGCCTGCTTGCCCCTGCGTGATCCGCTCGCGGCCCGCGTTCAACGCCGCGCGTGCACTGGCGTAGGTCGCATCGTTGGCCAGCGCCTGCTGGTAGACCTGGATCAGGTCCGCCGCGCTTGCATTGAGCGAGAAGAACGCGCCGGCCAGCAGCACGGCGATAAGGGGTTTCTGCATTGCTCTCTCCACAGGAGTCATCAAAAGTTAGGGATCAGGTCAATACTTCGGCATCGAAGGATCGACCTGTACGGCCCAGGCGTGTACTCCGCCCGTCAAATTCGTTACGTTGGCAAATCCGTTCCGTTCGAGGAAGGCAGCGACCTGCATGCTGCGCGCCCCGTGGTGACAGATGCACACGATCTCGCGGTCGTCGTCGATCTCGCCGACCCGGATCGGAATCAGGTGCATCGGGATCTGGGTCGAGCCCGCGATATGGCAGGTCTCGAATTCCCAGTTCTCGCGCACGTCCAGCAGCAGCGGCTGCTCGCGCGCCGGGTCGGCCAGCCAGGCGGCCAACTCGGGGGCGGTCATCTGTCGCATCGCTCTTCCTTAGAACGTGAAGCGCGACGGCGCGACGGCGCCAGTCAGCGGCTTGACGTTGGTCTCGAACACCTTGACCGAGTCGTAGCCGGTTTCCGAGGTGCGGGTGATGATGTTGCAGGTCATCGCCGGCGCTTCGCCCAGGATCACCGCCAGGCGGCCACCCACCTTCACCTGCTTGACCAGCGCTTCCGGCAGCACCGGCAGCGCGCCCGACACCACGATCACGTCGTAGGGCGCGCCTTGCGGCCAGCCTTCGGCGCCATTGCCCAGCTCCACGGTCACGTTGGCGACACCGGCCTTGGCCAGGTTCTGCTCGGCCAGTGCCTTGGTTTCCGGCAGGATCTCGACGGTGGTCACGTGGCGCGCCTTGTGCGCCAGCAGTGCCGCCATGTAGCCCGAACCGGCGCCGATTTCGAGGACGTTCTCATGCTTCTTCACCGCGATTTCCTGGAGGATGCGCGCTTCGACCTTCGGGTTGAACATCGCTTCGCCACCCGGCAGCGGAATCTCGACGTCCGCGAACGCCAGGTTCTGGTAGGCCTGCGGCACGAACTGTTCGCGCTTGACCACGTGCAGCAGGTCGAGCACGTCCTGGTCCAGCACGTTCCAGGGACGGATCTGCTGTTCGATCATGTTGAAGCGGGCTTGTTCGATATTCATCTGAGTTCTCGGTGGAAAAATAAATAATCCGATATTTTATCGTTGAACGGCCTCAGGACGCACATCTTAACGATGGGCAGGCCTGGGCGCGGGAAATTGCGACAGTCTGCAGTTTAGAAGGGATGAACGCCAAATTTCAGGACATTTTGGCGTAGTGACAACTTATTGCGCGGCCTTAGGCGGGGCCGCCCGCAACCCATGCAGGGTAATGTCGAGGAAGGCGTCCAGGAAGGCCTGCGGCTGCAGCTCGCAGCGCTCGCAGGGGCCGATCGAATGCTGCCAGGTGGACAGCATCAGGGTCGGTGCGATCAGCACCTGGGTGACCTGGGGGATGTCGATGGGGCGGAATTCGCCGCGGCTCACGCCGCGCTCGAGCATGCTGGAGATCATGCGCGCCGCGCGCATCATGACCTCTTCCTGGTAGAAGCGCGCCAGTTCCGGGAAATTGTCCGCTTCCGCCATGATCAGCTTGCTGATGCCCGAGGCCTTGGTGCTGCCCAGGCGGCGCCACCAGGTCAGGATCACGTCGCGCAGCAGGTCGGCGCTGTGGCCGTCGAAGCCGGCCACCGACACTTCGGCGTCGCCGATCACCGGCACGATGCTTTCGCGTACCACCGCCTTGAACAAGTCCTCCTTGTTGGCGTAGTACAGGTAGAGCGTGCCCTTGGACACGCCGGCGCGGCGCGCCACGTCTTCCAGACGGGTAGCCGCGAATCCACGCTCCACGAAGAGGTCGATCGCGGCAGCCAGCAACTCCTGCGGGCGCGCATCCTTGCGGCGCTCCCAGCGTGGCTTGCTGTCGAGTTGACAGTGCATTGTTTCCGCCTAGAAACTAATTTAAAGATGATTAACTATAGAGCGCCGCCAATGGCAGAGTCAAGCAAGCGTTGTGTAGACGAAACTAAACGGTTCAGGCGCCTCCCGGACCGTAAATACGGCCATCGGCGCGCGATGTGTACAGGCTGCCGTCCGGGTTGCGCGGCGGGCCATCCTGCTGCTGGCGCGGCACCTGGAACACCGCCATCCGGTCCGAGACGCCGGGCATCAAACGCTCCATCATCACGTCGATGTCGGCCATCATGCCGACCCGCACGGTGCGCATCGGCACCACCGCCGCATGCAGGATGGCGGCCGCCACCTGGTGCGGATCGACCTGGGGCGAAGGCAGCTTGGGCTCGCGGTCCATGTAGTTGCGCGCGTGCTGGGGCAAGGGCGTGTCGACCGCGGTCGGCTCGATCAGGGTGACCGAGACCGGCGCCTCGTCGAGCTGCTCGACTTCGATGCGCAGCGCGTCGGTGAAGCCCTTCACCGCGTGCTTGCTGGCGGAGTACATGCCTTGCATGGGAATCGCGACTTCCGATGCTTCGCTGCCGAGGTTGATCAGCGCTCCGCCCTGGCGCTTGAGGTGGGGCAACGCCACCAGGGAACCATGCACCATGCCCCAGAAATTAATGTCGAACAGGCGCCGGGCGTCGGTTTCGGAAACCTCGTCGACCCTGCCGTAGATGGTGCTGCCCGCATTGTTGACCCAGGTATCGACGCGCCCGAAGCGCGCGATCGCGGCCTGGGCGATGCGTTCGACCTGGCCGCGCTCGGACACGTCGGCCACGACGCCGACCGCGTCCTGGCCGAGGGCCTTGAAACGGGCCACCACGGCGTCCAGCACGTCGGCGCCGCGCGCGGCCAGCACCAGCTGGGCGCCCTGCTTCGCGGCTTCCTGCGCGGTGGCCAGGCCGATGCCGCTGGTGGCGCCGGTAATGACGATGACCTGACGGTTCAGGGGTTTAAGCGGACTCGACATCGATGCCTCCTGCGTTCATGGGAAACAACGTAGCAGGAATTCCGGCGGGGAAGCGCCCGGTTTGCCCGGACTCACCGCTGTGCTCTCCTATATACTTGATGCCCCCGCCTCTCGCACGATCATGAGTACTTCTTTTCACTGCCGGCCGCAATGCGGCGCCTGCTGCACCGCCCCCTCGATCACCAGCCCCATTCCCGGCATGCCGGATGGAAA
>CAMPHU010000042.1 GCA_946886065.1 uncultured Massilia sp. | reverse complement strand
GGCGGCCACATGCCGCCCGTGACCCGTGCCGAGCTGACCGCCAGCTTCATCGCCCAAGCGGCGCACGCACGCCGTACGGCGGCTTGAGGTGAACGCATGATCGTGATCCGCACGCCCCGCCTGGCCCTGCGCACCTGGCGCCCGTCCGACGCCGGCGCCCTGTACGCGATGAACCAGGACCCGCGCGTCATCGAGCACCTTCCCGGCCCCATGGGCATGCAACAGGTCACGGACTTCATGACGGGGCAAAATACGCTGCATGAAGTGACCGGAAGCTGCTATCTGGCCGCCACGCTGGCGACAGACGGCACGCTGGTCGGCTTCGTCGGCCTCAAGCGGCACGACGCCGGCCTCCCGTTCGCGCCCTGCACCGACATCGGCTGGCGCCTGGGCGCGGAATACTGGGGCAAGGGATACGCACGCGAAGCCGCCGAGGCCTGCCTGCGCCACGGCTTCGACCAGCTTGGACTGGACGAGATCGTGTCCTTCACGGTCCCGGACAACCTGCGTTCGCGCGCCTTGATGGAAAACCTGGGAATGCGCCGCGACGAGGCCGGAGATTTTGCGCACCCGGCCCTGCCGGCCGGCCATCGGCTGTCGCGGCATGTCCTGTACCGCCTCGGGCGGGACGACAGGCGGGCCGGGACGCCGCCCGGCTAGCGCTCGCGGGCCGAGGTATCCTGGTCGCGGTCGGTTTCCGTGGTGCGCTGGCCGCCCGAGCCTTGCTGGTTGAGCTCACCCGACTGGCGGTTGCCGGCGCTGCCGCTGCCGAGATTGCCCTTGCCTCCCATGCCAGTGCCGAGCTGGCCTTGCCTGCCGTCGGTCATGAACCCCTTGTCCTCGCATTCGGCGTCCGAACCGCCGGCCAGCAGGTCGTCGGTGCGGCCGGCCTGCAGGTTGCCGCCCTGCCCGGCCTGTTCCGAACCGGACTTGCCGATATCGCCGGTCCCGCCCGCGCCCATGCTGCCCGCGCTGCTGGTGCCGCTGCGCGTGATCTGGTCGTAGCTGCGCCCCTTCGCGTCCTTGCCGTCGCTCTGCATCGTGGCCTCCCTGATGAACTTGTCCATCCGTCCATCATAGGCGAGCCTGCGCCTGTTTCAATAGGCCTGCTGCCGCTCACGCTGTAGGAGTGCTCCGGGTCAGGGCGGGAGGCCTTGCCGTTCGATCGCCTGGATCAGTCTTTCCAAGGCGCAAGGCTTTCGCCTTGGCATGCACCCAGATGCTGACTTCGCCATCGCCGATGCCCAAGCTATTCCGGATCGGCGGCAGCGTCGAACGCGCCTTTTGAGGACTGGGGCGGACGCCATGTACAATTGGGCAACACTGTATGAAAAGCACGCACCCATGACCTCGCCGCCGCAAGCCCTGGTGATCTTCGCCGACCCCGCCCTGCACCGTTCGCGCATCAGCCGCCGCGTCGCCGATGCCGTCCGCAGCCTGCCGAACGTCGTCGTGCAGGACTTGTACGAGCTGTACCCGGACTTCTACGTCGACGTGCGGCGCGAGCGCGCCCTGCTCAAGGACGCCGCCCTGGTGATCTTCGCCTACCAGCTCAGCTGGTACGCGATGCCGGCCCTGCTCAAGGAATGGTTCGACGCGGTGCTCAAGCCCGAATGGTCGGTAGACGGCGGCAACCCGCGCCTGCGCGGCAAGTCCTGCTGGGCCGCGGTAGGCTGCAACAGCCTGCCTGGCGACTACCGGCCCGGCGCACGCCACGGGCACCCGCTGGGCGAGTACCTGGCGTCGCTGGAGCAGACCGCGCACAGCCTGGGGATGCGCTGGATCGAACCCGAAATCTTGTACGGCGCCGAGCACGCCGAGCCGCGGGCGGTCGACGCCTACGCCGAACGCCTGCGCGGCCTGCTGGCCGGGCACCTGGAACACCTGGCCCTCGAGGGAGCCTCCCATGGAACATAGCGTACTGACCGTGGCCATGGTCTACCTGGCCGCCGCCGTCATCGCCGTGCCGATCGCGCGCGCCCTCGGGCTGGGCGCGGTGCTCGGCTACCTGCTGGCGGGGATCGCCATCGGCCCCTGGGGCCTGGGGCTGATCAGCGAGGTCGACACCATCCTGCATTTCTCCGAATTCGGCGTGGTGCTGCTGCTGTTCGTGATCGGGCTGGAGCTGGAGCCCCAACGCCTGTGGTCCCTGCGCCGCTCGATCTTCGGCTGGGGCCTGGCCCAGGTGGGCGGCGTGGCCGCCGTACTGTTCGGTGCGGCCTGGCTGGCCGGCGTTTCCTGGCAGGTGGCGCTGATCGCCGCCCTCGGGCTGTCGCTCTCGTCCACGGCCATCGCCCTCACGACCATGCAGGAACGGAACCTGCTGCCCACGCCGGCCGGGCAGGCAGGCTTCTCGATCCTGCTGTTCCAGGACATCGCCGCGATCCCGATGATCGCCCTGGTGCCGGTGCTGGGCGCGGCCGAGGCCGACCCGCACGGCGGCTGGGCGGGCGTGCTCAAGCCGGCCGCCGTGATCCTGGGCCTGCTGGTGGTGGGCCACTACCTGGTGCGCCCGGTGCTGCGCGTGATCGCCCGCACCCGCATGCGCGAGATCTTCACCGCTTTCGCGCTGCTGCTGGTGATCTCGGTATCGCTGCTGATGCAATGGGTGGAGATGTCGATGGCGCTGGGCGCCTTCCTGGCCGGGGTGTTGCTGGCCAATTCCGAATACCGCCACGCGCTCGAGACCGACCTGGAGCCGTTCAAGGGATTGCTGCTCGGGCTGTTCTTCATCGCGGTCGGCATGTCGGTGGACTTCGGCGTGTTCTTCGCCCAGCCCTGGCGCATCGTCGGCATGGCCGCCGCCTTCCTGGTGCTCAAGCTGCTGGTGCTCTACCTGCTGGCGCACGCCTTCGGCATGGCTGGCCGGCAGCGCACCCTGTTCGCCTTCCTGCTGTCGCAGGGCGGCGAGTTCGCCTTCGTGGTGTTCGGCGCCGCCGCGGCAGCGCGCGCCTTCTCGGCCGAAACGGCCTCGATCCTGGTGGTCGTGGTGGCGCTGTCGATGATGGCCACGCCGCTGCTGCTGATCGTGTACGACCGCGTGCTGGAGCCCTTCTGGAACGGCCGCAAGAAGAAGCGCAAGGCGGACGAGATCGAAGACAACGCGGGCCACGTGATCATCGCCGGCTTCGGCCGCTTCGGCCAGATCGTCGGCCGCCTGCTGCACGCCAACCAGGTTCCGCTGACCATGCTGGACCACGACCCGGACCACATCGACACCCTGCGCGACTTCGGCTTCAATGTCTTCTATGGCGACGCCACCCGCACCGACCTGCTGCGCGCGGCGGGCGCGGCCAAGGCGCGCGCGCTGGTGATCGCGATCGACGGCATCGACGACAGCCTCAAGCTGGCGGCCGCGATCCGCCACGAATATCCGGACCTGATGATCCTGGCGCGGGCGCGCAACATCACCCATTACTACCAGCTGATGGACCTGGGCGTGACCATCATCGAGCGCGAGACCTTCGAATCGGCGCTGATGATGGGCAGGAAGGTCATGGAGCAGCTGGGCTTCGGCGCCTACCTGGCGCGCCAGGCGGCGATGCGCTTCCGCGAGCACAACCTGCAAAGCGTGAACGCGGTCTACCCGTATTACAAGGACCGCGAGCAGTATGTGTCGCTGGCCAAGCGCGCCAACGAGGAACTGCACGCCATGTTCGAGCGCGACTTCGTGGCGATGAAGCGCGACCGCGAGGACGGCGACGAGTAAGTGCATTTCTCGACCTGTCCCCCGCCCGGTCCCGGTTCTCACCCGCCATGCGCGGCATTGGCAAGAATCACCACAGGACACGTGTCCTGCGCTCCAGCGGCGGCGTCCGGAGCATAATTCACACCCAGGTCCACACCGTACAGCGTCGCTCCCAGGAGGATGATCCAGAACAGGCCGGTCAACATGCCCCTGCCGCTGCGCCGCGTGATCCCTCCCTTCCAGCGTGGCGCCGCCAGAAAATGTTCCCATCCCTGAACCCGCGGCTGCAGATAACGGGTTTCCAAGCGCCGGATGTAGTTGCCGAGCAGGCCAAGGTGACGGCCAATCATCAGCGCCCGCAAGCAGCACATCGCCACTAATACGGACGGGATGTACCAGGCAGCTGAATCGGGAAGCTTCCCTGCGTTGGCGAACAGCCACGCGAATATCCCGGCAACCGCGACAAGCCCGGCCGTTTCCAGGGTATTCAGCTCCGACATGGCCGTTTCCACTTCCTTGCGCAAGGTCTGGTACTCTTCCTTGTCGATTCCCGAATCCGACGTTGCGGCGCGCACCGGCCGTTCCGCATGCGCCTGCTCGAGCAATGCGGCGAAGACGCGCTCCGCTTCCGCGGGACCTTTCCGCGCTTTATCGGCCTCATCCTTTGAAAGTTCGCAGAGCCAACCAACAACCAGGCAATCTTTACCCTCGTGTCTGACAACATGAATGCGATAGGCGTCGTCCAGTCTGGTAGTCATGTTGACCTCGGTTCGCTTGTCGGTTGAAGATGCGCTCGCGCTGCTGAATTCCAGTCAAACCGCCGGCAAGGGTCTCCCCGGCGCCAGCATCCTTGCCCGGTCACTCGACTGTATCTGTCTTGTTGGTGGCAGAACAGACGACACTTGGGAGAGCCTCTTGTATCGTAAACGATGTCGTCCTGTTAATGGCGGCTCCTTCCTTCGCGCACATGAAACTCTCGATCCGGCTCCGACCTGTGTCGGCTCAACAACCGGCACGAGCCTGCGGGCGTCGAGTGTCGCGTAAACGCATCGTGAGAGCGTGTTTCCGTGCAGCACTGATATATACTCGGCAGCACGAACCTGACACCTGCGTCCGGCGTCGCGACACCACTCCCAACCGCCACCGCGCCAGTTTCTATCTTGGACACGACCCATCAACCGCTGCCTTCGCCGACCGCTCCGGCCGACGAGAACTCCACGCTGATCGACAACTCGCTGGACCTGCTGGCCCTGCTCGATCACGAAGGACGCTTCATGCGCGTCAACGCGGCGGCGCGCGAGCTGCTGGGCTACGCGCCGGAGGAGCTGGTCGGCCGCCACTACAGCGCACTCGTCCACCCGGACGACCGCTCCGCGGCGGCAAGGATCGACGCCAGCCTGCGCACCGCGTCGCCGGTCCTGCATGACGTACAGCTGCGTTACGTGCGCAAGGACGGCGCAGTGGTCCTGTTGTCGATTGCCGTGCGCTGGTCGGCGGCGCTGCAGCGCATGGCGGTCACCGCGCGTGATATCACCGCGCAGCAGCGCGACCGCGACGCCCTGCGCCAGTCCAAGGAGCGGCTCGACGCCATGCTGGAAAGTATCGGCGACGCGTTCTTCGCCGTCGACGCCGAGTGGCGCGTCACCTACGCCAACCGCAAGGCCGGCGAATTCGTCGGCGTCGAACTGGGCGAGGCGATCGGGCGCCCGCTGCTCGAGGTGGCCCCGGACCTGCAAGGTTCGCAAGCCCTGGCCTTCTACGTCGAGGCGATGGCAAGCCGTGCGCCCCGCGCCACCGAGCTGTTCTGGGAGCCACGCGGGCTATGGGTCGAGATCCGCGTGTATCCGAACGAGGATGGGCTGTCGGTGTATTTCCACGACATCAGCGCCAAGCGCGAGGCCGAAGCCGCCGTGCGCGTCAACGAGCAGCGCTTCCGCAGCCTGTTCGACCAGGCCGGCGACAGCATCATGATCGTCGACCGCAGCCTGTCCATCGTCGCCGTGAACGTGCAGGCCTGCGCTTCCTTCGGCTACACCGAGGAGGAATTCGTCGGCATGGCGGTCACCGACGTCAACCCGGACATCGGCCTTGCGCAGCTGGGCCGCGCACTGCGCGCCGGCCGGCCGCAACTGCTGCGCACCCGCAAGACGCGCAAGGACGGCTCGAGCTTCCCGGCCGAAGTGCAGATCACGCGCATCGAAGACGGGGGCGAGGCGCTCTACCTGGCCATCATCCGCGACCTGAGCGGCCGCGAGGAAGCCGAGCGCCAGCTGCGCGACAGCGAGCGGCGCCTGCGCGACATGATCGCCATGACGCCGGCCGGCTACCTGCTGGCGGGCCCGGACGGCGTGCTACAGGACGTCAACCCTGCGCTGTGCGCGCTGACCGGACACGCGCGCGAGGCGCTGGTCGGCCGGCCGCTGACGGAACTCTTCCTGGCCTTCCCCTGGCAGGCCCTGGCCGACGGCCCCGCCGGCCAGGCCGCCGTGCAGGGACTGGAGGCGGTGATCCGCCACCGCGACGGCCGCCACCAGCACGTGCTGTTCAACGGCAGCATCGAGCGCGGCGCGGACGGCGTCCTGCGCAACCTGACCGGCCTGATGGCGGACATCACCGGCCGCAAGCTGGCCGAAAGCCGCCTGCGCGAGCTGGCCACCCACGACACCCTGACCGGCCTGCCGAACCGCGCCCTGCTCGGCGAGCGCCTCCAGCACATGCTGGACCGCTGCCCGGAGGACGAGTCGGTGGCCGTGATGTTCCTCGACCTCGACCGGTTCAAGGAGGTCAACGATTCCTTCGGCCACGAAATGGGCGACGTGCTGCTGTGCGAAGTGGCGCGCCGGCTCAGCGGCGCCGTGCGCGCGGACGACCTGGTGGCGCGCCTGGGCGGCGACGAATTCGTGGTGGCCGCGCCCTGCGCCACCGGCGCCGCCGGCGCGGCGCGCATCGCCGACAAGCTGCTCGAGGTCCTGGCGGCGCCGGTGGCGGTGGGCGGCCACGACATGGTGGTCGGCGCCTCGATCGGCATCAGCATGTATCCGCGCGACGCCCGCACCCGCGAAACCCTGTTCCAGACGGCGGACACCGCGATGTACCGCGCCAAGTCGTCCGGCCGCAACCGCTACCGCTTCTTCGAGCCCGAGATGACGGTGGCGGCCCAGGTGCGCATGGCGCTCGAGGTGTCGCTGCGCCCGGCGCTGGCACGGCGCGAATTCGAGCTGCACTACCAGCCGCGCATCGACCTGCGCAGCATGGAGCCGGTCGGGATGGAGGCCTTGATCCGCTGGAACCATCCGGAGCGCGGCCGCGTGCCGCCCCAGCAGTTTATCGGCATCGCCGAGGAGACCGGCCTGATCGCCGCCATCGGCCACTGGGTGCTGCTGGAAGCCTGCGCCCAGACCTGCCGCCTGATCGACGAGTACGGCCGTCCGATCCGGGTCTCGGTCAACGTGTCGGCGCGCCAGCTGGCCCAGCCGGGCTTCGGCGCCGAGGTGCGCGACGTGCTGGCGCGCACCGGCCTGCCGCCGTCCTGCCTGGAGCTGGAACTGACCGAGAGCGCGCTGATCGAGGACATCGAGCACACGGCCACGATGCTGCGCGAGCTGAAGAAACTGGGCCTGGCGCTGGCGGTGGACGATTTCGGAACCGGGTATTCGAGCCTGGCTTACCTGCGCCGCTTCCCGATCGACGTGCTCAAGCTGGACCGCTCCTTCGTGATGCAGCAGGACGATACGGTCTCGGCCTTCGAATTCGTGAAGGCCTTCGTGGGGATGGCGCATGCCCTCAACATGTCCGTCGTGGCCGAAGGCGTCGAGACGGCGGAGGTGCTGGACTTCCTGTGCGCGGCGGCATGCGACGAAGCACAGGGGTATTACCTCGGGCGTCCGGCGCCGCTCGATGCGGTGCGCGATCTGCTGGCGCCGAACGCGCCGCGGCTGACGGGCTGATTTCCTGCCCGCGCCGTCAAGGGCGCGAGTAAATCAGGCGGGCCCCGGCTGCTCGGTCCACGTCGGCCCCGGCGTCGTCGGCCTGTCGCCCTCCCACACCAGCGGGTCGATGCACATCCGCCTCCCGCTCATCCCCACATCCCAGGCGTGGTACACGATCCAGGTCTGGGACCCGTCGGGCGACACGGTGAAGGAATTGTGCCCCGGCCCGATCACCTGCCCCTCCCTCGAACTCATCAGGGGTCGCTCCCCTTCCGGCGGCCGCTCCCACGGCCCGAGCGGATGATCGGCAAGCATATAGCTGACCCCATAGTTCTCGCGTTCCCATGCCCCGCCGCTGTAGAAGCAGTAATAGCGCCCGTCGTGGCGCAGCACGCTCGCCCCTTCCACCGTATGCCAGTCGTACACCGCGTCGTACATCGCCCGCCCGCGCTTGAACAGGTGCCAGTCCGCGTGCGGACGCGCCACCAGGACCGGCTTGCCCTCCAGCCGGGTCATGTCCAGCAGCCGGTCGACCACGATCCCGGTGCCGATACGGTGGTCGCCCTCCTCCTCCAGAAAATCGACGCAGTAGAACAGATACCACTGGCCATCCTCGTCGCGGAAGGGATGCGCGTCGATCGAGAAGGGTTCCGAAGGCACGAGCAGCACCCCGCTGTCCACGAAAGGCCCGGCAGGCCGGTCGGCGACGGCCACCCGCAGCTTGTGGTGCCTGCCTTCCTCGTCGCCCGACGAGTAGTACAGGTAGAACCTGCCGTCCGCGAAAGCGACTTCCGGCGCCCAGAAATGCTCCTCGCCCGGCTGGTCGATGGCGTAGCCGAGATGCTCCCAATGCACCAGGTCATGCGAGGCCAGCACGGGGAAGCGCCCGCCCGCCGCGCTGCCGGGCGCGGTGCCGTAGGCGTAGTAGCGCCCTTCGTGGCGCAACACGAAGGGATCGGCCATGATCTCCGGATAGACCGGATTCGTATACGTCGTCGTCATGCGGTCCCTCCTTACATCCGGTAGCGCAGGCTCAGGCCGTAGGTGGTCGGCGAGTAGCGGATGTCGCGCGGGCGGATCGGGTCGCCCAGGTAGCTCTCGTAGCGCTCCTTGGTCAGGTTGACGGCGTCGAAGTGCAGGCTCAGGTGCTTGTTCAGCTCATAGCCGATGCTCAGGTCCACATAGGTCGAGGCCTTGACGATGCGGTCCTGGCCGAAGCGCGGCTCGGCGATCTGCTCCACGTACTTGCCGCGCCGCGTGGCCGCCAGGCGTCCCGTCCAGCCGCCGCGCTCGTACAGCAGCGCGAAGTTGTAGCTCTGCTTCGCCACGTCGATCAGCGGGGTGGTGGTGAACTCGTCGCCGTTCAGGCCCGTGCGGGTCTGGTTCTCGCCATCGGTCCAGGTGTAGTTGAACTGCGCGCCGAAACCGCTCCAGACGCCGGGCAGGAAGTCGAAGAACTTCTGGATGCCGAACTCCGCGCCCTTGAGCTTGCCCTTGCCCGAATTCTGCGGCCGCGTCACCCGGTAGGTCTGGCCGTTGATGACTTCGGACTGCTCGAAGCGCTGCAGGTAGCCGTCGATATCGCGGTGGAACAGCGCGATCTGCGCATAGCCGTTGTTCTCGAAGTAGTACTCGAGCGTAGCGTCGCTGTTGATCGATTCGGTCGGGTCCAGGTTCGGGTTGCCGCCGGCGCCGGTGCCCGGCGCGTTCACCGTGGGCGGAATCAGGGACAGCGCCGGATTGAGGTCGGCGAAGGTCGGCCGGGTGATGGTCTTGCCGATGCTGAAGTGCGACTGCAGCTTGTCGGTCCAGTTGGCGAGCAGCGACAGGTTCGGCAGCACATTGGTCTCGGAGGTCGACAGGTTGACCGGGCTGACGGTGTCGCCGATGCGGATATTCCCTTCCAGCTTGCGCTTGACCTTGATCACGCGCGCACCCAGGTTGCCGGACACGCCCACGCCGGCCAGCTCGGTCTTGAAGCGTGCGCCCAGGTGCAGGGTCGCTGTGCGTTCGCGCTGCTCGAACAGGCGCATCGGGTCGTCCGCAACTCGTCCCGGGTCGGCGCCGTAGAAAGCGCGCACCACGTCCGCCTGGTCGATCAGGAAGTCGCGCGAAGGCGTGTACCAGGGACCGCCCAGGCGGTCCACCCCAGGCACCAGGGCCTGGAACGCGGGACCGAAGGCCGCCACCGGCGACGGACGCACCGATCCCTGCACGTCGCTGTGGCCCTCGGCCCCATGGAAGCTGGCTTCGCGCGTGGACAGGCGGATGCCGCCGGTCAGCGCGTTGATGAAGCCGCCGTCCATGCGCCACACCGCATCGCTGCGGAACTGGGCCTGCTCGCCCTTCGACTCGCCCCAGTTCTGCACCATCCCGCGCAGCACGAACTGGTTGGGGTCGCGCAGCGGCTGGCTGCTGGTGGGCGTGGTGATCGCGTTGTAGCCGCCATGGCCGTCGCGCCCGTAGGTGTAGACATTCGAGCTGGCGCCCGGGATCTGCTGGTCGACGATCACGGTGTCGTTGATGAAATCCGAGCGCGTCAGCGCCAGGCTGGAATCGACCGACAGCGCGCCCTGGCGGTAGCGCAGGCCGAAATTCAGGTAGTGGGTGTCGGTGCGCTCCTTGACGCCCCAGGTGCTGGTGGCGGTGTACGGGTCCCAGTCGTAGGGTCCGCCGAACTGGGCCGCCGCGGCGGCCGCCGACTGGATCGGGCAGATCACGCCCTGGCTGGTCCGGCAATAGTCGCCTTCGGGCGCCAGCACCACGTTGGTCAGGCGCGGCGCCCAGGTGGCGATGTTCAGGATGTAGTCGACCTCGCTGCGGCCGCGGTAGCTGGTGCCCAGGTAATGGGTCGAGAATTCCAGCGCGGGACTGATCTTCCACTGGAAGGCGGCGTGGATGCTGCCGCGCTCGCGGTCGCCCGCGTTGTAGATGCCGCCGATGTTGGGCAGTTCGCCGAGCCGGTCGCCGGGGTTCAGCGGCGCGATCGGCTGGTCGTCGTTCAGGCGCGTGGCGGTGCCGTCCGGGCTGACCGAGAAGATGCGGTCGGGCCGGTCGACCCATTGCACCGGATAGCCCCAGCGCTCCTTGTTCCAGGAGACGTCGAACAGGAAGCCCATTTCGCCCACGCCGGTCTGCCAGCGGTTGCTGGCCATGACACCAACGCCCGGATTGGTCTTGGGCTTGTGGCCGTCCGATCCCTCGACCTCCTGGCGCCGCGCCTCGACGAAGCCGCTGACCGTCTGTCCCTTGAAGTCGAAGGGCGCGCGCAGGCGCACGTTGACGGCGCCGGCGATGCCGCCTTCGAACTGGTTGGCGGTGGCCGACTTGTACACGTCCAGGCCGGCGATCGACTGCACCGGCAGGTCCTGGTAGGACAGGCGGCGGCCGGTGCCGGTGAAGATCTCGTTGCCGTCGACCGTGGTGGCGACGTCCGGCAGGCCGCGGATGATCACGCTGCTGGTCTCGCCCAGGTTGCGACCCACCTGCACCCCGGCGATGCGCTGCAGGGCGTCGCCGGCGGCGCGGTCTGGAAACTTGCCGATGTCCTCGGCGTTGATCGAGTCGACCACCTGCTCGGCGTCGCGCTTGATCTCCTCGGCCGAGCGGATGCTGGCGCGCAGGCCGGTGATCTGGACCGTCTGGATCGGCGCCGCGCCGGGAGCCGGGCTTGTGGCAGGGGGTTCGGAAGTCTGGGCTTGGGCGAAGGCGCCGTGGGCGGCCAGCAGCGTAACGGCCGCGCACACCGGCCTGAGTTTCAGGGTCGTCATGGTGTCTCCTGGTTTCTCTCCGGTCGTAGGCCGGCGCCTGGACAGGGCCGGTTGCCGATCTGAAAATTTTTATTAGTCATAAATATGACTAACTGGTCAAAAAGCTAACCCAAATTCCGGAGAACCGGCGCACCCGACGAGTGGGTAAAATCAGGCCGGCCTGGCCACGGATTCGCGCTCCACCAGAGGGCAATCCATCTTGATATTGGTGCGCCGGGCAAGCGATCCGCGGGTCTGGTCGACCAATGCCTGGGCGGCCCAGCGCCCCATTTCGTAGTTTGGCAACAACACTGTGCTCAGCGGCGGGGTGGTGTAGCGCGCCAGGTCCTGGTCGTCGTAGCCGACGATCGATACCTGCTGCGGCACCTCCAGGCCCAGCTTGCGCGCCGCTTCGATGGCGCCGACCGCCATCAGGTCGTTGGCGCAGAACAAGGCCGTGGGCGGTTCTGGCAGCGACAACAGGTCGAGCGCATGACGGTAGCCGGCGCCCACCTGCCAGTCGCCCTCGCGCACCAGTTGCGGATCGAAGGGAAGGTCGCAGGTCGAGAGCGCCTGGCGGTAGCCCTTGAGCCGCTCGGCGGCGGCTTCGATCCAGCCTTCGCCGTTGATCATGCCGATCCGGCGGTGGCCGTACTGGGCCAGATGCATGGTGGCGGCGAATCCGCCCAGTACTTCGCTCGGCACCACCGACGAATACTGGCGGTCGCGGGTGTGGCAGTTCAGCAGTACCGCCGGCACCCCGGACAGGACGGCCGGCAGGCTGACCGCGCGCGTGAAGATGGCGGCGTAGAGCACGCCCAGCAGGCCCGGATCGGCCAGCATGCGCGCCAGCACCGCGCCTTCCAGCGCCGGGTCGCCGCGGGTGGCGAATACCGCCAGCAGGCAGCCGTGCTCCCAGGCGCCGTCACGCGCGCCCTCGATGGTCTGCATGGCATGCGGGCTGGTGGCCAGTTCGTCGCTCAGGTAGACGATCAGGTTGCGCTCCCGTGGCGCGGCCGGCGGCGCGTGGCGTTCCAGCGGGTAGCCGATCTCGCGGGCGATGCGCAGCACCGCGTCGCGCGTGGCGGCCGACACCTTGGCCCCGCTCATGTGGTTGATGACCAGCGAGACCGTCGATTGCGACACGCCGGCCAGCTTGGCGATGTCGGTCATGGTCGGCCGCCGCGGCCGGGGCGCTTCGCTCATGCCCCGCCGGCGGTGCGGGTGAAGGCCACGCCCTCCTGGTCGAACAGATGGCCACGCGCGGCATCGAAAGCCAGGCCGATGCGCGCCCCGCGCCCCGGACAGGCTTCGTCGGGGCGGCATTTGATGGACACCATCTCCTCGACGCCCGGAACCTGGGCATAGACGATGGTCGCGTCGCCGAGGTATTCGACCAGCGTCACTTCGGCCGAGATGGAGTGAGAAGCGGCATGTTCGTCGTCCAGGCGGACCACGCGCAGATGCTCCGGGCGCACGCCGAGCGTCACCGGCGCGCCGGGCGGCGCCCTGCCGACATCGGCCGCCACCCGCGCCGTGGCGGCGCCCGGCAGGCGCACCAGCACCTCGCGCTCTTCCTCGCCCGCCAGCATCCCGGGCAGGAAGTTCATGCGCGGCGAGCCGAGGAAACCCGCCACGAAGCGGTTCGCGGGATGCTCGTAGAGTTCCAGCGGCGTGCCGGCCTGCTCGATGCGGCCGCCGTTCAGGACCACGATCTTCTGTCCCAGGGTCATGGCCTCGACCTGGTCGTGGGTCACGTAGATCATGGTCGTGTTCAGGTCGCGGTGCAGCCTCGCGAGCTCCACCCGGGTTTGCCCGCGCAGCGCGGCGTCCAGGTTAGACAGCGGCTCGTCGAACAGGAACACCTGCGGCTTGCGCACGATCGCCCGCCCGATCGCCACCCGCTGGCGCTGGCCGCCGGAGAGGGCTTTCGGGCGGCGGTCGAGCAGGTGTCCGATCTGCAGGATCTCGGCCGCGCGCGCCACCCGCTCCGCGATGTCCTCGCGCGGCAACCTGGCCAGCTTGAGCGCGAAGCCCATGTTCTCGGCCACCGTCATGTGCGGGTACAGGGCGTAGCTCTGGAACACCATCGCAATCCCGCGCCGCGAGGGCTCGATGTCGTTGCACACCTGGCCGCCGATCTCCACCGTCCCGCCGCTGACGTCCTCCAGCCCGGCGATGATGCGCAGCAGGGTCGACTTGCCGCAGCCGGAGGGGCCGACCAGCACCACGAACTCGCCGTCCGCGATGTCCAGGTCGATTCCCTTGAGGACGCTGTTGTTCTCGTACTGCTTGGTGATGTCGAGCAGGCGCACATTCGCCATGAATTATCCTTTCAGGCCGGTGGCGGCGAGGAAGCCGTGGGTGACGCGGCGCTGGAACAGCACATAGGCCAGCGCCACCGGCAGCGCCCCGACCAGGGCCGCCGCCATCAGCTGGGCGTAGCGCACGCCGAAGGCGTCGTAGGTCTGGGTCAGGCCCAGCGGAATGGTCATCATGTCGGTCGAAGTGACGATGATGAAGGGCCACAGGAAGTTGTTCCAGGCCGCGATGAAGGTCACGATCGCCATCGCCCACACGATATTGCCCGAGACCGGCAGGTAGACGCTCCACAGGATGCGCAGCGGCCCGGCCCCGTCCATCACCGCGGCTTCGCGGAAGTCGGCGGGAATCGCGTCGAAGAAGCCCTTGAAGACGAAGATCACCACCGGCGCCACCACCTGGGGCAGCACGATGCCGGCATAGCTGTTGATCAGGCCAAGCTGGTTCATCATGCGGAACAACGGCACCAGCAGCGCCTCGAAGGGCACCAGGAAGGCCAGCATGGCGACGGCGAACAGGACCTGGCGGCCGCGGAAGCGCAGTTGCGAGAAGGCGTAGGCGGCCATCAGGCTCAGGGTCATGGTGATCACGGTGACCAGCAGGGCCACCAGCGCGCTGTTGAACAGCCAGCGCCCGACATTGCCGGCCGCGAGCACCTTGCGGAAGGCGTCCAGGGTCCAGTCCCGGGGCAGCCAATGGAACACGGCGGACACGGTCTCGTGCTCCGGTCGCAGGGCCGTGCTCAGCGCCCACAGCAGCGGCGCCACCCACATGGCGGCCAGCAGCAGCGCCGCGCCCGCCCCCACCAGGGTCCAGCCCAGTCCGGATCGGTGCTTCATGCATTCCTCCCGTCCAGCCAGCGCACCAGGCCGGCCTGGGCCAGCGACAGCAGGATCACGATCAGGACGAAGGCCATGGCGATCGCGGCGGCGTAGCCGGCGTCGCTCTGGGTGAAGGCGGTCTCGTACATGTAGTGCAGGGTCACGCGCGTGGTGTTGAAGGGGCCGCCGGTGGTCATGATGTAGGTCTGGCCGAAGATCTTCATCGAGGCGATCAGCTGCAGCACCATCGCCATGCCGGCCACGGGCCGCAGCGCCGGCCAGGTGATGGTGCGGAACAGGGTGAAGCCGCGCGCGCCATCCAGGGCCGCCGCCTCGTAGAGGTCGGCCGGGATGTTGCGCAGGCCGGCCAGGAACATCAGCATGTTGAAGCCGACCGTCCACCAGATGGTGGCGATGGCCACCATGGGCATGGCCCAGGTGAGGTCCGCGAACCAGGCGCGCTGCATGCCGAGCACGTGGTTGACGACGCCCGAGGAAGGCTGGAGCATCCAGTCCGCGATCAGGGTCATGACCGAGATCGGCAGCACGTAGGGCAGGAAGAAGGCGCCCTGCAGCCACGCACCCAGCTTTAACGGGGCGCGCACGAAGCGGTCGACCAGCAGGGCCATGAGCAGCCCGAGCGCCGTCAGCGGCACCACGGTGAGCAGCGCGAAATAGAAGGTGTGGCCGAGGGCCGCCCAGAAATTCGGGTCCCGGACCAGGGTGATGTAGTTGTCCAGGCCGACGAAGGCGTTGGTGCGGGTCAGGCTGCTTTCCGTCAGGCTCAGCCAGAAGGTCTCGAGCGCGGGGAGGAAGAAGAACAGGATGAAGACCGCCGCGAATGGGGCCAGCATGAGCAGCGCGGGCAGGGTCTGGCGCCGCGGCTGCGGCGTGGAAAGGAAGCGCATCGGGGCTCCTAGTAACGCGGCGGGCGCTTGCGCACCAGGCGCGCCGCCTCGGTCTCGAACATGCGCAGGGCCTGCGCGGGCGTCAGCTGCGAGGACAGCGCGGCCGGCATGAACTTGGACGCCATCGCTTCCAGCGGCCCGGCGGCGCCCATGTACCAGGCGTCCGGATCGTAGACCACGTGGTCGGCCACGCCGGCATAGAGCGCGTTGGGCATCAGGGCCAGCGCCTGGGGCGATTCGGCCACCGGGCGGTAGGCCAGCACGTGGCCGCCTTCGGCCCAGCCCAGGGAGTTCTTGCTGACGAAAGCGATGAAGCGCATCACCGCCTTGACCTTGGCCGGCGGCATGGGATGCTTCTCGTTGGCCGGGATCGCGAAGGCATGCGAATCGGCCCAGACGCTGGCGTTGCCGTACATGCGCGGCAGCGGCGCGATGCCGTAGTCGAAACCGAGCGTGCCCTGCCTGGTGGCGCGCACCAGCTCGGGCACCTCCCACACGCCGTTGATCATGAAGCCCGCATTCCCACCCATGAACTGGCTGGTGGAGGCGGCGTAGTCCAGGCCGGCCTGGGCGTAACCCTTCTGGAACCAGCCGGCGATACGCGCCAGCGAGTCCTCGCCCGCGCGGCCGTAGGCGAAGCGCCCGTCCTTGATCAGCGGGACACTGCGCTGCGCGAGCATGGTCACCCACAGGCGCCACACGGCATAGGAGCTCTGGCTGCTTTCCATCGTCATGCCGGGGCGGCCGGTGGCCTGGCGCACGGCGCGGAAGGCGTCGGTCAGGGCGTCGATGCCGTCGATGGGCGCCAGCCGGCCCTCGGCGTCGAGCAGGCCGGCCCGGCCGGTGAGGGTCTTGTTGTAGTACAGGACCAGGGGGTGCAGGTCGATGGGGACCGCGTAGATCTTGCCCTGGTAAAGCGACTTTTGCCATTGGCGCGGGTAGAAATCGGTGTCGCTCAGGTCGGCGCCGCTCAGTTCGAAGGGGGCGATGGGCCGCAGCACGCCGCCGCCGGCCAGGTTGACCATGCGCGACAGGTGGACGGTGGCGATATCGGGACCGGCGCCGACCACGGTCGAGGTGATCAGCTTGGTGTAGAAAGGCTCGCCCCACTTCAGCGTGGTGCTGACCACCCTCACCTCGCGCTGGCTGGCGTTGAAGCGCTCGACCAGCGCGCGCATGCGCGCGCCGTCGCCGCCGGACAGCAAGGTCCACATCCTGACTTCGACCTGGGCCAGCGCGGGCAGGCTGACGCCCGCCAACGCGGCCGCCAGCACGGCGCCAGCCAGGCCCAATGCTTTGCACGCCAAGCTCGTCTCCTGCAATGTTTGTTGATGTTTATGAATTAATACTAGCAAATAATTGTTGCTTCGGGCGAGAGCAAACGTGCGGGTGGGCGCAGAAGCCCGGGTTCGAAGAACGTGAATGGCGCCGCGCTGCTAAAATCTTCCCTTTTCGCAGGTGGTGGAAATGGGAATCGGCGTACTCTGCGGCCTCCTGGCCGGCGCCCTGTGGGGCCTGGTCTTCATCGTCCCCGAGCTGCTGTCCACGTTCAGCCCGCTGGAGCTGGCCGTCGGCCGCTACCTCGCCTATGGCGCGATGGCTTTCGCCATCCTGCTGCCCAAGCTGCGCGGCCTGCAGCAGCGCCTGACCCGCGCCGACTGCGCCGCCCTGGTCCGCCACGCCCTGGCAGGCAACCTGGTCTACTACATGCTCCTGTCGGTCGGCGTCCAGTACGCCGGCGTCGGCCCGACCTCGCTGATCGTCGGCATGCTGCCGGTCGTGGTCACCCTCCTCGGCCGCAACGACCACGGCGCCGTGCCGCTGCGCCGCCTGGCCCTGCCGCTGCTGCTGGTCGCGGCCGGCATCGCCTGCATCAACGTCGACGCCTTCGCCCACCCGGCCAGCAGCGATCCCGTGCGCACCGCCGCCGGCATCGCCTGCGCCACCGGCGCCCTGCTGTGCTGGAGCTGGTATGCCCTCGACAACGCCCGCTACCTCAAGCGCAACCCGCACTTCGGCAGCGCCGAATGGTCGGCCCTGTACGGCCTGTCGACCGGCATCCTGGCATTGATCCTGGGCGCGGCGGCGGCCGCCGTCGGCGCAGCCGGCCCGGCCGCGGGCGCGGCGCGCGACTGGTCCCTGTTCTGGACCTGCAACGCCCTGCTCGCCCTCGGCGCCTCCGTGATCGGCAACCAGCTCTGGAACGTGGCCAGCCGGCGCGTGCCGGTCACGCTGTCCGGCCAGCTGATCCTGTTCGAGACCCTGTTCGCGCTGGCCTACGGCTTCGTCTACCGCGGGCACGGGCCGCGCCCGCTGGAGCTGGCCGCCATCGCCCTGCTGGTGTGCGGCGTGACCTGGTCGGTCCGCGCGCACGCTTCCTCACCGGCGGAGCTGGGACACGGAGACCTGGCTGAAGGTGACGGCGTGGCCGGCGCCGCCCATCGCCACCAGGCCTAGTTTCGCTCCCGCCCCCAGACGGTGGGTCCAGGTGCCGCCGCCCACCCAGTTGCGGCCGTCCTGGCTGGACCAGGCGGTGTAGCGCTCCTCGCCGCCGCCGCGGCGCACGTCCAGCCGCAGCCAGGTCCATTCCCCCGGCGTGCCCACCACCGTGTTGCCATAGCGCGGATGGTGGGCCTCGACCGGCGCCAGTTCCTTCCCGAATTCCACCTGGCGCAGCCCGCCCCGCGCCAATTCCACCAGTTTCACGTAGTTGTCGTCGTCGCGTATCAGCACCAATCCGGCCTGCACCGGCCTGGCGCAGCAGTCGAGCGGCGCGTCCAGGCGCAGGCGGGTTTCGATGCGCAGGTCGCCGGCGGGCAGCGCCGCCGTCAGCACGGGGGCAGTGTCGGTGCCGGCGTGCAGGTCGGTGTCGGTGGTGGCCATGCGCAGGCCCGGCTGGGCCGCCGCCCAGCTTCCCGCCGCGGCAGGCCGCAGCCAGCTCCAGCGCCGGTTCAGTTGCGGCCGGTCGAACCCGTCCTGCCATAACAGGGTTGCGGCGGCTGGCGCCATCGGCGCCGGATGCGCCGCCCGCGTGCCGGGCATCGCTTGCGCAGCATCGGTCGGACCGCGCCCGCCCGCGATCACCGGCCAGCCGTCGACCCACTCGATCCGGTCCAGCAGCACCGGCCGGCGTGTCAGCTTGTCGCGGGCGCTGAAGAAACCCTGCTTGCGGTCGACCGCGTGGTACATGGTCCACCACTGCCCGGTGTCGTCCTTGAACACCGAGTTATGTCCGGCCCCGATCCAGCGGTTGCCGTTCTGGGCCAGCACCGGCGTGCCGCCCGCGCGCGCGGCCGCCATATCGTTGCCCTCGCGGTCGAGGAAGGGCCCTTCCGGCCCCTTGGCGCGGCCGACGTAGAGGCCGTAGCCGGTCAGGGGCCCGTTGCAGCAGTCGGTCGCCGAGGCGAACAGGTACCACCAGCCGCCATGGCGCACGACCTCCGCGCCTTCGTAGCGGTCGTCGGCGCCGATGCGCACCGGGTCGCCCACCAGGCCCATCCCGTCCGAGGACAGGCGCTGCACGAAGATGCCGCCGCCGTAGCTGCCGTAATAGATCCAGCGGTCGCCCTGGTCGTCCTGGGCGATGTCGGGGTCGAAAGTCCAGTGGAACTTGCAGCCGCTGCCCGCGCGGCGCGGCGGCACCACCGGCCGCGCCACCGCTTTCCACGGCCCGGCCGGCGAGGCGCTGGTCGCCACGCCGATCGCGCTGTCCGAGGCGCAGCCCGGCTCCGGGCTGTGGGCGTCGTCCACGTCGGTAATGGTGAAATACAGGAAGTAGCTGCCGTTCATGTACACGGCTTCCGGCGCCCACAGCCCGGCCTTGGGCGCCGCCAGCCCGCGCGGGCGCTCCTCGAAGGCGTCGCCCACGTGGTACCAGTGGACCAGGTCGACCGAACGGAAGATCGGCATCAGGCGGAAGCGCCAGCCGGCCCCGTCGCGCTCCTTGTGGCTGATCGGATCGGTGGTGCAGTACAGGTACCAGACCGGATTATCGGTCGTGCGGTCGCGCAGCACGGACGGGTCGGCGCAGCTCTCGGCCAGGCTGCCGTCCGCCAGCCGCAGCGGCAAGGGGTTGGCGAAGGTCTTGGGCGCGGCCGCCGCCGCGGTGCACAGCGACAGGGATAGCGACAGCGCGGCGCAAAGCCGGAATCCAGGTTTGCTCAAGACGTTCTCCTCGGTGTGCTGTTTGTCTCCGGAAAATAAGCGAAGCGCCGGCCACGCGGCGCACGACAGCGGCCCAATTGTGAACATTGTAAAAATGATTCGTTGCACTGACGCATTTTTTTGTTCAATATGCACTTAAACACTATTTCCGGCAGAAATGACCTGCTAGACTGGGGGGATTTTGCATCCCCTAGCGCAAGATAAATTGCCAACAAGAACATACATATGGGGGAAGCGTGGTGCCCTGGCGCCGCGCTGGCACATAAGAAGAGAAACAAGGGAGTGGTCTGAAATGAACGGAATGCGGGGTCGTCCGAACCTGTCGCTGTTGGCGGCGGCTGTCTCGGGCATGGTGATCGGGGCTGTGCATGCCCAGGAAATCGGTGGGCAAGCGGCTAAAGCGCAGTCCGCGGCGCCGGGAGAGATCCCGGAAGTCATGGTGACCGCCCAGCGCGTTCCGGCGCTGGCATCCCGCACGCCGGTGGCGATGAGCGTCCTGGGCGGCGAGCAGCTGGCCAGGGCGGGAACCGACAGTCCGGCGGAACTGGGCGCGCGCCTGCCGAACGTGCACCTCGACCAGGCCGCCGACGGCCTTCGCCTCACCATCCGCGGCGTCAGCAACGCCGACGCCACCGACAAGGGCGACCCCTCGGTGGCCTTCATGCTGGACGGGATCTACATCGCCCGTCCGCCGGGCCAGACCCTCAGCTTCCTCGACGTCGACCGCATCGAGGTGCTGCGCGGCCCGCAGGGCACGCTGTATGGCCGCAACACCACCGGCGGCGCGATCAACGTGATCTCGAACGCGCCGGTGAACCGCTACGAGGGCGCGTTCGGCCTGGAAGCCGGCACCTACGGCAACCGCAAGCTCGACGGCATGCTCAATGTGCCGGTCGGCGAGGCGCTGGCCCTGCGCGCGGCCGTGGCGGTGCGCCGCCACGATCCCTACCTGAAGAACGGCCAGGGTACCCCGCACAGCCTGGGCCTGGACCGCGACGACCGCGACGCCCGCCTGTCGGCCAGGCTGGCGCTCGGGCGCGATGCCTCGCTGCTGCTGCGCTACGACCACAGCGAGACCCACGACAACAACGACCGCTTCGTCCCCGACACCAACTTCTTCAGCGGCATAGCCACCGGCACGCCCACCTGGCGCGCCGGCAGCACCGGCGAGCGCCTGACCAATGCCTTCCGCCCGCCCAACATGGCGCCCCGCCAGGGCCGCCACGAAAAGCGCGCGCGCGGCCTCTCGGCCGACCTGGACTGGGACCTGGGCCCGGCCACGCTGCACTACCTGGGCGCACGCCGCAAGCTGGACCAGGCCATGCTGCTGAACTACTACTACCGCATCACGCCGGCCTTCGCGCTGGGCGTGCTGAACGACTACGACAGCCACAACACCCAGGATTCCCACGAACTGCGCGTGGCCACCAGGGGCGCGGGCCCATGGCAGGCCCAGGCCGGCCTGTACTACTTCAGCGAAGAGACCAATTCGCTGTACAGCTTCCAGGGCCTGCAGATGCTGCGCCTGCCGCCCTACTACGTGTTCCCGGTCGGCCCGACCAAGTCCACCAGCAAGGCGGCATTCGGCCAGCTCACCTACAGCCTGCGCCCCGACCTGCGCCTGACCGCGGGCGCGCGCAGCACCCACGACGACAAGTCGCGCATCGGCTCGACCAACTTCCAGCAAGGCCCGGTGTTCAACCCGGCGACCGACCTGCGCCTGCTGAACGCGGCAAGCATGGCGACCCACAAGACCACCTGGCGCCTGGGCGCAGAATGGGACGTGCTGCCGTCCACCCTGGCCTACCTGACCCTGGCCACCGGCTACAAGGCCGGCGGCTTCAATGACGGCTGCACCGCCGGCACCAGTGCGCTCGGCATCACCTGCCCGGCCGCCGCCGCCGTTCCTTCGAGCCTGCTGTACTACCAGCCGGAGGCCCTGCGCTCGCTGGAGGCGGGCCTCAAGAGCCGCTTCCTGGATGGCCGCGCCACCCTCAACGCCGCCGCCTTCCACTACGACTACACCAACCTGCAGTTGTCCGGCGTCGCGGTCCTGCAGGGCGCGCCGCGCTTCATCACCAGCAACGCCGGCGAAGCGAGCGTCACCGGCCTGGAGCTCGACGGCCAGCTGCGCGTGGGCCAGGCCGGGCGCCTCAACTACGGCCTGACCCTGCTCGACGCCCATTACGAGAGCTACTCGCCGAACGGCGTGGTGTCCTGGAACGGCCGCAAGCTCGACCGCGCGCCCAGCCACGTGTTCACGCTCGGCTACGACCACCGCTTCACGCTGGCCGCGGGCCAGCTCACGGCCGGCCTGTTCGCGCGCGCCAGCGCCGCCTACGTGATCGCCGTCCCGAGCCAGCTGCTCGAATACCGCATCCCCTCGCGCACCGCCACCGACGCCACCCTCGGGTTCCAGCCGCATGGCGCGCGCTGGAGCCTGCTGCTGCGGGCGCGCAACCTCGAAAACAAAGTGCAGCCGATCGCGATCGACAGCTTCGGCATGACCGTGCCGAGCAACCCGCGCACGGTCGACCTGCGCCTCGACTACCGTTTTTAAGCAAGAGGATCACCCGCCACCCACCCGCGCCGACGCGCACTCCCATCAAGAGGATCACAATAAATGACGTCAACGCATCACCGTACCGGCCACGGCTCCTGGTTCACGCTCGCCCTGCTGGGCGCTTTCCTCACCGTCCAGCTGCTGCGCGGCTGGAACGGCCAGACCCAGCTGCTGGTGTTGAGCTCCTTCCTGATGTTCGGCTGCTGCTTCGCCAGCGCCGCGCACCTGCTGGGTGTCAAGGCGGCGCTGCGTTTCGCCTTGATCGCCTTGCCCATCGGCTGGTTCGCCGAGCAGATGGGTTCCTCGCACGGCTGGTTCTTCGGCAAGTACACCTACACCGACGTCCTCGGTCCACGCGTCGGCGACGTGCCACTGGTGATTCCCCTGATGTGGTTCGCGCTCGGCTACTGCGGCTACGTGATCGCCAACCTGATCGCCTGGCAGACCCCGTCCGACGGCGTCACGCCGGTCGGCCAGTCGCTCACCATGTCCTTCCTGGCGGCCCTGGTGATCACCGCCTACGACCTGGGCGTCGATCCTTACATGGTCTACAAGCTCAAGGCCTGGGAAATGGAGAAGAAGGACGGCTGGTGGTTCGGCGAGACCCTGCAGGGCTTCGTGGGCTGGATGCTGATCGCGTTGACGATCGTGTTCCTGTTCCGTCTCAGCCTGCGCAAGTGGCCGCCGCGCGCATCGAGCTCGCTGCGCCTGCGTGACGTGCAGGTGCCGCTCGCCGTCTACGGTGGCCTGATGGTGTTCCAGATCACCCAGGGCTTCCCGGTCGAGACCCGCACCATCGCCACCTTCGTGATGGGCATCCCGCTGTTCTGCGCCATCCTCGGCCTGCAGCGCTGGAACGGCGCCGTGGCGCCGCGCGCGGAGGCCGCATGAAACCGGATGCCCCGCAGCTCCTGGCCGGGGCGACCGCGCCGGCGCTGCGCGCCGATCCGGCGGCCGACGAGGCCGTGGCGCGCATGCTGGGCGACAGCGCCGCCGATCCGGAGCGCCTGTTCCCGCGCATCGCCCTGATCAACGCCGAGCTGGCGCGCTGGGACAGCAACGGCACGCTGGCCGGCTGGCGCGCCTCGCCCGGCGCCGATCCCGCGATCGCCGCCGCCCTCGAAGACTACGTGCGCGCCTGCAGCGTGCTGCCCGAATGGGCCGACAAGGCCTGCATCGCGTGCGCCGAAAAGCTGTTCATGGACATGAGCATGCTGTCGTGCACCTTGCTGTTCTGCTCCAGCCTGCCCGAATGCTACATCCTGCCCGACCTGTCGGCCGTGCTGCAGGCCGCCGGCCAGCTGGAACAGCACACCGACTACCGGGTGCGCTCGACGGCGGCGATGATCTTTCCCGTCATGATGCGCGGCGGCCTGACCGACGCGGCCGGCGGGGGCGTCGCCCAGGCGCTCAAGGTGCGCCTGATCCACGCCACCATCCGCCACCTGATCCTGCGCGGCTCCCCGGGCGCGGGAGCGTGCGCGGCGCCGGTCGCGCCGCTGGCGCCCGCCGGCAAGGGCATGCACCACGCGCTGTACGCGCACGGCTGGGACAGCCGGCGCGACGGGCTGCCCTGCAACCAGGAGGAACTGGCCTACACCCTGCTCACCTTCCACTACGCTTTCCTGCGC
The DNA here is from genome assembly GCA_946886065.1 of uncultured Massilia sp. The sequence goes on along the minus strand of CAMPHU010000042.1, from coordinate 3,416 downwards.
GGCCTGCGCCGCCTCGGCCTGGGCCTGCCGCGCGAGGATGAAGAGGCCTACCTGCACGCCTGGAACGTGCTGGGCCACCTGATCGGCATCGAGCGCGAGCTGATGGTCTGGACCATGGAAGACGCCGAGGCGCGCTTCCAGGCCATGCAGGCGCACGGCCGCGCGGTGTGGGACGCCCGCCTGGCCGCCCATCCGGAAGAAACCGATCCGCGTCCGACGCTGGCCGCCGCCCTGATGCAGGCGATGGCCGACGAACTGCCCCTGCGCGTGCTCAAGCCCTTCCCGGTCCTGCTGACCCGCTACCTGTGCGGCAGGCAGGCCAGCCGCGACCTGGGCCTGACCAGCCGCGTCTCACTGCTCTCGCGCGCGCTGTTCGTGCTCGGCATGGGCATGGTGCGCCTGATCGACGCCGTGGTGCGCATCGCCATTCCCGGCTTCTCGATCTCGCGCCTGCTCACCCGCGTCGCCGGCTACCGCCTGACCACCCGCTTTCTGATGGACCAGACCCGCCCGCTCAAGCTTCCCGACGCCCTGCTCGGCCAGGTCGACCAGGCGATGCAGTGCTGGTGCGAAGACCACAAGGCCCCGGCCTTCATGAAACGACTCGAGGCGCGCATGGCGCGCCCTGCACCGCACCCGGAGAAACACCAGGCATGAGCCACACCTTTGCAGCACCCCTGGCGCAGCTGCGCGCCGCGCTTCTGTTCCTGGCCCTGGCCTTCTGCACGGCGGGCGCCCTGGCGACGCCGCTCGAACTTGGCGCCGGGATCAAGCGCGTGGAGGCCTGGCCGGCGGTCACGGTCATGAACGATCCGGAGGCAGGCATGGACCCGGTGGCCGCCAGCGCCGCGCGCGGGCGCTTCGTGCGCCCGGACACCGCCTACGCCACGCTCGGCATGCAAGAGGGCGCGACCTGGGTGCGCATTCCGGTGACGGTCCCGGTGGGAGCGCCCGAGAACTGGGTGATGCAGATCGACTTCGGCCTGCTCGACAAGGTGGATGTGTTCGTCGAGAACGCCGGCGTGGTGCGCAAGGTCGGCACCGCAGGACGCGCCGACGTCCAGGACGGCTGGGCATTGAAAGGCCGCGTGCCCGCGGTCGTGATGCGGCTCCAGGCCGGCGCGCAGCAGACGGTCCTGATACGGGTGGAAAGCCACGGCGCCTTCATCCTGCCGATCGAGTTCCTGCAGCCCGACGCCTTCCATGGCGCCTCGCTCGCCGAGCAGATGCTGCAGGGCCTGATGCTGGGCCTGGGCCTGTGCCTGTTTCTGTACAGCGTGGGTCAGTGGGTCACCCTGCGCGAGCACCTGTTCGGCAAGTACGCGCTGCTGGTCGGCGCGGTGACCCTGTATTCGGCCTGCTGGTTCGGCATCGCCGACCAGTTCCTCTGGCAGGACAATGCCTGGCTAAGCGAGCACGGGGCCGGCCTGGCCTCGATCCTCGCCTCCTGCGGCGCCTACCTGTTCGTCGAGCAGTCGCTGGCCCGTCCGGGCATGGACCGCCTCTTCAGCCGCCTGATGAAGACCCTCGCCGCGCTGTGCGTGATCAGCGCGATCGGCTTCGGCGCGGGCCTGATCAGCCACCACTACCTGGTGGCCATCATCGGCACCCTCGGCATCCTGCCGATGCTGCTCGGCCTGCCGGGCGCCTTCCGGCGCGCGCGCGCCGGGGATGCGGTCGGCACCTATTTCCTGATAGGCTGGGCGGTGAGCTTCGGCGCGGCGCTGGTCTCGGCCCAGATGATCAACGGCGCTCTGCCGGCCAATTTCTGGACCATGCACGCGCTCGAATTCGGCAGCACCTTCGACATGCTGGTGTTCATGCGCATCCTGGGCCTGCGCACCAAGGCCATGCAGACCGCCATGCTGCGCGCCGAAGCGGGCGCGCGCATGAAGTCGGAATTCCTGGCCAACATGAGCCACGAGATCCGCACTCCGATGAACGCCATCATCGGCATGAGCCGCCTGGCCCTGATGGCGGAACCGAACGCGAAGCAGCGCAACTACTTGTCCAAGATCCTGGGCGCCAGCGAGCACCTGCTGGGGATCATCAACGACATCCTCGACATCTCCAAGATCGAGGCCGGCAAGCTGACCATCGAAAAGGTCCCGTTCGAGCTCGACGAGATGCTCGACCACCTGTCCAGCCTGACGGGCCTGAAGACCGACGCCAAGGGCCTCGAGCTGATCTTCCGGGTCGGCTCGAGCGTGCCCACGCGCCTGGTCGGCGACCCGCTGCGCCTGGGCCAGGTACTGATCAACCTGACCGGCAACGCGGTGAAATTCACCGAGCGCGGCGAGATCGTGGTCTCGGTCGAGGTCACCGACACCCGCGACGGCGGCGTGGTCCTGGCTTTCTCGGTGAGCGACACCGGCATCGGCATGTCGCCCGAGCAGCTCGGCCTGCTGTTCCAGTCCTTCACCCAGGCCGACAGCTCGATCACCCGCAAGTATGGCGGCACGGGCCTGGGCCTGTCGATCTCGCGCCAGCTGGTGGAGCTGATGGGCGGCGCGATCTCGGTGAACTCGACCCCGAACGTGGGCAGCTGCTTCCGCTTCACGGTGCCGCTGGGGATCGCCGCCGGCCACACCAGCACCGCGGCGGTGCGCCAGGCAACGCTGCAGGACGTGCGCGCCCTGGTGGTCGACGACAGCGGCACCGCGCGCGAAGCCCTGGTCGAGATGCTGCAGGGCCTGGGCGTGCGCGCCGACGCCGTGCACTCCGGCGAGCAGTGCCTGGTGGCGCTGGAGCGCGCCCAGCTCGACGGCCAGCCTTACCAGGTGGTGCTGATGGACTACCTGATGCCCGAGCTGGACGGCATGGAAACCATCCGCCGCATCCGCCGCTGCGCGCGCGACGCCGCCCCGCCGGCGATCCTGATGGTCAGCGCCTGCACCCGCGAGTCGGTGCTGCAGCACGAAGGCGAATTGCCGCTCGACGGCTTCCTGCACAAGCCGGTCGGCCCCGCCCTTCTGTACCACAGCCTGCTCCAGGTGCTGCACCCGTCCGCCGACGCGTCCGCCCTCTGCGCGCCGCCGGCCGGCGCGCCCGGCATGCCGGATATTCCGCGCCTGGACGGCGCGCGCATCCTGCTGGCCGAGGACAACGCCAACAACCGCGAGGTGGCGCTCGACTTCATGGCCGCCGCGCGCATGTCGGTGGACGTGGCCTTCGACGGCGTCCAGGCGGTGCGCATGGCCGAGGAAGGCGACTACGACCTGGTGCTGATGGACATCCAGATGCCCGAACTCGACGGCTTGAGCGCCGCGCGCGAGATCCGCCGCAACCCGCGCCTGGCCGAGCTGCCGATCGTCGCCATGACCGCCCACGCGCTGCCGAGCGACCGTGCGCGCAGCCTGGCGGCCGGCATGAACGACCACGTCACCAAGCCGATCGACCCCGACCTGCTGTTCTGC
>CAMPHU010000041.1 GCA_946886065.1 uncultured Massilia sp. | reverse complement strand
TTGTCCTTGGTGTTGATGAAGAACTGGGCCGATGCCGAGTGCGGCGCCGAGGTGCGGGCCATGGCAAGGGTGTACTTGTCGTTCTTCAGGCCGTTCTTGGCTTCGTTCTCGACGGTCGCGTCGGTGGCCTTTTGCTTCATGCCCGGCTCGAAGCCGCCGCCCTGGATCATGAAGTCCTTGATCACGCGGTGGAAGATGGTGTTGGTGAAGTGGCCCTTGTTCACGTAGTCCAGGAAGTTGGCAACGGTCTTCGGTGCTTTCTCATCGTCCAGTTCGATGGTGATGTTGCCCTTGTTCGTGGTCATGAGTAAGGTGGTCATGAGAGTGTCCTGTTCAGTTGGTTATTGTTAAAGAGTCCTTCGGTGCGCGCTATTTTACAAGCTTGTCGCCCTTGAGGAGGGTGGCGGACTTAATGAAGATCGGCGTGACTGGGACGTTTTCCATGCCGCGCACGTCGTCCACGACCACGGCCTTGATCTTGTCGACCACTTCCTGGCCTTTCACGACCTTGCCGAACACGGTGTAGCCGGAGCCGCCCACGTTCGGGTAATCGATGCCGGAATTGTCGGCCACGTTGATGAAGAACTGCGAGGTCGCGGTGTCGGGATGGTTCTCGCGCGCCATCGAGATCGTGTACGGCTGGTTCGACAAGCCGTTGCTTGACTCGTTCTTGACCGGCTTGCGGGTCTGGCGGCCTTCGAACTTTTCGTTCATGCCGCCGCCCTGGATCATGAAGCCGTCGATCACGCGGTGGAAGATCGTCCCCTTGTAAAAGCCCGACTTCACGTAGGCCAGGAAATTGGCGACCGTCTTGGGGGCTTTTTCCTGGTCGAGTTCGACGACGATCTCGCCCATGCTGGTCTTGATCGCGACCTGGGGCAGGTCGGCGGCAAGGGCCGCGCCGCTCAGGAGCAAGGAAGCGGCAGCGGCGGCGAAACTGGCGAGCATGGAACGGCGGGACGTCTTCAACGTGGTCATCTGGCTTCCTCTGGTGGACATGGCGCAAAGTGCTGTCAAGGGTTTACCCGAAAATAAAGCTGGGCCATATGCGGCCAGACGGGATTTTATCAATGCTATACTTTGCGCAGAACGACCCATTCTATCAAATAAGAACAACACCGAGGATTCAGACGAACCCGACGATGGCCGCCAGGCAGCTGCCCATGGCGGCTATTGCTTTGCCGGTCCGTCTTCCTCCCGGAACCAGTATTCAATGAGCCAACTCAAGATTTACAACACGCTCGCGCGTGACAAGCAAGTGTTCGTGCCCAAAGTCGCGGGCAAGGTCGGCATGTACGTGTGCGGCATGACCATCTACGATTACTGCCACGTGGGCCACGCGCGGATGATGATGGCTTTCGACGTCGTGTACCGCTGGCTGCGCGCTTCCGGCTACGACGTCAACTATGTGCGCAACATTACTGACATCGATGACAAGATCATCAAGCGCGCGGTCGAGAACAACGAGACCATCGGCTCGCTGACCTCGCGCTTCGAGCAATACATGGATGAAGACACGGCCGCGCTGGGCATCCTGCCGCCGACCGTGGTGCCGCACGCCACCGAGTACGTGCCGCAGATGCTGGACATCATCGACAGGCTCGAGCAGAAAGGCCTGGCCTACAAGAGCGAGGACGGCGACGTCAACTACGCCGTGCGCGGCTTCGACGGCTACGGCAAGCTGTCCGGCAAGTCGCTGGACGACCTGCGCGCCGGCGAGCGCGTCGACGTCAGCGGCGGCAAGCGCGACCCGCTCGACTTCGTGCTGTGGAAGGCCGCCAAGGAATCCGAGCCCGAGGAAGCCAAATGGGACTCGAAATGGGGCAGGGGCCGTCCGGGCTGGCACATCGAGTGCTCGGCCATGTCCTGCGCCACCCTGGGCGAACACTTCGACATCCACGGCGGCGGCGCCGACCTGCAATTCCCGCACCACGAGAACGAGATCGCCCAGTCCGAAGGCGCCTTCGGCGGCACCATGGTCAACTACTGGATCCACAACGGTTTCGTGCGCGTGGATAACGAGAAGATGTCCAAATCGCTGGGCAACTTCTTCACCATCCGCGACGTGCTCAAGAAGTACGACGCCGAAGTGGTCCGCTTCTTCATCCTGCGCGCCCACTACCGCAGCCCGCTGAACTATTCCGACGTCCACATCGACGACGCCAAGGGCGCGCTGAGCCGCCTGTACACGGCGCTGGCCGATGTCGACCTGGGCGTCGACGCCGTGGCCGTGAATTGGGATGAAGCCCACGCCCTGCGCTTCCGCGAAGCCATGGACGACGACTTCAACACCCCGCTGGCCGTGGCCGAACTGTTCGACCTGGCGAGCGAAGTCAACCGCACTAAATCCGTCGAGACTGCGCGCCAGCTGAAGGCCCTGGCCGGCGTGCTGGGCCTGCTGGAGCGTTCGCCCCAGGCCTTCCTGCAATCGGGCGGCCAGGAAGAGGGCGGCCTCGACGAAGCCGCCATCCTGGACGCCATCGCCCGCCGCGCCGACGCCAAGAAGGCGCGCAACTTTGCTGAAGCGGACAAGATCCGCGCCGAACTGACTGCTGCCGGGATCATCCTGGAAGACAAGCCGGACGGAACGGGCTGGCGCCGCGCGTAATGGCAGCGAACAAGGACAAGGTGGGCGTGGCCGCGCCGGGGGCTGCCGTTGCCGACTCGGGGTCGGCGGTTTCCGACATGCTGTCGGTGCCCGCCTACTGGGCCGAAGCCAAGCTGGCGCTGATGCAGCGCGACCGCATCATGAACAAGCTGATTCCCCAGTTCGGCGACCTCCACCTGCGCGGCCATCCCGACCCCTTCACCACGCTGGCCCGTTCGATCGTCGGCCAGCAGGTGACGACCAAGGCCGCCGACGCGGCCTGGGACAAGCTGCTCGTCCTGTGTCCGAAACTCTCGCCCAGCCAGGTGATCAAGGTGGGCGCGGCCGAGCTGGCCGGATGCGGCCTGTCCAAGCGCAAGACCGAATACATCCTCGACCTGGCCGACCATTTCAAGGCCAAGCGGGTCCATGCCGACCTCTGGTCGCAGATGGACGACGAGGCCGTGATCGCCGAGCTGGTCCGGATCCGCGGCATTACGCGCTGGACAGCGGAGATGTTTTTGATATTTAATCTGCTCCGGCCGAACGTCCTGCCCCTCGACGACCCCGGCCTGATCCAGGGCATCAGCCAGAATTACTTCTCGGGCGAACCGGTGTCGCGCAGCGATGCGCGCGAGGTGTCGGCCAATTGGGAGCCCTGGCGAACAGTTGCTACATGGTATTTATGGCGCAGCCTGGACCCAGCGCCGTTGCATGGTGCTGGGTCGGGTACGGTAAAATAGCGCCCAAGCTTGCCGCGCGCACGGAAACGCTGCGGCCACGAAACAATCCGGAGGTACAATGACTAAAACAACTTTCCTCAATTTTGAGCAGCCAATCGCCGAGCTGGATTCCAAGATTGAAGAGCTGCGCTTCGTGCAAGACGATTCCGCCGTCGACATCTCCGAAGAGATCGACCGCCTGGCCAAGAAGAGCCAGCAGCTGACCAAGGACATCTACGCCAAGCTGACCCCATGGCAAGTCTCGCAGATCGCGCGCCACCCGCAGCGTCCGTATACCATGGACTACGTGAACGCGATCTTCACCGACTTCCATGAACTGCACGGCGACCGCACTTTCGCGGACGACCAGTCGATCATCGGCGGCCTGGCCCGTTTCAACGGCCAGCCCTGCATGGTGATCGGCCACCAGAAAGGCCGCGACACCAAGGAGCGCGCGATGCGCAACTTCGGCATGCCGCGTCCGGAAGGCTACCGCAAGGCCATGCGCCTGATGAAGCTGGCCGAGAAATTCGGCCTGCCGATCTTCACCTTCGTGGATACCCCGGGCGCCTTCCCGGGCATCGACGCGGAAGAGCGCGGCCAGTCGGAAGCGATCGGCCACAACCTGTACGTCATGGCCGAGCTGAAAGTGCCGCTGATCGCCACCATCATCGGCGAAGGCGGTTCGGGCGGCGCGCTGGCGATCGCCGTCGGCGACGCGGTGCTGATGCTGCAATATTCGACCTATTCGGTGATCTCGCCGGAAGGCTGCGCCTCGATCCTGTGGAAGACCTCGGAACGCGCCGCCGATGCGGCCGACGCCCTGGGCCTGACCGCGCACCGCCTGAAGGCCATCGGCCTGATCGACAAGATCGTCAACGAGCCGCTGGGCGGCGCCCACCGCGACCCGGCACAGATGGCGCAGATGCTCAAGCGCGCCCTGGCCGACACCCTGCGCCAGTTCCAGGGCATGAAGACCAAGGACCTGCTCGAAGCCCGTCACCAGAAGCTGATGGCCTACGGCAAGTTCAAGGAAACCCTGCCGCGCGAAGAGTGAGTCGTTCCCACGCCGGGGCTCTCCCGGCCGCATTTGCGCAGGCCATGCACGGCCTGCGCACGCAGTATCCCCTGACTTCCCCGGCGGTAGCCCTCAGCGGCGGACTCGATTCCATGGTCCTGCTGCGCCTCGCCCATGCCTGGGCGCGGGAAGAGGGCCTGCCGCTGCACGCATTCCACGTCCACCACGGACTCAGCCCCCACGCCGACGACTGGCTCGCGCACTGCGAGCGCGTTTGCGCGGAACTCGGCATCGCGTTCGACTTCCGCCGCGTCAGCATCCCCAAGGACAAATCCGGTACCGAGGCCGCGGCACGCCGCCTGCGCTATGCGGCGCTGGGCGAGATGTGCCGGGAACATGGCGCCGGCGTCCTGCTGACCGCCCACCATCTCGACGACCAGGCCGAGACCGTGCTGCTGCAGCTGCTGCGCGGCTCCGGCCCGGCCGGCCTGTCCGGCATGGATGGCGCCAACCGCGCGCCCGGCCTGCTGGGGAGCGAGGCGCTGGTGATGGCGCGTCCGCTGCTCTCGCAGGCCAGGGTGGCGCTGGAAGCCTATGCCGGTGGGCAGGGGCTGGCCTGGGTCGAGGACGAATCGAACCGCGATCCGCGCTATGCCCGCAACGCCTTGCGCCACCAGGTCATGCCGGCGCTGGCATCCGGCTTCCCGGGCTTCCAGGAGCGCATCGCCCGCAGCGCGGCGCATGCGGCCTCGGCCCAGCGCCTGCTCGACGAGCTGGCCGCCCAGGACCTGGCCGCCAGCCTCGACGGCGACGCGCTCGACCTGGCCCGCATCGCGGGGCTGAGCCGGGACCGCATCCACAATCTGCTGCGCCACCTGTTCACTGTGCGCGGCCTGGCCATGCCCTCGACCGCCTGGCTGGGCGAGATGGTGGCCCAGCTGTTCTCGGCGCGCGAGGACGCGCAGCTGAAGCTGACCCATCCGGGCTGCCACATCCGCCGCCATCGCGGCAAGCTGCACATCACGCCGCGCCTGCCCGACCTGGACGGCATGCGCGACCCGGACGACATCGGCGTGCTCCACCACGAAGGCGAGTCCTTCCGCTGGGCCGGCCAGGCCTCGATCGCTTTCCCGGCCTATGGCGGCGTGCTGCACTTCGAGCCGGCCCCGCAGGGCTTCGACGCCGCCTGGCTGCGCAGCCAGGCACTCACCATCGACTTCCGCCAGGGCGGCGAGCGCCTCAAGCCGGCCGCCAACAGGCCGACCCGCAGCCTGAAGGCCCACTTCCAGTCGCTCGGCGTTCCCGCCTGGGAGCGCGAGCGCCTGCCCGTGGTGAAGCGGGGATTCGACCTGCTGTATGCGGCGGGGATCGGGATGGACTGCCATCATTTCGGAAGGGAGGGGGCGCCATTGCTCGCCCTGAGGTGGGAGACCAAGCCTGCCTAATGTATAGACAAATTTCTATGCGAAAACGGTATTACTTTATTTTCTTTTCGTATAGCTTTTTAGCTTGCCGAGCCTTGTGATGACGCGTTGCAGCATGCTAGAGTAAGGGTCCCCTTTGATCTTTCTACAAGCTGGAACCCTTCCCGATATGGCTTTAATTGTCCACAAGTATGGCGGAACGTCGATGGGCTCGACGGACCGCATCAAGAATGTCGCGGCCCGCGTGGCCAAGTGGCATGACGCAGGTCACCAAATCGTTGTCGTTCCGTCCGCGATGTCGGGCGAGACCAACCGCCTGATTGCGCTGGCCAAGGAAATCATGCCGCAACCGGACCCGCGTGAACTGGACATGATTGCCTCGACCGGCGAGCAGGTCTCGGTCGGCCTGCTGGCGATGGCGCTGCTGGCGATCGGCAAGGACGCAGTCTCGTACACCGGCTGGCAGGCGGGCATCCGCACCGACTCCGCCTTCACCAAGGCGCGCATCCAGTCGATCGACGACACCCGCGTGCGCGGCGACCTTGAATCGGGCAAGATCGTGATCATCACGGGTTTCCAGGGCATGGACGAGGATGGCAACATCTCGACCCTGGGCCGCGGCGGTTCGGACACCTCGGCGGTGGCGATCGCGGCCGCGCTGAAGGCGGACGAATGCCTGATCTACACTGACGTGGACGGCGTCTACACGACCGATCCGCGCGTGGTGACCGAAGCGCGCCGCCTCTCGAAGATCACCTTCGAGGAAATGCTGGAGCTGGCCTCGCTGGGCTCGAAGGTGCTGCAGACCCGTTCGGTGGAATTCGCCGGCAACTACCAGGTCCCGACGCGCGTGCTGTCGTCGCTGACCGACCCCCTGATGGACCTGGCCGAAGAAGCCAGCTCCGGTACCCTGATTTCGTTTGAGGAAGAGAGCAACATGGAACAAGCCGTCATCTCCGGCATCGCCTTCAATCGCGATGAAGCCAAGATCACCGTCCTGGGCGTACCGGACAAGCCGGGCGTCGCCTTCCACATCCTGGGCCCGATCGCCGATGCCAACATCGAGGTCGACATGATCATACAGAACCAGTCGGTGGACGGTAAGACCGACTTCACCTTCACGGTCTCGCGCAACGACTATGTCAAGGCGATGAACGTGCTGGAAGGCGAGAAGCAATCGCTGGGCGCGGCCAGTGTGAGCGGCGACGCGAAAGTGTCGAAGGTCTCGGCCGTGGGCGTGGGCATGCGCAGCCACGTGGGCGTCGCTTCGCAGATGTTCCGCACCCTGTCGGAAGAGGGCATCAACATCCTCATGATTTCGACCTCCGAGATCAAGATTTCGGTGCTGATCGACGAGAAATACATGGAGCTGGCAGTGCGTGCTCTCCATAAAGCATTTAACCTCGAGCAAGCTTAACAATTTTCAAAATTTTGGGCGTGCGTCCTTGACGCAAGACGCACCAGCCCTTAAGATGCGTGCACTCAGCGCTGACTGACAAGTCGGAACTGATTGGAGGCGTGGCCGAGTGGCCGAAGGCACTTCCCTGCTAAGGAAGCATACGGGCTTAAACCTGTATCGTGGGTTCGAATCCCACCGCCTCCGCCAGAACAATTGTTAAGGGGAACCTTTGACAATCGAGAAACCCGCAGCTCTGTGAGAGCTGCGGGTTTTTTGTTTTGGAATCTGCTCGGACTGGCTGGAACGGCTCGCTGCTGTGATCGTCGCCATCGAGGCGCGCCAGCGAGCTGCATAGCCGAGTCTGTCAGAATTTTTGTGTTGCTGGAGCCCTGAAATAATACCGAAAGGGACGATCCATGACCGAAGCAGTGAGCACCAAAAAGCCAAAGAAACCGAGATCGCCTGACTGATTTCCTGTTGAACTGAAATCCCAAGGGCTGCATCAGGCGAAACAACGTGGCCTGAACGGTGTCCTGATTCCCGTCGTCGATGGCTGCGCGGGTTCCCGGAAGCGATCAAGGCAGTCTATCCGCAAGCACACATCCAGACTTGCGTCTGCACCTGAGCCGCAATGCGCTCAATTTTACCGGTTGGAAGGGCTGTAAGCCGCTGGTTGCCGCCCTCGGATCACTCGACCAGCCTCCGTGTCCGAGCCTCACGCTTTCCGCGGCTCCCTTTCACCGTCCTTGTCTCCCGCATCGGGTGGCCGTGCAGTAAGTTCATATCGCTTGTTGCGGGGTTTCCCTCGACCGATCCGCGCCTCCTTGAGTCCTAAATATTGGGACTCGATTCCTAAAATATGTTGGACAAAGCCGGCGTCCCGCTGCATACTCTGATCAAGCGCAACCGATTTCGGCACCAGATCGCTGCTGGGCGATCCCGGTCGGACCAGACCAGAACCAGCAATGTCGACGGGGCCGCAGAAGCAGGAACGCTACCGTTCCCGCAACTCATCATCAACGCCATTCGAAGAGGAAACGATATGCTGCCGTTACAAGGTGTGAAGGTCATCGAATTCTGCCAGGTTGCCGCGGGCCCATTTTGCGGAATGCTGCTTGCCGACATGGGCGCCGACGTGATCAAGGTGGAGCATCCGGAGGGCGGGGACAGCCTCCGGCAGTGGCCGCCGCTGAACCAGGGGTTTAGCGAGAACTTTGCTTCGCTCAATCGCAACAAACGTTCGATCGCTTTGAACCTCAAGAGCGAACAAGATGTGAAGCGCGCACGGGACCTGATCCTGTCGGCCGATGTCGTCATCGAGAACAACCGGCCCGGCGTCATGAAGCGGCTGGGGCTCGACTACGAGACGCTCAGCGCGCTTAAGCCCGCATTGATCTACTGTTCGATCTCGGCCTACGGCCAGTCCGGCCCGCGTTCCCAGGAAGGCGGCTTCGACCTCACGATGCAGGCCATGAGCGGCATCATGAGCGTGACGGGCGAGCCGGGGGGGGCGCCCGTCAAATGCGGCGTTCCCTTGTCCGACTTTGCCGCAGGCCTGTATGCCGCCTTTGGCGTCAGCTCGGTCTTGAACAAGGTGCGGGCCGGCCAGCGCGGCGAGCACATCGATGTCTCGATGCTGGGATCGAGCCTGGGCATCGCCGCGCTCCAGACCAGCGAATTCTTCGGCAAGGGAAGCGACCCCCAGAAACTGGGTTCGGCCCATCCGCGCAATGCACCCTACCAAGCCTTCCGTGCGAAGGACGGCTATTTTGCGATGGCGGCAGGCAATGACAACCTGTGGCGGATCACCTGTGCGCAGATCGGGCGGCTCGACCTGGCGGACGATGCCCGCTTTGGCAGTACCGCGCTGCGCGCGGCAAACCAGGTCGCGCTCAAGGACATCCTGGAAGCGGAATTCGCCGACCTGACATGCGAGGAGCTGATCGCACGCTTCGCGGGAGCCGGCGTGCCGTGCACACCCATCAATACCTATTCGCAGGTGCTGGCCGATCCGCAGGTCAAGGCGATGGAATGGGTGCAGGAGATCGACCTGCCGACCGGCGGCCGCACCCGCACCTTCGCGTCGCCCTTGCGCCTGAGCGGGCGCGGCCTGCCGATCTATCGCAGCCCGCCAGCCTTGGGCGCCGACACGGACGATGTCCTGGCCGGGCTTGCCACCGTGCCCGCGCAGGCCCAGCCCGAGAAGGTGACTGCATGAACGCCGCCGCCCCGGCCGGGCTGCAGGAGGGCGGGACCGACACGCTGCTGGTAAGCCGCGAGGACGGAATCACCTGCGTGACACTCAACCGTCCCGACAAGCTGAACGCCTTCAATCCCGAACTGGTCGAGGCACTGCTGGCCGTGGTGCAGCAGAGCTGCCACGACGGCACCCGCCTGCTGGTACTGCAGGGGGCGGGGCGCAACTTCAGCGCAGGATTCGACCTCGGCGACTATGAAGCGCAGTCCGAGGGCGACCTCGTCCTGCGCTTCATCCGGGTCGAGCAGTTGCTGCAGGCGGTCTATCACGCGCCTTTCCAGACCATGGCGCTGGCACACGGGAAGAACTTCGGCGCCGGGGTAGACCTGATCTGCGCCTGCAACATGCGGGTGGCCGCGGCCGGCAGCCAGTTCCGCATGCCTGGCCTGCGCTTCGGACTAGTGCTGGGCACGCGCCGGCTGGTCCAGCGAATCGGCACGGACAAGGCGCGCGAGGTGCTGGCGCGCTCCACGAATTTCACGGCGGACGAGGCGTCTGCAATGGGCTTCATCCAGCAGAACGGCGAGCAGGACACCTGGCCCGCACTGGTCCAGGCGGCGGCCGATGCAGCTGCCAGCTTGTCGGCGGAGGCGACCGCCGCCCTGCTGCGGGTGACCGTGCCGGACACCAGGGAAGCGGACTTGGCGGAACTGGTGCGGTCGGCAAGCGTGCCGGGTCTCAAGGAGCGGCTGCGCCGCTATCGCACGCAATCCTGAGCAGGGGAGTAGCGGAAGAAGGGCGTGCACTGCACGCCCTTTGCTTTTGTCATCGCTGTTTGCCGCTTCATTGCGCAGGCCCTCCGGCGGACCGCAGGGCCTGCTTTCAGGCGGCGATGGACTGGTTCTTGAGCAGCGCGGCGACCGCCTTGCGGTCGACCTTGCCGACGCTGTTCTCGGGAAGCGCCGCCACGAAGTGGACAGCCTGGGGACGGTAGATCCTGGACAGGCGCGCGGCTACCGTCTCGACGATGGCCTGTTCGCTTGGCTGCCGCTGTCCCGCCGCCACCACGAAGGCCACGGGTACTTCGCCGAGGTCGGCATCGGCCTGGCCGACGACGCAGCAGGCCGCGACGTCGGGGTGGGCAGCGATGGCGTTTTCGATCAGCGCCGGCGAGAGGTTTTCGCCCCCGCGGATGATCACTTCCTTGATGCGGCCGGTAATCGACAGGTAGCCCTCGTCGTCGAAGCGGCCGAGATCGCCCGTTCGCAGCAGTCCGTCCCGCACCGCGCGGTCCGCCGCCTGTGGGTCCGCACCAAGGTAGCCGGCCATCACGCTGTCGCCGCCCACGCAGACTTCCCCCTCCTGGCCGGCGGCTGCCGGCTGGCCGTTCGCACCGATCAGGACCACGCTTTGCCCGGCCAGGACCGTGCCGACCGTGCCGAGCCTGCGCCGGCCGACAGGATTCATCGTGCTGGTGCAGGTTGCTTCCGACAAGCCGTAGGACACGAGCAGTTCGCAACCGAGCTTGGCTTCGATGCGCTGGTGCAGGTCGACCGTGATCGGCGCCGACCCGCAGCGCGCAAAGCGCAGCGCTGCCAGGCTGCCGGGAGAAAACGGCAATTCCAGCATGCGGGCGTACATGGTCGGCACCCCCGTGATGATCGTGGGCCGGTGCTGCTCCAGCAAGCCCGGCATGTCGTCAGCCTTGAAGCGGCCTGCCAGGATCACGGCCGCACCATACAGGAAAGGCGTGAACAACTGGTTGTTGACCGCGTTCGTGTGGTGCAGCGGCATCACGTGCAGCAAGCGGTCTTCACGCGAGAGTTCCGTATGCAGCGCGACGCCCCGCGCGTTATTCAGGATGTTGTGGTGCGTGAGCAGGACGCCCTTGGGCTTGCCGGTACTGCCTGAGGTAAAGAGCAGCAGGGCAGGACTGTCATTGGCCGCCTCCTCGTCCCAGTACGCCTGCTGCCGAGCGGCGACTTGCGACGGGGTGAGCACCTGCGCGGGCGCGGCGAGCACGCCGGCGAGTTCAGGCTGGCGTACCGCCTCCACCAGCAGCCAGTGCAGGCCGACCGACTCTACCCGCTCGCGCACCTGTTCCGGCGGGAGGCGCGGCTCCAGCGGGCAGGGACAGGCGCCGGCGCAGATGCAGCCGAGCATGGCCACGACGCCGTCGATCGAGCGTTCCAGGTCGAGCCCGACCAGGTCGCCGCGCCGTACGCCCAGCGCATGCAGCCCGCCGGCGAAGCGGCTGACGCGGTCATGTAGCTCGGCATAGCTCAGGCTGCTCTCCGGGCCTGTGAGCGCGGTCCGGCCGGCGATGCCGGCTTGGGTCCAGGCGCTGCGCCATGCAAGGGAAAGGGAAGTACAAGTCTGGTCCATGGTTTACCTCAGCTGGATGGCGGCGTCCCGTTCGAACTGGCCGGCCGGATCGAGTGCGGCGAGCGCCGCCCGCTCCCGATCGGTCGGCGGTGGGGTGGGCGTGGCACCGGTAGCGTCGAAACTGAAACCGGTGCGGTCGCGCACCTCCGCCAGGCTCGATTCCGGATGCCAGGATTGCAGTGCGAGCCGTCCCTCACGCAGGACGAAGACCGCGATCGGGGTGACGACGCCGTGCATGCCGCCGGCAGAGGTCACGAAGTCGAGCTTGGAAACCAGGGTGCGGCGCGAATGCTCGGTGCGCCAGGTGACCGCGCGCCTGGCAGTGGGCAGCATCACCGCGCCGCCGCCGCCCCCGGGGAGCCGCACTTTGGGCTGGTGCCAGTCGCCGATGCAGGAATTGTTGACGCATCCTTCGCCGTCGATCTGCGCGGCGCCGAGGAAGGTCAGGTCCATACGTCCGCGGGTGCACAGGTCGTAGAAATCCTCGTTGGCAAAAATCGCCGGCGAACCCTTCGCCAGCACCGGATCGGAGCTGGACAAGGGGACGGCATCCACTTCCGGATCGACTCCGCCCGCGACATTGATGTAGATGAAGTCCCAGTCATAGGCGCGCTTGGCGACCAGGCAGCCAAGCATGGGCAAGGTGGAATTGACTCCGCTGAAAGTGATCTCGTCGGGGCGGATGAAGCGCGCCAGGTTGGTGACGATATAGGAAAACGGACTCCATTGCTCAGACATGGGCGGGCTCCTTCGCTTCCGGGGCGTTGTCGATGTGTTCCTGCATTCCGGCCCGGTCGGAGGCGACATAGCGCTCTACCTCCGGGTAGTCGATTTCATACTGGGGCCAGCAGGATCCCGGCCACGCGCCATTCGGAACAACGGCGAAGGCCTCCACCATGAAATAAGGAATGACGGTCATTTCCGGCTGCGCCTTGAAGGTCTCGGCCGGCACCACGCGCTCGGCGATGACCAGCACGCTTTTCGCGGCGCGGCTCATGATGCGGTCCCAGTTGTAGGTTCCGTAAATGCGCACATTGCCTGCCGGATCCACCTCGCTGGCATGGATCACCGCATAGTCCGGCTGGATCGCGGGGATCACCCAGGTTTTCTCGCCGCTTCCGTAGGGGTCGTCCATGCAGTGCCATCCGTTCAGCACCGGAAAATCGCTGCCGTGCAGGCCGCCGCAAGGCTGGAAGGGAACGCCGAACGCCGCCGCGCGCAAGCCGGCGGTCAGGCTCATGCACGCATGCTCTTCCAGCTCGATCTGCCGGTCTTCCACGGCCCGGCGGTAGCCCTGTGCCAGGCCGAAGTTGCCTTCCATGGCGACGATCCCGGCGCGCAGCTTGCGGACGGCGCCTGCCCGGCACAAGATATCGATGTCGTAGCCCGGCGACTGCTTGATGATCTCGAGGTCGCGCTTGCCCTGGCGGATCAGTTCGCGCACGAAAGAGAACGGCCCGCGATGCAGGAAGCTGCCCCCCAGGGCCAGCGAGGATCCATTCGGTACGCGGCTGACCAACTCCACGAGCGAAATCTGCTTTGACTTGCTGATGTAACCGGAACTCATCTCATGTCTCCAATGGTGGATCGTCCGAAAAATTGGTGCCGGTGAACCGCGCCGTCCCCGGCTGTCAGGCCGTCTGCCTGAAGTCGCTGTTGCGATAGCCCATGGCCCGCGATACTTCCGCCGCATATTTGCGCACCAGGGGCGCCAGTTCCTCCATCCGCTTCGGGGTCAGGCGTTCCATCGGACCGGAAATGCCCAGCGCGGCGATGGGCTGATCCAGCGCGTCGAAGATGGCGACGGCCACGCCGCCGACGCTCTCGCGCCATTCGCCGCGGTTGAGTGCGTAACCGAGGCGCAGGATCTTCTGCATCTCTTCCTTCAGCGCTGGCAGAGACGCCAGGGTGGCCGGAGTATGGCGCTGGATGCTTGATTCATGGCGGGCCAGGTAGCCGTCCGGCTGGACGGCCAGCAAGGCCTTGCCGGTGGCCACTGCATAGGCCGGCGCGCGCCCACCGACGGCGGTGTAGGCGCGGATCGGCTGGGGGCTGTCGATCTTGTCGAGGTAGATCACATCGATCCCGTCGAGTACCGACAGGTGCACGGTCTCGCCGGTCTGTTCGGCCAGCAGGCGCATGAAGGGCGGCGCATACTTGCGCACATCGAACCGGGCGACCTGGCGCGCACCGAGTTCGAACATGCGCAGCGTCCCGCGGTAGTTGCCGCTGACCTCGTCCCGGATGACATAGCCCGCGTGCGCAAGGGTTTGCAAGGTACGGTGCACGTTGCTGCGGGTAAGCTCCAACTGGGCTGCGAGCTCGTCAATGGTCCGCGGCGGCCCGTCGTTGCCGGCGACCGCTTCCAGCACGGCCAGGCCTTTCAATAGTGTCTTGTCCATCGCGTCATCCTGAAAAATCGGGACTATAACCCGTTCGCGGCCTGCATGGGACGGCGACGGTGGGGCTGCTTCGCGACCGGCTGGCAACAGATGGCCGGCGCCGCTTGTTTTTTTGCTTGACCCTAGTATGCCCAGCGTGCCATGATTTGTAAACCAAAACTTGGGATGCATTTCCTAAATATTGGGACTTGAGTGAGTCATTCGCCCGCAGGACCTAGCAAGGGCGCTATTCAAGGAGAATGGGGCGACCACACGCAGATCGTGGCGCTGGAAACCGGATGCGCCGACAGCACAGGCAATCAGGTCGGGTGTGCGGCGTTGAATACTTCAGGAGACAGCCATGAAATATCCCTTCGTACCCGTAGTGGCAGCAGTGGCAGCAGCATCGTGCGTGGCAATGCCGGCGCAGGCACAGGCGCAGAACTATCCGTCCAGGCCCATCACCCTGATCGTACCCTTCGCCCCCGGCGGCGGTACCGACATCATTACGCGAATCGTCGCCCAGCACCTGTCGGAGCGGCTCAAGCAGCCGGTGGTCGTGGAAAACAAGGCTGGCGCCGGCGGCAACATCGGCGCGGATTACGTCGCGCGGGCAAAGAATGACGGCTACACCATCCTGGCCGGCGCAGTCGTCGCGCATGCGGTCAACATGACGCTTCAGAGCGCGACCATCCGCTACGACCTGACGAAGAGCTTCACGCCGATCAGCTACCTGAGCTCGATGCCGGTCACGCTGGTCGTCAACAAGTCGCTGCCGGTCAAGTCGGCCAGCGAGTTCATCGAGTACGTCAAGCAGCGGCCGGGGCAGATCGCCTATGCGTCGGCCGGGGTCGGTTCGACCCAGCACCTGGCCGGCGAGTACTTCCAGCAGCTCACCGGCACCAAGATGATGCACGTCGGTTACAAGGGGAGCGGCCCCGCGATCACCGACGTCGTCTCTGGGCAGGTTCCGGTCACCTTCGAGGTCGGCGCCGTGGTGTATCCGCAGCTGAAGTCGGGCAAATTGACCCCCTTGATGACGGCCCGGAAGGAAAGGACGCCTGCGATGAAGGATGTGCCGACGGCCAGCGAAGTGGGAATCAATAATTTCGAGGTCGCGACGATCTACGGCCTGCTCGCGCCTGCCGGCACGCCCGCGCCTATCATCGACCGCCTGAACAAGGAAATCGCGCAGATCCTGGAACTGCCGGAGGTCAAGCAGAAATTCGCGGAGCAGGGCGCCGATCCCGTGTATACCACGCCGGCGGAGACCGCCGAGCGCGTACGCTCGGAAATCTCGCGCTGGGCGAGCGTGGTGAAAACCGCCGGCATGAGCACCAACTGATGCGGACGCGACCCGTCTGTGAGAGCTGCGGGTCGCTTGTTCTGGATCCTCGAGAATGTGGCCCCAATACGGATCTTGCCGCGGGGTGTGTACGGGGCATCCCGGGATAAGTCGTTACCGCCGAAGGAAGGGAACCAACCGGCGCAGTTCAGGCGTCAGCATCGGAACCCGGCGGTGGCGCTTCCATCCCTGCCATCTGCTCCATTCGGACCGGCCGCTCGGTGCCTGTGCAAGCCGGGTTCGACACCGTACGATCAATATGGTCTACGATATCCTCAGGCGCGTTTCGCGGTGATACCACGCGGGTGTTGGTTCCGGTTTCAGTCTTTGAGAACCTGAAGCCGGTACCCATGCAGTTTTCTGCATCAACGGCGTAAAAATATTCACGGGAGCGGGAATAGTTTGCGGATCGCGTGCGTATACCTCAGTGTCCACACCAACAAGAGGAGACTGCCATGTACCTGCTTCGCACTGCATCCGCCGCAATGCTCGCCGCCTTGATCCTTTCCGCCTGCGCATCGGCGCAGGGGCCGTCGGTCAAGACGTCCGACGGCGTACTGGTCAACGCGGGCGGCATGACGCTCTATACCTTCGACAAGGACGTTCCGGGAAGCGGCAAGAGCGCCTGTTCCGGGCCATGTGCGGCCTTGTGGCCGGCCGTGCCGGCGACGGCGGCTTCCTACTCCGCGCCGTATTCGGTCATTACCCGCGACGATGGGGCAAAGCAGTTGGCCTGGAACGGCAAACCCCTGTACCTGTTTGTCCAGGACACCAAGCCCGGCGAGCGCAAGGGCGACAACTTCAAGAACGTCTGGCATGTGGTTGCCAACTGAGCACCGCCGCCTACCAGCCCTTTGCCCGCCATGCCCGATCCCGGAATTGAACTGATCGCCTGCATCCCGCGGCTGCGCCGCTACGCGCGGGCGCTGGTTGGCGGGCGCAGCGATGCGGACGACCTGGTCCAGGATACCGTCGAACGCGCCTGGAACCATATCGCGGACTGGCGCCGCGATGGCGACATGCGCGCCTGGCTGTTCGGGATCATGCACAACCTGCACGTCGACATGCTGCGCAGCCGGCGGCTGGAGACAACGGCGCTGGACGAGGACACGCCCCATCCGGCACAAGCCGACAAGCACACTGCGGCCCTGGAGGTGCGCGACATGCAAACCGCGTTGAACCTCCTGCCCGCCGAGCAGCGCGAAGTCCTGCTGCTGGTGGGGTTGGAAGGAATGACCTACGATCAGGTGGCCGGCGCCCTCGGCCTGCCTTTGGGGACAGTGATGTCGCGCCTGTCGCGCGGGCGCGAAAGATTGCGCAGATTAATGGAGGGCAGGGCGAGCCCGGCCGCAACCCTGCAGGTGGTCAAATGAGTCCCTTGCCAGTCACCGAAGCCGACCTGCAAGCCTATGTCGACGGCTTGCTGCCGCCCGCGCGCCAGGCCGAGATCGACGCCTGGCTCGCGTCCAGGCCGGAAGAAGCGGCCCGCCTTGCCGTCTACCGCAACCAGAACATTGAAATGCGCCGCCTGTTCGACCCGGTGCTCGACGAACCGGTGCCGCCCGCGATCAGTGCCGGCGCGCGGCGCAGGCTGTGGGTTGCCGGTCCGGCCGGGCGCATCGCGGCCGCGCTGGCCATTGCCTTGCTCGGCGGGATCGGCGGGTGGACACTGCGCGGTTCCCCCATGGGCGCTCCCGCGCTGGCAGACTACGGCGGCGCCCGGATTGAAGCACACGGCTCGGCCGCCAGCCTCGCGCGCCAGGCCGCGATTGCCCACGTCGTCTATAGCCCGGACGTGCGTCATCCGGTCGAGATAGGCGCCGACCAGGAAGAACACCTGGTCCGCTGGCTGTCCAAGCGCCTGGATACGCCGATCCGCCCGCCGCGGCTCGGCAAGCTCGGCTACGAGCTGATCGGCGGCCGGCTCTTGCCCGGCCAGAGCGGACCGGTTGCCCAGTTCATGTACCACAACCTTGCGGGACAGCGGCTGACCCTGTATGTCTCCACCGAGCAGTCGCGCAACCGGGATACCGGATTTCGCTTCGCACAGGAAGGGCCGGTGAGCGTGTTCTACTGGATCGACGGCAAATTCGGCTATGCCTTGTCGGCCGGGGCGAGCAGGGGCGAGCTGGCGAAAGTGGCCATCGCGGTTCACGATCAACTGGAGGACAAGCAATGATTCGATCCCGGCACCGATTCACGGTCCTGTTTTGCCTCGCTGCGCTCGCCGGCAGCGCTTGCGCGCAGCAGGGGCATCGACACGGTCAGCAGGAGAACGACGGCAGCGCGCCGGCGCGCGTCTTCGTGGCCAGCACCGCCAAGCCCTTCGCCGCGCTGATGGACGACGCGATGGCGGTGATGGAAGAGGGGATGCGCCGTGCCCCGTCCAACGGCATCCCCGAGCACGACTTCGTCGCCATGATGATTCCCCATCACCAGGGCGCGATCGACATGGCCAAGGCCCTGTTGCTGCGCACGACCGATCCGGAACTGCGAAACCTGGCGCAAGCCATCATCACCGAGCAGCAGAACGAGATCCAGCTGATGCAGGCCTGGCTGCGCCGCCACGCCGCCGTGGCGCCCGTCCGTCCACCATCCCAATGAAGGAGGTACACATCATGCACACACGCATGCCCGCGACCGTTTTCGCCGTCTTGCTCGCCGTCGGAGCGCAGGCCGCGCCGCCGGCGCAGGACCGGGTCTATACGGCCGACCAGAACAGCAACACGGTCTCTGTCATCGATCCGTCAACCAATACCCTGCTTGGACAAATCCGGCTCGGTAATCAAAGGCCCGACGTGCTGTCGCCGCTGTACAAGGGGCAGATCAACGTGCATGGACTCGGCTTTTCCCCCGATCACCGCACGCTCATCGCGGTCTCCAACGGGTCGAACTCGGTCACCTTCATCGACACCGCCACCAACAAGGTCAAGGGTGTCGCCTACATCGGGCGCTCGCCGCACGAAGGTTTCTTCAGCGCCGACGGGCGCGAGGTCTGGGCTGTCGTACGCGGCGAGGACTACCTGTCCGTGATCGATCCGAAGACCTTCAGGGAAACCCGGCGCATCCAGACCGCGCCGGGACCGGGCATGGTGCTGTTCCATCCCGACGGCAAGCGCGCCTTTGTCGTGTCCAGCTTTACCCCGGTCGTGGAGGTGGTCGACGTGCGCTCGCACAAGGTCGTGCACCGGATCGATGTCGCCAGTCCGTTCTCGCCCTTCCTGCAGCTGATGCCGGATGGGAGCGAGCTGTGGATGACGCACAAGGACGTCGGCAAGGTCACGCGGATCGATACCAAGTCCCTGAAGGTAAAGGAGGTGTTCGATACCGGCATGATCACCAACCACCTGGCCTTCGCCAGGACGCCGGCCGGAACGCTGGCCTATGTGACGATCGGCGGGGAGAACCTGGTCAAGGTCTTCAGCACCGGCCCGAACGCCAGACAGGTGGCAAGCATCCCGGTCGGCGCGCTGCCGCACGGCATATGGTCTTCCGACGATGGCAGCCGGGTCTATGTGGGGCTGGAGAACGGCGATGCGGTGGATGTCATCGATACCGCCGCCAACCGGCCCGTCGCCCGGGTCCCGGTCGGACAGGCGCCCCAGGCACTGGTCTACGTGCCGCGCGCCGTGCCGGCAGGCGGGGGCATGGACAACCTGGTCGCGCGCATCAACAACGAGCCGCTGAACATCGCGCTCCAGGCGGTGTCGGGCGAGGGCAAGGGTTTCATCGTGGCGCGCAACCTGGGGCTGACCGATGCGCTCGAGGTCTCGCTGTTCAAGCTGAAGCCGAAGACCACGTACAGCGTCTACGCAAGCGGCCAACCAGGACCCGTGGCGGTCTTCGAAACCAATGCGATGGGCGCCGCCAACGGGACGGCGATCGGGCCGATGCGCGCGCTCGCGAATGCGCTTGGGGGACAGGCCGCCACCGCCAGCCAGATCGTCGTGATGGAGGGCAATGCGCCTGCCGATCCGGCGCGGGCTGTCCTGGTCAGCCGGCGTTAGCCGGGCGGACCGGGCCGGCCGTTCCGGGGCATTGAGTCATCCGATGCACGGAACGCGGCCCGCAGACCGCGGCCTGCTCCCGCAGCACATGGAACCGACATCGCGTGCGCGCGGCATCCCGGCTTCACGGATGGGGAAGCCCTCCCGGGACATAACCGAGCGACTCGGCCGCGACGATCGTGGTGGCCTTGTGGAGCGGCACCCGCAAGTCGATGATCGGGATCAGCATCTGCGAGGTCACCGGAAGGCATGCGTCGGGCGCCGACGGATCGCAGACCTGGACCTGGACGAGACGGATGCAGTTGGCGGCATTGGGGTCGGCCATGCAGATGTAGCGGTTGTCCGCCGCGTCGCCGGGCAAGGTAGCCGGATCGATGGCGGTCATGCTGAGCTCGTTGGTACCGGCAGCGCGGGTCAGCGCCAGGTAGTTGATGCGGATATGCTCGTCGGTCACAGGCGGAGCCAGCGCGAGACCGCCGGCACTGGTGCGGAACACGGCGGCTTGCTTGAGCCTGGCGAGCGCCGTCGCATCGCCGGGATTCACGTTGGCGGCGGCAGCCGCGGCGCGGCGTGTTACTTCCTGAAGGGTATTGTAGACGTACATCAAGCGCGCCACTTCGATGATCCCGAACACCAGCGTAAAGAAGATGGCCGCCAGCAGCGCGAACTCGATGGCCGCGGCGCCACGCTGCCGGCGGCGGGCGCCCGGCAGCATGCTCGGCGGTGCATTATCTTCCCGCATAAGGCATGGTGACGTTGGCTTCGATCGGCAGGCCATAGGGACCAAGGTAGGTGTAGAAGAAGGTATCGGTGAGGTAGAAGGCGACGGAGACGCTGACCGTCTTGGGAACCACGCCGCTCTTGAAGCCGCAGGTATTGGCATCGCAGCGCACATCGGCGTCGGGGATGTCCTCACCCGGGGCGAGTTCGCCCACCTCCGTCCGCGCAATCTCGATCGCGATCGCCCGCGCATTCCCTGCAAGCTGTTTCGATCGCATTTCTGTCGCGGAAACGGTCGACATATAGCGCGCGGCATCCTGGGCCGCCTTGTACGCAACGGTGTAGTGCCACATGTAGCGCGCGTACAGGATCAGCGGCACCAGGACGATGATCAGGATCGGCAGCAATATGGCGAGCTCGACTGCCGCAGCCCCGCGTTCCCGCCGCGCGGATCCCGGCATCCGCGCATGGCGTGGCGGCTTCATGGATAGAGCTCCACGGCGCCCGGAATCGACTGCTCGGGCGCGCTGCCGGCGAATTCCGCGATCAGGCGGTCCTGGGTGGCCGGCACCGTCATGAAGAATTTTCCGATGCCGACGATGGTCGCCGTGGTATGCGCGCCCGTGGGGACGGCGCCGGCACAGGACAGGAGCGGCACATGCAGCAGCCGTCTGAACTGGGTGGCGAATTCCTTCCGCGACGCAGACGGGGCAAGGACGGTAGCCGGGTTCGCGGTGCCGATGGGATTGTAGGGGGTGCTTCTCGGCGACCCGTTCGGATAGCCGGCGGCGGCCGGTCCCGACAGGTACAGCTTGCCCCAGTCGCCAGTCCCGAACGTGGGGTAGCCGTTGTTCGGTTCGGGAACGCCCTGGGTGAATGCGGCGTACTTGGCCGCCCTGGCATACGACCACAGCGGCCCATACGCGCCCGGCGTCAGGGTGGGAAGGGTGCTCCCCGGCGGCGGGATATCGGCCACTGTCTCCAGCTTGCCGCGCTCCGTCGTGGGCAAGGCTGCGGGACTTCCCGTCGCGGGCGACATCCAGGGCGCGCCGCCGGCGCTGTCGTAGGCGAAGGCCTTGATGTTGATGTCCGGCGGGGCGCCGCTGGGCGCGCAGGCGCCCTGGCCATAGTCGTCGAAGCGCGAGTTCAATTGCGTGTGCAGGGAGGCGAGCGGCGAGGCCGGGGGCAGCGACGAGACATGGATGGATCCGCCGGTCAAGCGCGGTATCCACATCGTGCCGGGGCACATGAACGACCCGATGATCGAGGTGTCGAAGGACGCTCCCGACATGCCGGGAGCGCTGACGGGATTGATCAGGTAGCGCGCCGGGGCCGTGCCCTTCGGATTCAGTTGCATGAGGTCGTAGCTGACCCCCCGGCGGAAACCGTACTCCACCAGCTCGCTGCTGCCAAGGCCGGGATTGACCCGCTCAGCCGCCTCCTGGTCGGACATCGCACAGACCGCGAGCGGGACGGCATCGATGGCCGCGCGTCCGGCGACAGCGCTATCGGCCAGCTCGACCGTGCGCAAGCTCTCCGACAACACCGGCATGAACCAGGTGCCGACCGTGGCCACCTCCGCGCCCAGTCCGGACGTGTCGACCTTGACGAAGTAGTAGCTGGATGGATCGGGCACGGCCGCCGCGTCGACCCAGCCGCCTGACCGGGAAGGACTGGTGCCGAACTTGAGCGCGGCATTGTCCCAGGTGACCGGGGCGCCGTAGCGGTAGGTAAATCGTTCGGCCGTTTCCCTCGCTTTCACCAGGGCGGCCGCAATGCCGTCAGGCTTGCCGTTCAGCTCTCGAGCTGCGGCCAGCGCGACTGCTTTCGCCATCCCGCTCAGCTCAACCTTGCGGTTATACAGTGCGCCCATGTCCACGGCGAGTCCCGCAAAGGCAATGATCAGGACCAGCAGGGGAACGAACATGATCGCGAAGGCGCCTTGCTGGCGGCTGCGGCCGGACGGCGCAAGGCAGGCCTGTGCGCCAGCTGTTCTGTCAGAGCGAGAAGTGCGCCGTTTTGAGGTAGCTCGCTTCGATGGCATAGGTTCCTTCGTCAACACGGCTGGGTACGGAGCAGGGACAAGGCTTTCGACGGAATCATTCTAGCGAGCGGCACCTGTCAACCATTGAGCCCGGCCAAATGGAAGAAGCGCGGGCGCAGGGAGCCTCGGGGAGGCGAGCTCACCCGGGGCACCGGGGCGCCCTGGCGCGCCCTAGGCATGCAGCCATTCCAGCAGCAAGTCCTGCTCCCCCAGCCTGGCCACGCGGGTGCCGAACTGCCGTCCCTCCCGGTTCAGCGCCGCCATCAGCCACCAGACGTCCGGCGCGGTCGCCGCGTTCACGCGAAAGCCCCGGGTCCGGGTAGGCGTCATCGCAAAGCGGGTGAGCCTGCCCGCCGCCAGGGTGGGGAAATACATCAGCGCGAGGTCGCCCCGGAAGTGTTCGTAGCCGGCGATCCCCTCGTAGTCATTGAGGAAATCGCCGCAGCCGTACAGTACGGGCTTGTCGCGGTAGACCTCGATGCCTTTCACGTGGTGTGAGGAATGACCGTGCACCACGTCGACCGCGGCGGACTCAATCAGCCCGTGCGCGAAGTCCCGTTGTGGCGCAGGGATATCGTAGCCCCAGTTGCCGCCCCAGTGAATCGAGAACAGCACCAGGTCGCCGGCCCGCCTGGCCGCGCGCACCCGGCCTGCAATGGCCGCCAGGCTGCGCGCTCCCAGGTCGGGCAGGAAGCTGATGCCCGGCCGTCCCGGGCCCGCGCTCCATGCCGGCGGCACGCCGCTGTCTTCGGTGGCGCAGGCAAACACGAGTACCCGGCCCTTGCCGGGAACCGCGAGCACGGCCGGCCGGTCCGCCTCGGCGGCATCGCCGCCGGCGCCGGCGGTGGCGATGCCGGCCCGGTGCAGGCGGCCGAGCGTCTCTTCCAGGCCCTGGCGGCCCCAATCCATCACATGGTTGTTGGCGAGCGTACAGCAATCGATGCCGGCGGCACCCAGGCAGGGGAGGTTATCGGGATGCATGCGGTAATGGATGCCTTTGCCCGGCCATGCATGATCGCTGCTGGTGACCGCGGTTTCCAGATTGACGATGCGGCAGTCCGGCGCGAAGCGCCGCAGCGTGGCCAGTGCGTCGCCCCAGACATAGGCGAAGTCCCTTGGGCGCCCGACAGGGCCGCTCGCCGCCTCGGCCAGCCTTACATACCCCAGCGCCGAACGAACGCAAGTTTCGAACAGCCGGGGGTTCCCGGCGTGCGGGAGGATCTGGTCGATGCCCCGCCCGGTCATGACGTCGCCGGATAAAAACAGCGTGATGCCGGGGGAGGGAGGCGCGGTCTGCATGCGCGTGTTCCTGCTGGAGAAGCCTCCAGCATAGCCCCGCTTGCGCCGGGATGCCAGCCATTGGCGCATCCCGGCATCCGGCGGGTGGGCCACCCGCGCCGCCGTGCTATTCGGGGCCTTGGCGGCGGGCGGCGTCTATACTGTCCTCTTCGCGGCGGCGCTTCAGCCTGCGCCTGAACCAAGGAGACCTGAACTTGCCCTCGCTTCCCGATCAACGCACCGTCCTGCTGGCCGGCGCCACCGGACTGGTGGGCGGCCTGGTGCTCCAGGCCCTGCTGGCGGACCCGGCGGTCTCGCAGGTACATGCCCTGGGCCGCCGGCCCTCGCACCTCGCCCACCCCAAGCTGCAGTGGCACATCGTCGACTTCGGCCGCCTGCCGGCGCTGCCGCAAGCCGACGAGCTGTACCTTGCGCTCGGAACGACCATCAAGGTGGCCGGCAGCCAGGCGGCCTTCCGGGCCGTCGACCTGGATGCCAACCTGGCGCTGGCCAGGGCCGCGTTCGCCGCGGGCGTGCGGCGCGTGGGACTGGTCAGCGCGGCCATGGCGAACGCGCGCTCCGCGGCCTTCTACAACCGCGTCAAGGGCGAACTCGAGGATGTGCTCAAGGCGATCGACTGGAAGACACTGGTGATCGCGCAGCCCTCGCTATTGCTCGACTCCCGGGAGGGCCTGCAGCAGCCGCCGCGTGTCGGCGAACGGATCGCGATTCCGTTCGCCAGGCTGCTGGGGCCGCTCCTGCCCGGGCCTTACCGGCCGGTGCGCGCGCGGGCGGTGGCGCTGGCATTGGTCAAGACCGTGCCGGTGGCCGAGGGCGTGGTCGTTCTGCCTTCCGACGTGCTTGCCAGCATCGGCGGCGGACGCTGAGCACCCCCGGGTCTGCAGGGAAGCGGCGCGATCCGCCCTGCCGGATCGCGTGAATGGGCAGGTGCTCATGGAGAGAGGCGTACCCGAATCGGAAATGCCATCAGGAAACAGGGCGTCGCCTTACTCGCTTGAACAGTGCCTGGAGCGCCCGCCGCAGTACGACAAGTCAGCGCCGGGAGATTCCCCTCAGGACCGTTGCATTCCGCCCTCATCACATGTAACAGGCATCATGGACGCAGGCCGGAGCGTACACTGGCAACGGAGCCTGCGCGATTCGCTCCTGCAAGGCGGGAACCGCGTGTAGCAGGAGCACGGGATGCCGCGACCGCCGCGTCGGGCGCAGCCCCGGCCGATTCCGGGCCGGCACCATCGAGGACCTAATCCGAATCGCCGTACAAGCGGAGCAGGTATGGAACTGAAGAGGCGTGGAGGCAAGGCCGCGTCCGCCCAACCGGAATCGGCCCTGGGCGTGCTGACCCGGCTGGCCGTCGGGATGGTGGCGGCCGCATATGTGCATGGGCGGATGCAGCGCACCAGGCTGATCGAGCGCCTGGTGGAGGAGCGCACGGCCGACCTGGACCGGACCTCCGAGGCGCTTCGGCTGCACCAGCGCGCCATCGAGTCGAGCGCCAATTCGGTGACCCTGATCGATGCCCACTCGCCCGACGGGGCCATCATCCATGTCAACCCGGCCTTCACGCGCCTGCATGGCTACGGCGCCGAAGAAGTGCTCGGCCGGCCGCTGGAATTCCTGGCCATGGGCGTCGAAGACCAGCCTGGCCTGCACGACCTGCGCAACGCCATCGCCGAACGCCGCGAGGCGCACGCGCTGCTGCAGCTGCAGCGCAGGGACGGCACGCTCTACTACGAGGAGGCCTACCTCGCGCCCATCAAGGACGAGCACGGCGTCACCGACTACTTCGTCATTTTCGAATACGACGTCACGACCGCCAAGCAATACGAGGCCGCGCTCGAACACCGCGCCCGCCACGACATGCTGACCGGCTTGCCGAACCGGGTGGCGCTGGCCGACCGCATCGACCGCGCGCTGGCCTTCGCGCGCACGGACGCGGCCCCGGTGTGGGTGGCGGTGCTCGACCTCGACCACTTCAAGCATGTCAACGACAGCCTGGGGCCAGCGGCCGGCGACCGCCTGCTGTGCCAGGCCGGCGAGCGCATGCTGGCCGCGGTGGGACCCACCGATACCGTCGCGCGCACCGGCGACGACGAGTTCGTCCTGCTGTTCGAGAACCGCGCCGACGAGAGCCATGCCGCGGCGACCGTCGGCAAGGTGCTGGCGGCGATCGCCGAGCCCTTCAGCGAAGGCGCACAGCGCGTGTTCCTGACCTGCAGCGCCGGCATCGCCGGCTACCCGGGCGACGGCGGCGATGCCGACAGCCTGGTGCGGTATGCGCAAATCGCGATGTACCGCGCCAAGGAAAGCGGGCGCAATGCGATGCGCTTCTACCTGCCCAGCATGAATGCGCGCGCGCGCGAACGCCTGGCCATGGTGGATGCGATGCGCCACGCGGTGAACGCCGACGAGTTCGAGCTGCATTACCAGCCCCAGGTCGACCTGGCCAGCGGCGCCGTGATCGGCATGGAAGCGCTGATCCGCTGGCGTCATCCGCAACTGGGCATGATGCGCCCCGACCGCTTCATCGCGCTGGCCGAGGAAACCGGCCTGATCGTCCCGATCGGCACCTGGGTGCTGCGCGCCGCCTGCGCCCAGGCCGCGGCCTGGCGGGGCGCCGGGTTAGGGGAGCTGCGCGTGGCGGTCAACCTGTCGTCGCGCCAGTTCAGGGATGCAGCGCTGCCCCGCCTGATCGCGGATGTGCTGCGCGAGACGGGACTGCCGGCGTCCAGCCTGGAGATCGAGCTGACCGAAAGCCTCATGATGGAAGATGTCGACACGGCGGTGGCGACCATGCGGGAGCTGAAGGCGATGGGAGTACACCTGTCGATCGACGACTTCGGCACCGGCTATTCCAGCCTGTCCTACCTGAAACGCTTTCCGGTGGATGTGCTGAAGATCGACCAATCCTTCGTGCGCGACATCGGGCAGGATGCGAGCAGCTCGGCCATGGTCGCGGCCATGATCTCACTGTCGCACGAGCTGGGACTGCGCGTGATCGCCGAAGGCGTCGAAACCCGGGCCCAGTGGGACTACCTGCTGGGCCGGGGCTGCGACGAAGTCCAGGGCTACTACTTCAGCCGGCCCTTGCGCGGGCGCGACTTCGAACGGATGGTGCGGCAGCGCCGCCAGGCCCAAGGACATTGAAGAACGCGCGCCGCCGGCCGGCGCTCGAGCGCGGCCGGCGGCACCCCGGGTTTAGAACTGGTTCATCGTATTGTGCTTGCCGCCGGCCTTCAGCGCCGCTTCGCCGCTGAAGTACTCCTTGTGGTCGTCGCCGATGTCCGAACCCGACATGTTCTGGTGCTTGACGCAGGCGATGCCCTGGCGGATTTCCTTGCGCTGCACGCCGGCCACGTAGCCCAGCATGCCCTGGTCGCCGAAGTAGTCCTTGGCCAGGTTGTCGGTCGACAGCGCGGCGGTGTGGTAGGTCGGCAGGGTGATCAGGTGGTGGAAGATGCCGGCTTCGCGGGCCGCGTCGGCCTGGAAGGTGCGGATGCGCTCGTCGGCTTCGCGCGCCAGGGCCGAGTCGTCGTATTCCGCGCTCATCAGCTGGCCGCGCTCGTAGGCCGAGACGTCCTCGCCACGCTGCTGCATGCTGTCGAACACCTGCTGGCGGAAGTTCAGGGTCCAGTTGAAGGACGGGCTGTTGTTGTAGACCAGCTTGGCGTTCGGGATGACCTTGCGGATTTCCTTGACCATGCCGCCGATCTGGGCGATGTGCGGCTTCTCGGTTTCGATCCACAGCAGGTCGGCGCCGTTCTGCAGCGAGGTGATGCAGTCGA
>CAMPHU010000040.1 GCA_946886065.1 uncultured Massilia sp. | reverse complement strand
GAACTGCACAACAACCACCACACCTTCGCCACCTCGGCCAAGCTGTCGAGCAAGTGGTACGAGATCGACCTGGGCTGGGGCTATATCCGCACCCTGGAAATCCTGGGCCTGGCCAAGGTGAAGAAAGTGGCGCCGGAGCCGAAATTTGCCAAGAACAAGCAGGCGGCCGACCTCGACACCCTGCAGTCGGTGATCGCCAACCGCTACGACGTGATGGCCAAGTACGCCAAGTCGGTGCGCCGCGCCTTCCGCGAAGAAATGGAGCACCTGAAGCACAAGGCCGAGCTGGAAGCGCGCTTCCTGAAGAGCTCGCGCAAGCTGCTGCAGCGCGAGCCGGCCAAGCTGGAAAGCTCGCAGAAGCAGCAACTGGTCGAGTTGTTCCAGCACAGCAAGGCGCTGGAAACCATGCACCAGATGCGCGTGGAACTGGGCGCGATCTGGGAGCGTTCGCACTCGACCCGCGACCAGCTGCTGCACCAGCTGCAAGACTGGTGCGCACGCGCCGAAGCCTCGGGCATCAAGGCGCTGCAGGAATTCTCCTTCCGCCTGCGCAGCTACGCCTGATCGCTTTACGCTTCAAACACAACGGCTCCTTCGGGAGCCGTTGTCGTTTCTGCCTTCGTGTAGGATCGGGCTCATCTCAAGCATGCATGGAGACGTGCAATGGAATCGATCAGGAACTGGGCCCGGCGCATCAAGCGCGATGCGCTCATGCTGTGGTTTGCGCGGCGCCATCCGGACACGCCTTTCCTGACCAAGGCCTTGTGCGTCGTGACGGTGGCCTATGCCCTGAGCCCGATCGACCTGATCCCGGACTTCATTCCGGTGCTCGGCTATCTCGACGATGCCATCCTGCTGCCGGGCCTGATCTGGCTGGCGGTGCGCCTGCTGCCGGAGCACGTGATCCAGGAATGCCGGGCCCGGGCCGAGGAATGGATGGCGAACCAGAAGGCCAAGCCGGCCAGCTACGCGGGTGCGCTGGCCATCGTCGCGATCTGGCTTGGGCTGCTGGCCTTGGGCGGGTGGTGGTATGGGTCGGGAGATTGAAGCATGGGCGTGATTTTCCTTGGGGAGGAATCAGCTGCGTGCTCCAAGCAGCCAATCGGTCATCGCCTCGAGATCGGGAACGGTTTGCCTTGGCCGAATGCCGAGTTCATCGAATACGCCGCCTTGGCGGTTGATCCAGCAGACCGGAAAGCCGAAATGCGCGGCGCCGCTCGCATCCCAGGCATTGGACGAAACAAAGAGGATCTCCTCGCGCGCATATCCCATCTGTTGTTCAGCCAAGGCGTAAACGCGATTGTCGGGCTTGAACACCTTGACCTCTTCGACGCTGATCAGGTGATCGAATGCCCGGTTCAATCCCGAGTTGCTCACGACCTGTTCAATCGAGTAATGCGAACCGTTGGAGAGGATGCCCAAGGGGAGGCCGGCCGCTTTCAGCCGCCGCAGTGCGAGCGGGGTATCCGGAAAAGGAGTGAGGCGCAGGTAAGCGTCGCTGAGCCTTTGCTCCGTTACGGCGTCGAGCGGCAAGCCAAGATGGGCGCAGCTATGGCGCAGCGCATCCTCCGTGACTGTTTCGAAGTTGACGTACAGCCCCATCAGGCTGCGCAGCCAGGTGTATTCGAGCTGCTTTTGGCGCCACAGGCGTGACAGCGCATCTCCTCTGGCAGGGTACAGATCGTCGCATAGACGGGCCACTGAATGGACGTCATAGAGCGTCCCGTAGAGATCGAACACAATAGCTTGTGTGGATTTCATGATGAGGCTCTCTCATGGACGAGAATGCGAGCGGGAAGGCTGCATAGGCAACACACTATCATTTTGGTCAGTGACGGTTTGACAGATTGGGGACTCATATCGACAGGCCACTGCAACCTGATGCAGATAGTACAGCCGATCTAGCGGGCACCACGCTGCGCAATTTATCTCCGTAAGGCTCGGCTCAAGGTCATGACCCGTCTGCAAGCAAGTTAGCAAGGATCTCCTTTACTCGCAACGCCAGCGAGCTCTGCAAGAACCGAAGAGTTAGAACAGCTGGGGTACGGATACCAGCTTTTCCGGGTTGCGCATGATAAAGACTGCCACGATGCGTCCATTATCGACGATAAACGACTGCACCGATTCGAGCTTTCCTTGCACAAAACGCAGCACACCTGGCTCGCCATTTACCAAGGCAGTTTTGTAAGCGACTTGCAGAGGAAACTTGTGTTCCAGTGTCCAAAATACGCCTGCAACTCGGCCTGCGCCTTTAAGAACATGCATGAATGACTTGACCTTACCCCCGCCGTCAGTCACCAGCTGCACATCGTCGGACATCAGGGCGCGCATGTCAGCGAGACTCCCCTGTCTTGCGGCCTTGATGAACTTGCCAAGCAATTCGCGGTGCTTATCCTTGGGGACATCAAAGCGCGGCCGTTCCCGCTGAACGCGCTCCATTGCGCGATGTACGAGCTGTCGACAAGCTGGTTCCGACTTCTTTACTACGTCGGCGATCTCGGAGTAATCGGAATCGAATACTTGGCGCATCAAGAACGCTGCACGCTCTTCGGCTGACAGGCGTTCTAGAATCCACATCAATGCAACCGAAACGTCATTAGCCATTTCAAGCGTACTCTCGGGAGTTTTCTCCTCGAGTTCCACTAACGGTTCCGGCAGCCACCAGCCGATATACGCTTCACGATCAAGCTTGGCCGTTCGTAGGCGATCGATCGCGAGGCGGGTCGTGACAGTTACCAGCCAGGCTTCATGGGAAACAATTTGGTCCTTGGGCGTACTATGCCAGCGTAGCCATGCGTCTTGCACAATATCCTCGGCGTCTGCCCGAATGCCAAGCATCCGGTACGCGATAGAAAACAGGCGCGGACGAAGTGAATTGAATATTGCTTCCGGGTCTATGTGAGCGTGAGCGGTCATGATGCGCTTGAATCCTCTTTGAATCCTCTTGGTTTTCGTCGTGGTGCACCTTGGAAGCCTAGGGCAGGTTGTTCCGCAATCTGTTTTACGAAGCGCATGGTCAATACGTTCCGCCGCGAATGGGAGCGATGCCAAACCAGGTTCTGCGATCCCGCTCTCGGTACACGATTAGGCACCTTGCTTGAGCAGTACACGCAAACGGCGCACGCCTATTAGACGAAGTGGGCTCGCACGCTGTGACAAACTTCGGGCTTTTTCTTTTTGGACTTGCTAACTCCTCTCCTGCCGTAGCGAGGTAGGTTCGGCATCCGGCTGCCATAGCTGGGGCGGCCGATAGCCGGTAGCGATCATCCCTTATGGCTCAGTTTATGAACCTTTGCCATATCAAGCGAGATCCGGTCACGTGCCCAATACCCGGTTGACAACTGGTGGCGCAGCTTTTGGCGTCATCCCAGCCTGCTGTCTGTCACAAACGCGCAGATCCAGTCGTCTAAGCAATAGCGGTGACTCGAACGGTTACCTGCCAAACCTACATAAGGATAGATTTCATGAAACGTCCAAATTGGTTTCAAGTGTCTGCTGAGGGTGCGAAAGCTGTAGGCGCACTTCATCACTACGTCACAACTGGAACGAGCCTAGCTAACGAATTGATCCACCTGGTATTTTTAAGAGCGTCACAACTGAACGGCTGTGCGCACTGTATCGATATTCATACCCGTGACCTCATCAAGAGCGGCATGTCGGTCGACAAGATTGTATTGGTGCCGGTATGGGAGGAGGTGACCTATCTATTCTCGGATCAGGAACGGGCAGCGCTGGCGTGGACCGAAGAAGTGACGCGTGTCAGCGAAACACACGCTTCTGACGAAGCATACTCCGCAGCGCTAGCCGTGTTCGGGGAAAAAGATCTGGTCGAGCTCACCCTTGTCATTGCAGCCATGAATGCTATCAATCGCATGGGGATCAGCTTTCGAATGAAGCCGCTCGCGAGAGCTTAAGTGATGCCAGGCGGGAGATGCTTGATTGCTCCCGCTTCCCTGGCGGATCTTGCTCTTGAACGCTCTCCGGCGTCGCCCCGGGTAGACATCGATGCGGGAAGGCCCTGGATCGGCATGAGGTGCGGCTCGCGCTTTCAGTCGGAAAAATTATCTATCACACTAAAAACTCATCATGAACATTCTGCACATCAGCGCTAGTCCGCGCGGCCTTCGTGGCGACAGCTACCGTTTGTCCGAGCACGTCGTGCAGTGCTTGCGAGCGCGCTATCCGCATGCGCAGGTCACTGAACGGGCACTATGGGAAATGGCGCTTGCTCCAGTCGATGCCATTTATGCCGACGCGCTTTCTGGCAGTGCCCCAGAAGGAGAAGCCACAATTCGTTCGGATGCAACGGCGTGCTCCGATCGGTTGATAGGAGAGCTCGAGGCAGCGAATGTGCTTGTAATTGGTACTCCGGTGCACAACCTCACTGTGCCCTCAGTGCTCAAAACCTGGATCGACCACGTTGTCCGGATACACCGCACTGTCCGACCTACGCCGCTGGGCAAAGTCGGCATGTTGCCCGACCGCCCTGTGTACATCGCCGTCACGAGCGGAGGCTGGCGCACGGGGACGAAGGCCCGCAATCCGGATTTCTTTGAACCTTATTTGAATGCCGTGCTAGGTATGGTTGGCTTGCACAACCTGACGTTCTTCTCAATGGAAGGCATGGCCCTGGGTGAGGAGAAAGCTGCTCTGGCTCGACGGGAAGCGTACGCAGCGGTGGACGGCCACTTTAACGCGCTGCCTATCACGGCGTGAGGCCTTACTCTCATTATGACGAATCGTTGTGCCCTTATTGGCTCTAGAAGGATTGAAATGATATCCGTTAATGATTTTTTGTTGCCTCATGAATATAGCGCTTTGCTTGAGTCGCTGAGGCGGGACTTGAGGATTCAGCAGGAACTTGCCAAGAGGCCAGGCTCATCGGTCGATTGGCATCAATGCAACGCCCGTATGACGAAGCGGCTGTTAAATTTGCTCAATCCAAAGCGTAGGTTTGCTAATGCAAGCTCCATTCAATCCGCTGAATCCTTCTTGGCAAGGACCTCCGCTGCCTGAGTGTCGGCTTTCACCCACCTAAACAGACGTGTGGACTCGCGCGTGTGCGTCTACGAGACCTTTTTTCATCAGAACAAGGAGCGCTGCTAGTCTTTCCTGGCTTGCTTAAAGGTGGACATGGTTAAGTAAGTAAGCGCTCGCCACAACCATTCGACCGGCCCCTGGCTGAAGCGCGCCAGCCACCAATGGCTGAGTGCGATCTGGGCCGCGCACAGGGCCAGCGCGACGGCGACCTGGGCCGTGCGTCCCATGCCCCACAGTCCCGCGCCGTAGCCGTAAAAGAGCAGGGACAGCACCACGGTTTGCGTCAGGTAGTGGGTCAGGGCCATGCGCCCGAACGGCGCCAGCACGCCAACAGTTTTTTTCATGCGGCTGTGCAGCAGCAGGACCACCGCCGCCATGTAGCCGAGCGAAGCGGGCAGGCTGCCCAGCATCAGCAGGGCGTGGGCGAAATCGTAGCCCTGGTCCGCCACGCCGGATGGACGGCCG
The DNA here is from genome assembly GCA_946886065.1 of uncultured Massilia sp. Next base: position 22,018 of record CAMPHU010000040.1, on the reverse strand, counting down.
GTGGCCACCAGGCTACCCGCCAGGCCCAGCAGCAGGCCGATGGGAATCCCGAAGGCCGCCAGGCGGCGAAACAGCGGCAGGTGCGCGTGTGCGTTGGCGATGACTCCCGAGCGGACGAACCAGACGCCGATCAGGAACACCCCGACCAGCACGACCCCGAAACCCATCTCGTCGCGCAGCCGTTCGCCGAGATGCCGCGTGCGCATGGCCACCGTATCGAGGTAGCTGCCCTGGGTCAGCAGCTTGCGTTCTTCCTGACTGCGGCGCACCCGCTCGCGGTGGCGCAGCCGTTGCGCCTCGTCGCCGCTGGCAGTCTCGCCGTGTTCGCTGGTGGCGCTGGCCGAGGACAGCGAAGCGGACCGGGGCGCGAAATGGCGCATGCCGCCGTCGAGGACAAGCAGGCCGAAGCAGACGACGAAGATGGCGGCGCCGGCCCGCAGCGGCCGCGCGGAGACCGGTTCGCTGTAGCGCCAGGCCAGCAAGCCCAGCGCGATCAGGAGCGCGCCGGTGAACACGACTTCGCGCACGCCCTCGTTCTTGCCGCTCAGCGCCAGGATGAGCGCGGCCAGCAGCATCAGGCTGCCGGGCAGCACCATCGCGGCCGGAAACATCGACTTGCTCGCCTCCGCGCGCAGGTAGAGCGCGAGCAGGCCGGCGAAGATCAGCGGGGTGGCCAGCGCGCCCGCCACACGCAGGCTGGGAATGGCCGACAGTGCGAAACAGGCGAGGATCGCCGCCAGTAACCACTTACCCCGCGCGAACAGGGCAATCAGGAGGACGAGGGCGCCGATCGCATAGCTGAGCAGGATGTCGCCGCTCCACAGGAAGATATGGTGCAGCAGCCCGAACGCGGCCAGCGCGGCGATGCGGCGCAGGTAGGCCGGCAGGAAGGGCCGGCCGGCGGCGCTGGCGCGTTCCAGCATCAGGGCGAAACCCATGCCGAACAGCAGCGAGAACAGGATCCAGAACTTGCCGGTGACGAAGTAATTGACGATGAAGGCGCTCAGCCAGTCCAGCCCGCGGAGGCCGGCCGGGATGCCTTCGCCGGATTCGACCACGGGACGGTTGAAGAATTCGACGTTGACGACGCAGATCCCGATCAGGGCGAAGCCGCGCAGGACGTCGAGGACGTCGAGACGTTGCGTGACCGGGATGGGGGAGAGGGGAGGGCTTGCCATCATGCCATGTTAACGGCGGGACGCCCCAAAACAAAAGAGCCGCCAGTGTGAACGGGCGGCTCTTTCTTGGAACAAGATCGAATTACTTGATCTTGGTTTCCTTGTAGATCACGTGCTTACGTGCTTTCGGGTCGAATTTGGTGATTTCCATCTTCGCCGGCATCGTGCGCTTGTTCTTGGTGGTGGTGTAGAAGTGACCAGTGCCTGCGGTCGATTCCAGCTTGATTTTGTCGCGGCCAGTTTTTGCCATGATAGCTCCCTAATTAAACTTTTTCGCCACGGGCACGCATGTCGGCCAGCACGGCGTCGATGCCGAGCTTGTCGATCACGCGCAGACCGGCGTTGGACAGACGCAGGGAGACCCAGCGGTTTTCCGATTCCACGAAGATGCGACGGTTCTGCAGGTTCGGCAGGAAGCGGCGCTTGGTTTTGTTGTTAGCGTGGGAGACGTTGTTGCCAACCATCACTCCCTTGCCGGTAACTTGGCAGACACGTGCCATAGTGCACTCCTTAATAATGTTCCAGGATTGGAAAAACGAGAGTATAGCGCGAAAAACGATGCGGAATCAATCACTTGCGAAAAACAATTGTGTCTTTTGATCGCAATTAAATTTAACAATTGCCGATGAGTGATGTAAGCCGCTGTTTACGCGGTGTAAACCCGAGCGTTCGACTGCTGCGTTAGCGGTCGAAGTGTCGTTCCGGCGCAGGTTGCCAGGAGGCTACAACTGCCCACTCTCTGCAAACGAATGCACCTGGCTCCCCGCCACCACGAAGTGATCCAGCACCCGGATATCCACCAGCGCCAGCGCCTGCACCAGCGCCTTGGTCAGCCGCAAATCCGCCTCGCTCGGCTCCGCCACCCCCGACGGATGGTTATGCGCCAGGATCACCCCCGCCGCATTGCGCCTGAGCGCCGCCTTGACCACTTCGCGCGGATAGACGCTGGTATGCGTCAAGGTCCCGCGGAACATCTCCTCGCCATGGATCAGCCGGTTCTTCACATCCAAAAACAACACCACGAAGGATTCATGCGCCTGCAGCGCGAACCGGCTGCGCAAATAATGCCGCACGGCAGAAGGCGAACACAGCGCCTCGCGCTCGAACTGCTCGGCCACCGCGCGCCGCGACAATTCCATGGCCGCCTGCAGCTGCGCATACTTGGCCGGCCCCAGCCCGTGCAATTGCCCGAATTCGCTGGAGTCCGCATGCAGCAGCCTGTGCAGCGAGCCGAAATGCGCCAGCATGTCCTGCGCCAGCGCCACCGCGCTCTTGCCCGCCACCCCCACCCGCAGGAAGATGGCCAGCAGTTCGGTGTCGCTCAGCACCCCGGCGCCCGAACGCAGCAGCCGCTCGCGCGGGCGTTCCTGTTCGGGCCAGTCGCAAATTCCCATGTCTCGTCCTTGTCGGGATTCGTCGCCAAAAAAGAAGGCAGCGGCGGCGTAAGCCCCGCGCCTGGCTTACAATAGCGGTTTGCCCGAACAGGGTTGCCTGCTACAACAAACGAACATGTCCAACGCTTCCCCCGTCGTCAACGAATCGTCCTACCTGACCCTGCATTACCGTCTGGCCGTTGCCGGCGGCGCCGATATCGTCACCACCTTCAACGGCACGCCCGCCACCCTGATGCTGGGCCAGGGCCAGCTCGCCCCCTTCCTGGAGCAGCGCCTGCTCGGCCTGCCGGAAGGCACGCACCAGACCTTCGAGCTGAGTGCGCTTGAGGCCTTTGGCGACCGCAACCCGGAACTGATCCAGGCCGTCTCGAAGACCACGCTGGAGCAGAATTCGGTCCCGGGCGCCGACTACGCCGTGGGCGAAGTGGTGGAATTCAACGCCCCCAAGGGCGGCCGCTTCGCCGGCGTGCTGCTGGAGATGCGCGACACCTCGGCCGTGTTCGACTTCAACCATCCGCTCGCAGGCCAGCCCCTGCAATTCGAAGTGAAACTGATTTCGGTTCTCTGATAGAAACGATATGGAAAATGAAATCCTGCTAGCCCAGCCGCGCGGCTTCTGCGCCGGCGTGGACCGTGCGATCGAGATCGTCGAGCGCGCCCTGAAACAGTTCGGCGCGCCGATCTACGTGCGCCACGAGATCGTGCACAACGCCTACGTGGTCGAAGACCTGCGCAACAAGGGCGCGATCTTCATCGAAGAGCTGGACGACGTCCCCGCCGGCAACACCCTGGTGTTCTCGGCCCACGGCGTGTCGAAAGCCGTGCGCCTTGAGGCGGAAGCGCGCGGCCTGAGCATCTTCGACGCCACCTGCCCGCTGGTGACCAAGGTGCACGTCGAAGTCGCCAAGATGCGCAAGCAAGGCTGCGAGATCATCATGATCGGCCACGACGGCCACCCTGAAGTCGAGGGCACCATGGGCCAGGCCGAAGAGGGCATGCACCTGGTGGAAACCGTCGAGGACGTGGCCAAACTGCAGGTGCGCAACCCGGACCAGCTGGCCTACGTGTCGCAGACCACGCTGTCGGTCGACGACACCGCCGAGATCATCGAAGCGCTGAAGGTGCGCTTCCCGAACATCATCGAGCCGAAGAAGGGCGACATCTGCTACGCCACCACCAACCGCCAGGAAGCCGTCAAGTTCCTGGCGCCCCAGGTCGAGGTGGTGATCGTGGTCGGCAGCCCGAACAGCTCGAACTCGAACCGCCTGCGCGAAGTGGCCGAGAAGAAGGGCACCCCGGCCTACATGGTCGACAACGCCGGCAAGATCGATCCGGCCTGGATCGCGGGCAAGAAGCGCATCGGCGTGACCGCCGGCGCCTCGGCCCCGGAAGTGCTGGTGCAGGCCGTCATCGACCGCCTCAAGGAACTGGGCGCGGCCAGCGTGCGCGCCCTCGAAGGCGTGGAAGAGCACGTCACTTTCCCGCTGCCGAAGGGCCTGGACGGCGTGCGCGCCGAGAGCATGTAAAGACGAAGTCGATAAACAATCGGACAAACCCGGCATTTTCCGGTGCAAGTTTTCCAATAGCCAAGCTATGATGGCGGCGTTCGGAAGACAACCATGAGCGGCACTTCGAGGACACTTGAAGTGCCGTTTTTGTTACATCAGGAGAAAGCAGCGCAGCGATGGAGACTTTGGTCCAGCAATTACTCAACGGCCTGGTGACGGGCAGCATGTACGCCCTGGTCGCGCTCGGCTACACGATGGTGTACGGCGTGCTCAACCTGATCAACTTCGCCCATGGCGACGTGCTGATGATCGGCGCCATGATCGGCTTGTCGATCCTGAAGCTGCTCGAAACCCATGCCCCGGGCCTGCCGGGCTATGTGCAGCTGGCGGCCGCCATCCTGGGCGCGATTCCCCTGGCCATGCTGGTCAACATCGTGATCGAGCGCGTGGCCTACCGCCGCCTGCGCAATGCGCCGCGCCTGGCGCCCCTGATCACCGCCATCGGCGTCTCGATCCTGCTGCAGACCTTCGCCATGATGATCTGGGGCCGCAGCCCGATTCCCTTCCCGCAGCTGCTGTCGTCCGAACCGGTCATGATCGGCGGCGCCCTGATCACGCACACCCAGGTGCTGCTGCTGGTGCTGGCCGCCGTGGCCATGGTCGCCCTGGTGCTGCTGGTCGAGCGCACCCGCATGGGCCGCGCGATGCGCGCGGTGGCCGAGAACCCGCGCGTGGCGGGCCTGATGGGCGTCGATTCCAACCGCGTCATCGTCGCCACCTTCGCCATCGGCGCGGCGCTGGCCGCCATCGCGGGCGTCATGTGGGGCGCCAACTATGCCACCGTCACCTTCACCATGGGCATGCTGCCCGGCCTGAAAGCCTTCTGCGCCGCGGTGCTGGGCGGGATCGGCAACATCTACGGCGCCATGATCGGCGGACTCCTGCTGGGCATCATCGAAGCGCTGGGCGCCGGCTACATCGGCGACTTGACCGGCGGCTTCCTCGGCAGCCACTACCAGGACATCTTCGCCTTCGTGGTGCTGATCCTGGTCCTGACCTTGCGCCCGTCCGGCATCATGGGCGAACGCGTGGCCGACCGCGCCTGAAGCCAGGGGAGAGAACGACATGGCAATCCTGAGCTTCGACGTGCAGCACAAGCCGCGCCAGGCCTATCTCAGCATGGGCGTGGTGCTCGCGCTGATGCTGGTGTTCCCCTTCTTCGCGGCCCAGTATGGCAATTCCTGGGTGCGCATCATCGACATCGCGCTGCTGTACATCATGCTGGCGCTGGGCCTGAACATCGTGGTCGGCTTCGCCGGCCTGCTGGACCTGGGCTACATCGCCTTCTTCGCGGTCGGCGCCTACCTGGTCGGCCTGTTCTCGTCGCCGCAGTTCGCGGCGCTGCTGGAATCGGTGGTGTACTACTCGCCGGCGCTGGGCGAGGCCCTCATCGCTTTCTTCGGGCCCGAGATCCAGCAGAACGGCATCCACCTCTCGGTGTGGTTCATCGTGCCGCTGGCGGCGCTGGTCGCGGCCCTGTTCGGCGCGCTGCTGGGCGCCCCGACCCTCAAGCTGCGCGGCGACTACCTGGCCATCGTGACCCTGGGCTTCGGCGAGATCATCCGCATCTTCATGAACAACCTGAACGACCCGATCAACTTCACCAACGGGCCGCAGGGCATCAACATGATCGACCCGATCCGCATCTTCGGCGTCTCGCTGGCGGGGGAGGCCGGGTCGAACGCGACGGTGCAGGTGTTCGGCATGCCGATGCCGTCGGTGAACGCCTACTACTTCCTGTTCCTGTTTCTTTGCATCGCGACCATCTTCATCACCTCCCGCCTGCAGCATTCGCGCCTGGGCCGCGCCTGGGTCGCGATCCGCGAGGATGAAATCGCCGCCAAGGCCATGGGCATCAACACCCGCAACGTCAAGCTGCTGGCCTTCGCCATGGGCGCGTCCTTCGGCGGCGTGGCGGGCGCGATGTTCGGCGCCTTCCAGGGCTTCGTGTCGCCGGAATCCTTCTCGCTGACCGAATCGATCGCCGTGCTGGCGATGGTGGTGCTGGGCGGGATCGGCCACATCCCCGGCGTGGTGCTGGGCGGCGTGCTGCTGGCGGCGCTGCCGGAAGTGCTGCGCCACGTGGTGGAGCCGGCCCAGCAGGCCATGTTCGGCACCGTGCTGATCGAAGCGGAAGTGCTGCGCCAGCTGCTGTACGGACTGGCGCTGGTGCTGATCATGCTGGTGCGGCCAAGCGGCCTGTGGCCGTCGCCGAACAAGGAAGACCGTCCGAACGCAGCCCTGGCGCGCGAGGAGTGAAGAGAACCATCATGAACGAACGCGTACTCCTGAACATCTCCGGCGTGAACAAGCGCTTCGGCGGCCTGCAGGCCCTGACCGAGGTCGGGATCAAGATCATGCAGGGCCAGATCTATGGCCTGATCGGCCCCAACGGGGCCGGCAAGACGACCTTCTTCAACGTCATCACCGGCCTGTACCAGCCGGATTCCGGCAGCTTCGAACTGGCCGGCAAGCCGTATTCGCCGTCGGCGCCGCACGAAGTGGCCAGGGCCGGCATCGCGCGCACCTTCCAGAACATCCGCCTGTTCGGCGAGATGACCGCGCTCGAGAACGTCATGGTGGGGCGCCACGTGCGCACCCGCCAGGGTGTGTTCGGCGCCATCTTCCGCCACAAGGCCGCGCGCGAGGAAGAGGCGGCGATCCGCCGGCGCGCGCAGGAGCTGCTGGACTTCGTGGGCATCGGCGCCTTCGCCAACCGCACGGCGAAGTACCTGTCGTATGGCGACCAGCGCCGCCTGGAAATCGCGCGCGCGCTGGCCACCGATCCGCAGCTGCTGGCGCTGGATGAACCGGCGGCCGGCATGAACGCGACCGAGAAGCTGGCCTTGCGCGAGCTGCTGGTGAAGATCAAGGCCGAGGGCAGGACGGTGCTCCTGATCGAGCACGACGTGAAGCTGATGATGGGCCTGTGCGACCGCATCACGGTGCTGGAATACGGCAAGCAGATCGCGGAAGGCCTGCCCGCCGAGATCCAGAAGAACGAGGCCGTGATCAAGGCCTACCTGGGAGGCGCGCATTAATGGGCGAGAACATTCTGAAGATCAGCGGCCTGAAGGTCGCGTACGGCGGCATCAAGGCGGTCAAGGGCGTGGACCTGGAAGTCAACCGCGGCGAGCTGGTGACCCTGATCGGCGCCAACGGCGCGGGCAAGACCACCACGCTCAAGGCCATCACCGGGACGCTCCCGCCATGCAAGGTCGAAGGCTCCATCGCTTACCTGGGCCAGCCGCTGAAGGGCATTTCCTCGTTCCGGCTGGTGCAGCAGAAGCTGGCCATGGTGCCGGAAGGGCGGGGCGTGTTCACGCGCATGACGATCCACGAGAACCTCCTGATGGGCGCCTACACGCGCGGTGACCAGGCGGGGATCGCCGCGGATATCGAGAAGTGGTATGCCGTGTTCCCGCGCCTGAAGGAGCGCGCGGGCCAGCTGGCGGGGACCCTGTCGGGCGGCGAGCAGCAGATGCTGGCGATGGCGAGGGCGCTGATGTGCCACCCGACCCTGCTGCTGCTGGACGAGCCGTCGATGGGGCTGTCGCCGATCATGGTGGAGAAGATCTTCGAAGTGATCCGCGATGTGTCGGCGCAGGGAATCACGATCCTGCTGGTGGAGCAGAACGCCAGGCTGGCGCTGCAGGCGGCGCACCGGGGGTATGTGATGGATTCGGGGGCGGTGACGATGACGGGGAATGCGCAGGATATGCTGCATGACCCGCGGGTGCAGGCGGCGTATCTGGGGGAGTGAGGCTGTTTCGCCGGGATGACGTTGTCTTATAACGCGGAGAATCTTAGGGAGTCGACTTCGGTCGCGTCGCCTAAAAACAAAAAGCCGGAACGCTCTCGCGCTCCGGCTTTTTACTTACTTGACTAAAACCAGCTTAGGCCGCTGCTGCAGCGTTCGCTGCATTGGTCGCCTTGCGAGCAGTCGCCGAAAACTGGGCAACCGCCGCGTTCAGGTTGGCTTCCACGGCTTCCACCGCCTGCTTGGTGGTCTTGCTGATCTGCTCGTAACCGGCGTTGGCGTTGCTGATCGCGGTCTTGACGGCGGCAACGAAGCTTTCCGAACCGGCCGGGGCGTTCTTGCTCACTTCGTCGACCAGCGAGATCACCTTGCGGTTGGCTTCGACGATCTGGCTTTCGGCGGCCTTCGAGAACTCGGCGCCGGTGCCGGCGGCGATCGACGCCAGCTGGCGGCTGTACGACAGCGCCTTTTCAGCGGCCGGCTGGGCCTGCGAAGCCGACACCGAGAAGAATTCTTGTGGGTCCTTGGCGCCCAGCAGCTGGCGAGCCACGGCCGACGACTCTTCCAGGGTGGCGCGGGCCGCGTTGATGTTCAGGTCGACCAGCTTCTCGACGCCTTCGAAGGTCTTCTGCGTCAGCGACGAAAACAGGGCAAATTGCGATTCAAAGCTGGCCTTGGTGGCGTTCGAGAACTGCTCAGGGATTGCAAACATGTGGCTCTCCAAAATGAATACGTTTCTTAAAGAAAGGGATCTTGCTAAGGTGAGACAGGTTCCTGCGAAAACTGGCTGAAACTCTTTTTTGTGCACCGCAACAGAACGAATTGTCGGCCACTTCGTTTGGCGCGTCAAGCATTTTTGATGCGATGCACCATCTACTGTTCATAAATTTCTTGAATGCATTTAATGCAAGAAACAATGCTTGATTTGGCGCAAAGAATCGGCAGAAAAACGCGCGTTTATACCTACTTATTCCCTGGGAAACGCGGCCGAAGAGGCCGTGCTAGACTAAGCGCTTGTGTTTTATTCAAGCCGCCGTGGCAACGGCGCGACAGCCAGGCCATGCAGACCCGCGCAACTTCCGTTTCCAGCAATTCCTGGCTCTCTCCGATTCCCCTGTTTTTCGTGTTCCTGTGGAGCACCGGCTTCATCGTCGCCAAGCTCGGCCTGCCGTATGCGCCGCCGCTGACCTTTCTCATCGTGCGCTGCCTCGGCGTGCTGGCGGTGCTGCTGCCGGCCGTGCTGCTGTTCCGCGCGCCCTGGCCGCGCGGCCAGGTGCTGCACGTGGCCGTGGCCGGCATCCTGCTGCAGGCCGGCTACCTGGGCGGCGTGTGGGCAGCGATCAAGCTGGGCATGCCGGCCGGCCTGACCGCGCTGATCGTGGGCATGCAGCCCATCCTCACCGCCGCGGCCGCGCCCCTGATCGGCGAGCGCGTGCGTCCGGCGCAATGGCTCGGCCTGCTGCTCGGCCTGGGCGGCGTGGCGCTGGTGGTCTATGCAAAGATCCATGCGGCCGGGCTGTCCGCCGCCGGCATCGCCTTGTGCGTGTTCGCGCTGCTGTCGATCACGGCCGGCACCATGGTCCAGCGGCGCTGGTGTCCGCGCTTCGACCTGCGCACCGGCACCGTGATCCAGTTCGCCGCCACCGTCGCGGTGCTGCTGCCGCTGGCGGTCTGGCTCGAAGGACTCGACCCGGCGTTCTCGCGCATCGCGTGGACGGGCGAGTTCGTGTTCGCCTGGCTGTGGTCGGTGTTCGCGCTGTCGATCGGCGCGATCTTCCTGCTGTTCACCCTCATCAGCCGCAGCGCCGCCACCGAAGTCACCAGTTTGCTCTACCTGACCCCGCCCACCACGGCCCTGATGGCCTGGCTGCTGTTCGGCGAATCCTTCACCTTGCTCGGCCTGGCCGGCATGGTGCTCGCCGTCACGGGCGTCGCTTTCGTCGTCAGGAAACCACGATCCACTACTACGGAGACCCCATGATTTCCAGCCCGAGCCAAGAAGCGGTCGATGCCGCCATCACGTCGCGCCGCTCGATCCGCGCCTTCCTCGACAAGCCGGTCGCGCGCGAAGACATCGAACGCATCCTGGAGGTGGCGGCGCGCGCGCCGTCCGGGACCAACACCCAGCCGTGGAAGGTCTATGTGCTGACGGGGGAGGCGCGCCGGAAGCTGTCCGACGCGATCCTGGCGGTCAACGCCGATCCGCAGCAGGCGCGCGCGCATACCGAGGAATACGCCTACTATCCGCGCGAATGGGTCTCGCCCTATATCGACCGGCGCCGCAAGGTCGGTTGGGACCTGTACAGCCTGCTCGGCCTGACGCGCGACAACAAGGCCGGCATGGCGGCCCAGCACGCGCGCAACTATGCCTTCTTCGACGCGCCGGCAGGCTTCATCTTCACCATCGACCGCATCATGGAGCAGGGCTCCTGGCTGGACTATGGGATGTTCCTCCAGAACATCATGGTCGCCGCGCGCGGCCGGGGGCTCGATACCTGTCCGCAAGCTGCTTTTACGCAATATCATCGGGTGATTGCAGCGCAGCTCGGATTGCCGGACAATGAAATGGTGGTGTGCGGCATGGCGCTCGGCTGGGCCGATCCGGCACGGATCGAGAACAGCCTGGTGACCGAACGGGAACCCGTCGGCGGCTTCACCCGCTTCATGGAATAAATAGACCGCGTTCGATATCTCATTGATACGCAAAGGCTTCGTTGGCGCAGCGTTTTGTTGTTTTTGTGAATTGTTGCCGCACGGAATGTGAATTCTCCTTGCGATCACACCTTGTTCGGCTACACTTTGCTTCGTACCTCATCCGTTCGCATCGAAGGGCTTCCAGATGTTTAAAATTGCTTTCGCTGCCATTGTCTCCCTGCTGCTCGCCCTCCCGCCGGCGCAGGCTGCCGGTGCGGGCGCTGGAGCCGGCGCCGGGGCCGAGAAGACCCAGGTCGTCAAGAAGAAGCAGAAGCGAAAAGCGGCCCGCAAGACCGTGCGCTCCAAGAAGCGCCAGGACCTGGCCAAGACCATCGCCGCCGACAACCGCCAGCGCATGGTGCGCCGCGTCGCCATGGTGCGCGGCAAGCGCGTGGTCACTTACCAGAGCGTGCGCCGCGCCGCCCCGGCCTACGACCCGCGCAGCCTCGGCGACATCGCCGGGCTGAGCCGCACTCCCGATCCGCTGGCCCTGCGTTCCAACGTGGCCTTCGTGCTGGACCAGAACAGCTCCGAAGTGCTGTTCGAGAAGAACGCCAACGTGGCGCTGCCGATCGCCTCGATCACCAAGCTCATGACCGGCCTGGTCGTCGTCAAGGCCAAGCAGGATCTGGACGAAGTGCTGCGCATTACCGACGCCGACGTCGACCGCCATAAGTACAGCAGCTCGCGTCTGCCGGTGGGGGCGCGCATGACCCGCCGCGAACTGCTGCATATCGCCCTGATGAGTTCCGAGAACCGCGCCGCGTCTGCGCTGGGACGCAATTATCCGGGCGGGATCGAGGCCTTTGTCGATGCCATGAACGCCACGGCGCGCGAGCTGGGCATGAACGACACCCATTATGTCGACTCGAGCGGCCTGTCGAGCCGCAACGTCTCGAGTGCGCGCGACCTGGCCAAGCTGGTCGCCAGCGCCCACCAGGAACCGCTGCTGCGCGAGTATTCGACCACCAAGGATTCCGTGGTCAAGGCCAGCGGGCGGCCGATGCGCTATGCGAACACCAACTACCTGGTGGCGCTGCCGGACTGGAATATCGGCATCCAGAAGACCGGCTTCATCAACGAAGCAGGGCGCTGCCTGGTGATGCAGGCCATGATCCAGGGACGCAACGTGATCATGGTGTTCCTGGATTCGAAAGGGAAGATGTCGCGCACCGCGGACGCGGGACGCATGCGGCGCTGGCTGGAGGCGGTGACGCCGGCCGGGCTGGGCGGCACGCCGCCTGCGCCGACCGTGACGACGGCCGCGGCACCGGCGGAGTTGCCGCCGAATTGAAGGGCAGGGCGGCAGCGCCGCCCTCGTTCAGACTGCCGGCGTGGGACGGTACCCCAGGGTCGACGAAATGCTCGCCGCCGTCTGCACCAGGTCTTCCAGCCAGTCTTCCTGCAGGCGGTCCGCCGGCGCCGAGATCGACAGCCCGGCCACCAGCTTGCCGCTGTCGTCGTGGATGCCGGCCGCCATGCAGCGCACCCCCATCTCCAGTTCCTCGTTGTCGCGCGCGTAGCCGCGCGAGCGCACCAGGCTCAGCTCGCGCTCCAGGCGCGACAGCTCCGTGATCGAATTCTTGGTATGCCCCGCCAGCCCGGTGCGGGTGGCGTAGGCGCGGATCGCCTTGACGTCGTCCACCGACAGGAACAGCTTGCCGGTCGAGGTCAGGTGCAGCGGACCGCGTCCGCCGATGGCGCGCACCACCTGCATGCCGGAACGTTCCGAGAATGCGCGGTCGATGTAGACGATCTCGTCGCCCTGGCGCACCGACAGGTTCACCGTCTGCTGGGTCTTGCGGTGCAGGGCGCGCATCGAGTCGAGCGCCGCTTCGCGCACCGACAGGCGGCTCTTGACCACGTTCCCCAGTTCCAGCAGCCGCATGCCCAGCCGGTAGGTGCCCGGTTCCACGCGGTCCACGAAGCGCGTCACGACCATGTCGTTGAGGATGCGGTGCGCCGTCGACGGGTGCAGGCCCGAGACCTTGGACAATTCCTTCAGGCTCACCGGGTCCGAATAGCTGGCCAATGCGTCGAGCAACGCCATCATGCGTTCGATCACCTGGATCGACGTCTTGGCTGGTTCTGGGGTTTCCATTTTCATGATGTGGTTGGTGCAGTGCAGTATGCGTGCCTTCTTTATACCATGATGTGAAAAGACCATGCAAACACATGGGCTAGTGTGTGTCGTCGGTTTTTACACATTCGGCGCGGCGAGCGGCATAATGGCATTCCTGCATGACTTATTTTCAAGACGATGGAACACCCGATCAGCGAATTCAAGACCAAGCGCGGCCTCAGCCGCATTCTCGCCGCCTGCCGCAACACCTGGGACGGTTTCGCCTGGGCCTGGCGCAGCGAGGCCGCTTTCCGCCAGGAGATCGTGGTGATCGCCATCGCGGCCGCGGTCGCGCTCGCCTTGCCGGTGTCCGGTTTCCAGAAGCTGGTGCTGATTGGCGTGCTGATCGTGGTGCTGGTCGTCGAACTGGTCAACTCGGCCATCGAAGCCGTGGTCGACCGCATCTCGCTCGAGCGCCATCCGCTCTCCAAGGTGGCCAAGGACATGGGCAGCGCGGCGGTCGCATTGACCCTGCTGCTGGCCGTGACGACCTGGGCCGTCGTGCTGTACAACCGCTTTTTCTGACCTGTGTGTTCAAACTAGGAGATTGACATGACCTTACGCCTCGGCGATACCGCCCCGGATTTCGAGCAGGACTCCAGCATCGGCAAGATCCGCTTCCACGAGTGGGCGGGCGACTCCTGGGTGGTGCTGTTCTCGCACCCGGCCGACTTCACGCCGGTCTGCACCACCGAGCTGGGCCTGACCGCCAAGCTCAAGCCTGAATTCGACAAACGAAACGTCAAGGCGATCGCCCTGTCGGTCGACCCGGCCGAGCAGCACAAGGAGTGGATCAAGGACATCGAAGAAACCCAGAAGACCGTGGTGGGCTTCCCGATCATCGCCGACGCCGACAAGAAGGTGTCCGAGCTGTACGACATGATCCACCCGCAGCAGTCCGTTACCGCCACCGTACGCTCGCTGTTCGTGATCGACCCGAACAAGAAGATCCGCCTGACCATCACCTACCCGATGAGCACCGGCCGCAACTTCGACGAAGTGCTGCGCGTGATCGACGCCCTGCAGCTGACCGACGGCTACACCGTGGCCACGCCGGGCAACTGGAAGGATGGCGATCCGGTCATCATCCCGCTGACCGTGCAGGATCCGGAAGTCATCAAGCAGAAGTATCCGAAGGGCTTCGAGGCGCCGCGTCCTTACCTGCGCCTGACGCCGCAGCCGAACAAGTAAGCACAGCCTCTTCCCGTCGTCCCCGCGCAGGCGGGGATCCAAGTCTGCCGCGTTTCGACAGCGCGAGCAGCACTTGGGTCCCCGCCTTCGCGGGGATGACGTTTTTATGGAGCGTTGCAAAACGACAACACATCCCGCTCATCCGTACGAAGATCTCTGCATAAGCAAATAAGGAAGCTGTTGTTTGTGAAACAGCCGAGCAGCCTTACCCTGTGTGCCACATTGGGAGCTGAGCATGTCGATGACTTACATAGTGGCGGGTTTCGCAGTCGGGCTGCTGGTCGGAATGACCGGGGTTGGGGGCGGCTCGCTCATGACTCCGCTCCTGACCCTGCTGTTCGGCGTCTCGCCCTCGGTCGCGGTCGGCACCGACCTGGCCTTCGCCTCCATCACCAAGGGCGCCGGCACCATCACCCACCGTTTCAACCGCACCGTCCAGTGGCCCATCGTCGGCCGCCTGTGCCTGGGCGCGCTGCCGGCCGCGCTGCTGACCACGTTCGCACTGCGCGAATTCGGCGCGCTGGACAAGGAAATCGGCCTCGTCATCCGTTACTCGATCGCCGGCTCGGTGCTGCTGACCGTGGTTGCGCTGCTGTTCCGCGGCAAGATGCTGGCATGGATTAATGCCCATCCCGAACGCCAGCTGCAGGGCAGGGCGTTGGCGGCCGCCACCATCGTTTCGGGCGCCGTACTGGGCGTGCTGGTCACCGTCTCGTCGATCGGCGCCGGCGCCATCGGCGCCACCCTGCTGGTTTTCCTCTATCCCAAGCTGACGCCGGCCGAAGTGGCGGGCACCGATATCGCCTACGCGGTACCGCTGACGGCCATCGCGGCCGCCGGCCACTGGTGGCTGGGCTCGATCGACTGGATGCTGCTGCTGACCCTGCTGGTCGGCTCGGTGCCCGGCATCACCCTCGGCGCCATGGCCTCGCGCGCCGTGCCGGAACGCTTCCTGCGCGCGCTGCTGGCCACCACCTTGACCGGCGTGGCGGCGAAGCTGGTGTTTTGAGCCGGACCAAATAGCAGAACTGTCTATGCAAATGAGGAAAGTTTCGTTTGCTTTATGAGTGCTGCGTGAGAATATGTTAGTCCGTTAGAAGAATTTGTAATAAGGGCTTTCATGACTTCCCTCGCACAGCCGGGCAATGCGTCGAGACGCTCTCCGGGCCGGGTGATCCCCGGCTTCGGCATCTCGCTCGGCTTCACCATCTTTTACCTGGCGCTGATCGTCCTGATCCCGCTGTCGGCGGTCTTCCTCAAGACCTTCACGATGACCTGGGACGCCTTCTGGGCCGCCGTGACTTCCGAGCGCGTGATGGCGTCCTACCGCCTGAGCTTCGGCGCGTCCCTGATCGCCGCCTTCATCAACGTCATCTTCGGCGGCATCGTCGCGTGGGTGCTGGTGCGCTACCAGTTCCCCGGCAAGCGCTTCGTCGACGCCCTGGTCGACCTGCCGTTCGCGCTGCCGACCGCGGTGGCCGGCATCACGCTCACCGCGCTGTACTCGCATAACGGCTGGATCGGCCAGTACCTGGCCTCGCTGGGCATCAAGGTCGCCTTCACGCCGCTGGGCGTGGTGCTGGCCCTGACCTTCATCGGCCTGCCTTTCGTCGTGCGCACGGTGCAGCCGGTGCTGGAAGAGGCCGAGCGCGAACTCGAGGAAGCCGCCGCCAGCCTGGGCGCTTCGCCCCTGCAGACCTTCATCCGCGTGGTGCTGCCCACCATCGTGCCGGCCCTGCTGACCGGCTTCGCGCTGGCCTTCGCGCGCGCCACCGGCGAATACGGCTCGGTGATCTTCATCGCGGGTAATCTCCCCCTGGTCTCCGAGATCACGCCGCTGTTCATCATCACCAAGCTGGAGCAGTACGACTATGCGGGCGCCACCGCGATCGCGGTCGTGATGCTGATCATCTCCTTCATCCTGCTGCTGACGATTAACCTGCTGCAGGCCTGGACACGCAAACGGGCGGGCAAGAAATGAGCGCGGTCCTCGACAAGGTCGTGCCGGCGCCTTCCAAACCCGTGCCGGCCAGACGCCAGGCCACCAATGTGTTCGAACCGAACTGGGTGCGCTACACCCTGATCGCGGTCGCACTGGCTTTCCTGACCCTGTTCCTGTTCGTGCCGCTGGTCGCGGTGTTCACCGAAGCGCTCAAGCGCGGCTGGGAAACCTACGTCGAGTCGATCAAGGACCCGGATGCGCTGTCCGCCATCAAGCTGACCCTGATCGCCGCCGGCATCTCGGTGCCGCTCAACCTGGTGTTCGGCGTCGCCGCCGCCTGGGCCATCGCCAAGTTCGAGTTCCGCGGCAAGAGCATCCTGCTGACCCTGATCGACCTGCCGTTCTCGGTGTCGCCCGTGATCGCGGGCCTGATCTATGTGCTGCTGTTCGGCGCCCAGGGCTGGTTCGGCGAATGGCTGGCCGAGCACGACATCAAGATCCTGTTCGCGGTGCCGGGCATCGTGCTGGCCACGGTGTTCATTACCTTCCCCTTCGTGGCGCGCGAGCTGATTCCGCTGATGCAGCAGCAGGGCACCGAGGAAGAAGAGGCCGCGCTGGTGCTGGGTGCATCGGGCTGGCAGACCTTCGTCAAGGTCACGCTGCCGAACATCAAATGGGGACTGCTGTACGGCGTGATCCTGTGTAACGCCCGGGCGATGGGCGAATTCGGCGCGGTGTCGGTGGTCTCGGGCCACATCCGCGGCGAGACCAACACCATGCCCCTGCAGGTCGAGATCCTCTACAACGAATACAACTTCACGGCCGCGTTCGCGATCGCGTCGCTGCTGGCGCTGCTGGCGCTGGTGACCCTGGCGGTGAAGAGCCTGATCGAATGGCGCCTGCACCAGGTGCGCACTGACCTGCGCCAGGCCGCCGCCGACGAACGCAACACGGAGCACCCAGCATGACCATCGAAGTCCAACACATCCACAAGCAGTTCGGCCAGTTCACCGCGCTGGACGATGTATCGCTCAAGTTCCCGGACGGCGAACTGACCGCGCTCCTGGGCCCTTCGGGCTGCGGCAAGACCACGCTGCTGCGCGTGATCGCGGGCCTGGAGCATCCGGATTCGGGCAGCGTGCTGCTCGACGGCCAGGACGCCTCGCACCACCACGTGCGCGAGCGCCAGGTCGGCTTCGTGTTCCAGCATTACGCGCTGTTCAAGCACATGACCGTGTTCGAGAACGTCGCCTTCGGTTTGCGCGTCAAGCCGCGCAAGGAGCGCCCGAGCGAGCAGCAGATCCGCGAAAAAGTGAAACAGCTGCTGGAACTGGTGCAGCTGGACTGGATTGCCGACCGCTATCCGCCGCAGCTGTCGGGCGGCCAGCGCCAGCGCATCGCCCTGGCCCGCGCCCTGGCCGTGGAGCCGCGCGTGCTGCTGCTGGACGAACCCTTCGGCGCGCTGGACGCCAAGGTCCGCAAGGAACTGCGCCGCTGGCTGCGACGCCTGCACGACGACCTGCACGTGACCTCGATCTTCGTCACCCACGACCAGGAAGAGGCGCTGGAAGTGGCCGACCAGGTGGTCTTGATGAACAAGGGCCGCGTCGAACAGCAGGGCGCGCCTGGCGAGGTGTATAACAAGCCGGCTTCGCCCTTCGTCTACGGTTTCCTGGGCAACGTCAACCTGTTCCACGGCCGCGTGCACGAAGGCGTGCTGGCCTCGGGCGACGTCACCTTCAATGCGCCGCAATTCGCCGGCGTGCGCGACGGCGCCGGCATCGGCTATGTGCGTCCGCACGACCTGGACGTGGAACGCTACACGCCGGGCGCCGAAGGTGTGGTGGCCACGCTGCGCCGCGCGCATGCGATCGGCCCGCTGGCCCAGCTCGACCTGGAGCGCGCCGACAACGCGCAGCTGATCGAAGCCGTCCTGCCGAACGAGCGCTTCGCCAGCCTCGGATTGAAAGAGGGCGAGACCCTGGTCGTGCGTCCGCGCCGCATCGAAGTATTCGTGGACCAGGGCGAGGGCATATGAATTTCCAGCAGCTGCGTTCCGTGCGCGAGGCGGCGCGGCGCGACTTCAACCTGACCGAGGTGGCCAACGCGCTGTTCACCTCGCAGCCGGGCGTGTCGCGCCAGATCCGCGAGCTGGAAGAAGAGCTGGGCGTCGAGATCTTCGAGCGCAACGGCAAGCGCCTGACGGGGCTGACCCCGCCGGGCAAGGGCATCCTGCGCATCGTCGAAAAGCTGCTGGTGGAAGCGGAGAACCTGCAGCAGGCCAGCCGCGAATATGCGGCGCAGGACAGCGGCACCCTGACCGTGGCGGTGACCCACACCCAGGCGCGCTATGCGCTGCCACAGGTGGTGCAGTCCTTCCGCGCGGCCTTCCCGGGCGTGCGCATCGCCCTGCAGCAGAGCGCGCCGGAGCATATCGCGGAGTGGGTCCTGTCGGGCAAGGCGGACATCGGCATCGCGACCGAGGGCTTGTCGGCGTTTCCGGATCTGGTGTCGTTTCCGTGCTACCGCTGGAGCCACCTGGTGGTGGCGCCGGAAGGGCATCCGATCTTCGCGAACTCGCATCCGCTGCGGCTCGAAGACCTGGCCGAGTATCCGCTCATTACCTATGACGTGGGCTTCACGGGCCGCAGCCATATCGATGCGGCCTTCGTCGAGGCGGGGCTGGCGCCGGACATCGTGCTGACCGCGATGGATTCGGACGTCATCAAGCAGTATGTGTCGCTGGGGCTGGGCGTGGGGATCGTGGCGTCGATGGCATTCGATCATGGACGCGACAAGGGATTGAGGGCGATCGAGTCCTCGCACCTGTTCGCGCAGAACGTGACGCGGCTTGCCGTCAGGCGCGGGTCGTATTTGCGCGCGTATGCGTACCACTTCATCGAGCGGTTCGCTCAGGGGTATACGCGGGCGGATATCGAGAAGGCCTTGCAGGCGGCGGAGTGAGTTGTTTGGGTGATGGCTGCTCAACAAAACTTGGATCCCCGCCTTCGCGGGAACCCAAGTTCATTAAATCAGAGGGAGCGCTCGATCACTGTCCGGGATTGGTGAACCGCGAATGAATCTCATCAATCGCCGCGACAACATCCGCCGATAGCGAAACCTCCACGGCATCGATGTTCTCCTTCAGCTGCTTCATGCTGGTCGCCCCAATAATGGTCGACCCCACGAACCACCGCGAATAACACCACGCCAGCGCCATCTGGGCAGGCGTCATTCCGTTCTCCCGCGCCAGCTTCGCATACTCCGCGCACGCCGCCAGCACCGCCGGCCGCAGGTAACGCGGACTCCAGCTCTTCGGAAAAATAGTCAGCCGCCCCTGGGCCTTGGGATCATCCAGGTACTTGGCCGTCAGCTGGCCGAAGGCCAGCGGACTGTAGGCCAGCAAACTGACCTCGCTGCGGAAGCAGGCCTCATCCAGCAAGCTGGTCTCGAACGAGCGCGCCGTCAGGTTGTACAGGTTCTGGATCGTCGCGATCCGCGGCAAGCCCTTCGTCTCGGCCAGCTTGACGAACTCGCACACGCCCCAGGCGCTCTCGTTCGACACGCCGACATGCCGGATCTTGCCCTCGCCGATGAGCTCTCCCAGCGCCATCAGGCTTTCTTCGATCGGCACCGCCGCGCGCTCGGCCTGCGGGTTGAACTGGTTCGCCCCGAAGATCGGCAGGTTCCGGCTCGGCCAGTGCAGCTGGTACAAGTCGATGTAGTCGGTCTGCAGGCGCCGCAGGCTGTCCTCGACCGCCGCGCGAATGTCGGCCCGGCCGAGGTTGTGCTGCGGCCCGCGCAGCCAGGGCGTGTTCGGATTCGGCCCCGCCACCTTGGTGGCCAGCACCACCTCCGCGCGCCGGCCGCTGTTCTTGAGCCAGCTGCCGATGAAGCGCTCGGTCGACCCCTGCGTCGCCGCGTTCGGCATCACCGGATACATCTCGGCGGTGTCGATGAAGTTGACGCCGCGCTCCAGTGCATAGTCGAGCTGGCTGTGCGCGTCCGCTTCGCTGTTCTGCTCGCCGAAGGTCATGGTGCCGAGGCAGACCGTCGACACCTGCAACTCCGTGCGGCCCAGCTGCCTGCGTTCCATGCTCATGTTCCTCTCCTGCTCCTGTTATTTGCGCAGCGCGTCGGCGCACTCGCGCACCAGCGCCGGGCCCGCGTAGATCAGGCCGCTGTACAGCTGCACCAGCTTGGCGCCGGCAGCGATCTTGGCGCGCGCGTCCTGGCCGCGCATGATGCCGCCCACGCCGATGATCGGCACTTCCTCGCCCAGCTCGGCCTTGAGCGCGCGGATCACGATGGTCGACTGCTCGAACACCGGCGCGCCCGACAGGCCGCCCGCTTCGTTCGCATGCTTCATGCCTTCCACGTCGCGGCGGTTGAGCGTGGTGTTGGTGGCGATCACGCCGTCGATCTTGTGGCGCAGCAGGGCGCCGGCGATGTCGCGGATCTGGTCGCCGTCCACGTCCGGCGCGATCTTGAGCGCCACCGGCACGTAGTAGCCGTATTCGTCGGCCAGGCGCGACTGCTCCTGCTTGAGCTGGGAGAGCAGGGCGTCCAGTTCCGACGCGCCCTGCAGCTGGCGCAGGTTCTTGGTATTCGGCGAGGAGATGTTGACCGTCACGTAGCTCGCATACGGATACACCCGGCGCAGGCAATGCAGGTAATCCTCGGCCGCCCGCTCGATCGGGGTGTCGGCGTTCTTGCCGATGTTCAGGCCCAGCACGCCCTGGCGCTCCTGGTAGAAGCGCGAGGCCTGCACATTGGCCACGAAGGCGTCCACGCCGCCGTTGTTGAAGCCCATGCGGTTGATGATGCCGCGCGCCTTCGGCAGGCGGAACATGCGCGGCTTGGGGTTGCCCATCTGTCCGCGCGGCGTCACGGTGCCGATCTCGATCGAGCCGAAACCGAGCGCCGCCAGGCCGTCGATGTAGGCGCCATCCTTGTCCAGGCCGGCGGCCAGGCCGACCGGGTTCGGGAACGTGATGCCCATCACGGTGCGCGGGTCGGGCTTCGGTTTCCTGACCATGCCGGTCAGGCCGAGTTCGGCCGCCCGGCGCAGCGCCGGCAGGGTCAGGTTGTGGGCCGCCTCGGGATCGAGCGAGAACAGCAGGGGACGGGCAAGGGCGTACAGGAGTTTGTCGGACATGGGGTGCTCAAAGTGATAATCCCTGCCATTCTACCGTGCGGCGACCCGTAAAGGATCGCCTGCCGGGAGGCAGTTTAGCGCTCGAGCACGCTCCAGGCGCCGTTGACGCGCGCTTCCAGCGGGCGGAAGTTGATCTTGTAGGCCATCTTGGGGCTCTGCTCGATCCAGTAGCCCAGGTAGACATAGCCCAGGCCGAGCTCGCGCGCCTGGTTCACCTGCCACATCACGTTATAGGTGCCGTAGGAGGCGCCATCCACGTCCGGATCGAAGAAGGTGTACACCGAGGACAGGCCGTCCGAGAGCACGTCGATGATCGAGACCATGCGCAGGGTGCCGTCCGGCTCGCGGAACTCGACCAGGCGCGTGTTGACCCGGCTCTGCAGCAGGAACTGGGCGTACTGGTCGCGGCTGTCCTGGTCCATGCCGCCGCCCACGTGGCGCGTGGTCTGGTAGCGCAGGTAGAGCGCGTAGTGCTCGTCGGAGAAGGCCAGGTTGGCCACCATCGCCACCAGCTCGCCATGGCGCTTCCAGGCGCGGCGCTGGGTGCGGTTGGGCGTGAAGTCCGCGCACTTGACCCGCACCGGGATGCAGGCCTGGCAGCCGTCGCAATAGGGACGGTAGGTGAAGATGCCGCTGCGGCGGAAACCGTTCTTCACCAGCTCGGAATACACGTCGGCATTGATGAGGTGCGAGGGCGTCGCCACCTGCGACCTGGCCTGGCGGGAATCGAGATAGCTGCACGGATAGGGCGCCGTGGTATAGAACTGCAGCGTGGCGAAGGGCAGGTCATTTAAGTGCGTCATGCAAAAAGCTCTCGAGACGACGTGGTGAACCTATTTTAGCGAAATCGCGCTGCGCACAGTGTTAGCCAGTCAACGGTGGCGCCACCTTCCACTGCGTGATGGCGGGCTCGCGGATCGCCGCGCGCAAATGGTCCAGGAAGCGGCTGCGCGGGATCGGCGCCGCGCCCAGCGAGGCCAGGTGGCCGGTCTCCTGCTGGCAGTCGATCAT
>CAMPHU010000039.1 GCA_946886065.1 uncultured Massilia sp. | reverse complement strand
AGTTGGTGCCGATCTGGTAGGCCATCACGATGCCGGACACCACGCCCATGCCGAAAGTCACGGCGAAGATCTTCAGCCAGAAGTGATAGAGGTCGACGTAGACCTGGCGCTTGGTGCGCAGCCAGCACAGTTCCAGCACGGCCAGGTAGCTGGCCATGCCGATGGTGATGGCCGGAAACAGGATGTGGAAGGACATCGTGAAGGCGAACTGGATGCGTGCGAGATCCAGGGCGGACAGGCCGAACATGGGAGTTCCTTCGCGCTGTGTCTGAGTGCTGAGAATCTAGCATGCTGAGTGGGTGCGCACGGTTGGGTGATGCTATTTTTATACGCTCTCGTGGCCTGCACGCAAACTTGGGTCCCCGCCTACGCGGGGATGACGGGCTATCGATGGAGCTCCCATAAGTGGCAAGCTCATGCACGTCATCCCCGCGGAGGCGGGGACCCAAGTTGAAGTTGAAGTCGGGTTCCAACACCAGGACGATTTGTCGCGCCGCCCCAGCGACAGCCCCGTCTATAATCACCCCATACGCGTATTACCGGACTCCCCATGACCCAGATCGTCTCCTTCAAGACCGACCAGCCCGACAAGCAGCCAGTGAGCATCCAGGCCCTCAAGGCCAGCTGCTCCGCCTGCAGCATGCACCAGCTGTGCCTGCCGATGGGCCTGGAGGATGCCGACATCAACCGGCTCGACCAGATCATCGGCCGCCGCCGGCGCCTGGCAAAGGACGAGCGCCTGTACCAGATGGGCGAACCCTTCCGCAACCTGTACGCGGTGCGCTTCGGCCACTTCAAGACCTACCAGGTGAACGCCGCCGGCGAAGCCCAGATCACCGGCTTCCAGATGGCCGGCGAGCTGCTCGGCATGGACGCCATCAGCGGCAGCCACCATTGCGACGCCGTGGCGCTGGAAGACAGCGAAGTCTGCGAGATCCCCTTCACCCGTCTGGAAGAGCTGTTCGGCGAAGTCCCGGCCCTGCTGCGCCACTTCCACCGCATCATGAGCCAGGAAATCACGCGCGAGCAGAATGTGATGCTTCTGCTCGGCAATATGCGCGCCGAGCAGCGTTTCGCGGTCTTCCTGGTCAACCTGTCGGCCCGCTACGCGGCGCGCGGCTATTCGCCCAACAGCTTCCAGCTGCGCATGTCGCGCGAGGATATCGGCAACTACCTGGGCCTGACCATCGAGAGCGTCAGCCGCCTGTTGTCGCGCTTCAAGAAGCAAGGCTGGCTGCAGGTCGACAAGCGCGACGTCACCCTGCTCGACCCCGCCAAGCTGAAGGCGCTCGCGGCCGGCACCGACGTGTGCAGTCCGATGGCCTGAGCGTGAACGGCAAGCTTCCGGTCGACCTACACCTGCGCAGCTACGGCCCGCAGCCGCTGGGCGACCGCCACGCCTTCGCCCAGATCGTCCTGCCGGTCGCCGGCGAAGTCGAACTGGACATCGAAGGCCGCGGGCGCAGGCTGGACCTGCTGCACGCCGCCGTGGTCGCGCCCGGCGCCTGGCATACGCAGTGGGGCGAGGCCGGCAACCAGTCCTTCATCCTCGACCTCGGCCCCGAACTGCTGCACCGGGGGCCGTGGCAGCGCCTGCTCGAACGGCCCTTCACCCCGATCGGCGCCGCCGCGCGCAAGCTGGTCGAGTTCATGAGCCTCGCCCGCAGCGGGGCCGCCGCGCCGGCGCAGCTGCTGCAGGGCTGGACGCCGCTGCTGCTCGACACCCTGGCCCAGGAAGCGCCCCAACCCGCCTCGCGGCTGGCGGCGCTGATGGCGCGCATCGAGGCCGCGCCCGGCCAGCCCTGGACCCTGGACGCGATGGCGCGCGCCGCCTCCTTGAGCGCGAGCCGCATCCACACCCTGTTCCGCCAGGAGACCGGCATGAGCCCGCACGACTGGCTGCTGCGGCGGCGCCTGGAGCGCGCCTGCACCCTGCTGGCGGGCACGCGCCGGCCGATCGCCGACATCGCCCTGGAGACGGGCTTTTCGGACCAGAGCGTGCTGACCCGCGCCATGCGCCTGGCCATGGACACCACGCCGGCCGCCTACCGCAAGGCGGCGCGCGAGCGCTGCACAGGAGGATAGGCACAAGACGCAGTAGCCCGCGCCAAGACCCGCCCGCCCCGGCCGGCGAGAATCTCCGTTCTCAGGAGATTCTTATGGTCATCAATCAAACCTCGCTCGGCATCGGCTCGGGCATCCTGGCCGGCGCCCTGTGGGGCCTGGTCTTCCTCGCTCCCCAGCTCACGGCCGGCTTCCTGCCCCTGCAGCTCTCGGCCGGGCGCTACCTGGCCTACGGACTGGTGGCGGCGGTCCTGATCGCACCCTCGTGGCGGCGCCTGGTGCGGGCGCTGTCGTGGAAGGAGTGGCGCGCCTTGCTGTGGCTGGCCTTCACCGGCAACATCATCTACTACCTCTTCCTGGCGACCGCGGTCCAGGAAGGCGGCGTGGCCATGCCCTCGCTGGTGATCGGCCTGCTGCCGATCGCCGTCACCCTGGTGGGCAGCCGCGACCGCCATGCGGTCCCGCTGCGCCGCCTGCTGCCCTCGCTGGTGCTGAGCGCGGCCGGCCTGGCCTGCATCAGCTGGCAGT
Source organism: uncultured Massilia sp. (assembly GCA_946886065.1). Next base: position 25,304 of record CAMPHU010000039.1, on the reverse strand, counting down.
CCCTGTCCAGTGCGGGCGTCGAGTCGCTGCTGGGCCTGGGCTGCGCACTCGGCGCCCTGGTCTCGTGGACCATCTATGCCGTCAGCAACAGCCGATGGCTCGGGCGCCTGCAAGGGGTTTCCGGCCACGACTGGAACCTGGCGATGGGCGTGGTGACCGGCTTCGAGGCCCTGGTGCTGGCGGTGCCCGCGTTCGCCAATGGAGATGCCGGCCACAGCAGCGCCCAGTGGCTGCATTTCGCCGGCGTGGTCACCAGCGTGGCGATCCTGTGCTCGATCCTGGGCAATGCCTTGTGGAACGTGGCGAGCCGCGCCCTGCCCCTGACCCTGATGGGCCAGATGATCGTGTTCGAGACCCTGTTCGCCTCGCTGTACGGCTTCATCTGGGAGGAACGCTGGCCCACCGGCCTCGAATGGGCGGCGCTGCTGCTGCTGGTGGGCGGCGTGCTTGCCTGCGCCAGGGCGCACGCCAGGCTGGAGAATGGATGAGGTGCGCCAGCCGCGTCCGCGAACTGGCATCATGGCCGCGTGATCACGACAGGAGCGAACCAAGGTGTGGTGGACGAAAAGCTGGATGACGGTGCAGCAGGAATTCTCGGACCTGGGCAATGCGGAGGACATCACGCGCATCGTGGTGCGCCTGCTGGTGGCCCTGCTCCTGGGCGGGCTGCTCGGCTACGAACGTGAATCGGTGGGCGCCTCGGCGGGCCTGCGCACCCACATGCTGGTGTCGCTGGGCGCCGCCCTGTTCGTCCTGATTCCGCTGCAGGCCGGGATGCAGATCCAGGACCTGTCGCGGGTCATGCAGGGCGTCACGGCCGGCATCGGCTTCCTGGGCGCCGGCGCCATCCTCAAGCAGAAGGAAGAACACGACATCAAGGGCCTGACCACGGCGGCCAGCGTGTGGCTGACCGCCGCCATCGGCATCGCGGCCGGGATGGGCCGCGAGGCGACGGCGGTGCTCAGCACCGTATTCGCCTTGATCGTGCTGGCGATCCTGCGCAGCCTGACCAAGGCCAAGGAGTAGAAAGTCTATGCGACGATCTTGCCGCGTTCGCCGGCCTGTTCCGCCTTGTTGCGCTCTTCCCAGTAATGGGCGTTCTCGATGCCCAGGGCCTTCGGATCGAACTGCGGATCCTTGCCGGCCTTCTTCTGGGCTTCGTAGTCGCGCAGGCACTTGAAGGCCACCTTTTGCAGCAGCAGGATGGCGACGATGTTCAGCCAGGCCATCAGGCCCACGCCGATATCGCCCAGCGCCCACGCCAGGTCGGCCGTCTTGACGGCGCCATAGACCGAGGCCGCCATGATGCCGATCTTCAGCAGGAAAGTCAGCCACGGGCGGTGCACGGTGCGGTTGATGTAGGCGATATTGGTCTCGGCGATGTAGTAATAGGCGACGATGGTGGTGAAGGCGAAGAACAGCAGCGCCACGGCCACGAAGATCGAGCCGAAGCCCGGCATGACGTTTTCCAGCGCGGTCTGCACATAGCCCGGGCCGGCGGCCACGCCCTGCACGCCGGTGAAGATCGGCGCGCCGTTCGGCGCCTGGACGTTGTACTGCCCGGTGATCAGGAGCATGAAGGCGGTGGCCGAGCACACGAACAGGGTGTCGATATAGACCGAGAAGCCCTGCACCAGGCCCTGCTTGGCCGGGTGGCTCACTTCGGCCGCCGAGGAAGCATGCGGGCCGGTGCCCTGCCCGGCCTCGTTCGAGTAGACGCCGCGCTTGACGCCCCACTGGATCGCCATGCCGATGATCGCGCCAAAGGCGGCGTCGGCGCCGAAGGCCGAGGTGAAGATCAGTGCGATCACGCCCGGCAGCGCGGAAATATGCAGGAACACGATCACGCAGGCCACGATGATGTAGCCGAGGGCCATGAAGGGCACTACCACTTCGGCGAAGGTCGCGATCCGCTTGACGCCGCCGAAGATGATGAAGCCGAGGGCGATGGCCAGGACCGCCGCGGTGACGTTGGGGTCGATGCCGAGCGCGGTCTTCAGGCTTTCGGCGATCGAGTTCGCCTGCACGCCCGGCAGCAGCAGGCCGGTGGCGATCACGGTCGCGATCGCGAAGGTCCAGGCATACCACTTCATGCCCAGCCCCTTCTCGATATAGAAGGCCGGGCCGCCGCGGTATTCCTTGCCCAGCTGCTCCTTGTAGACCTGGCCCAGGGTGGACTCGACGAAGGCCGAGCTGGCCCCCAGGAAGGCCACCGCCCACATCCAGAACACGGCGCCCGGGCCGCCGAAGGTGATCGCGGTTGCGACGCCCGCGATGTTGCCGGTGCCGACCCGTCCGGCCAGGGTCATGGACAAGGCCTGGAACGAGGACACGCCCTGCTCCGAACTCTTGCCTTCAAACATCAAACGAACCATCTCCTTCGCATGGCGCACCTGCAGGAAGCGGGATCGGAGGGAGAAATAGAGACCAGTGCCCAGGCAGAGCGCGATGAGCGCCGGGCTCCAGATAATGCCATTGACGGCAGTGACCAAGTCATTCAGAGACATGTTTTCCCTAGCAGAGCGGCAACGGGTGTGCCGGTATGAACGAGGCAGGCGGCGCGGTAACCCCGCCTTACTTATAAGTAAATCGCTGAACAGCATAGCAACATCGGCCGCCGAATGCTACAGGCGTGCGCCAGCGCACGGAACGCGGCCTTATCAGCGCGTAATATCTTGTCAAAACACACACATTTAAACGATTTGCCCAACCATTAAAGGAGAGCAACATGAACAAAATGACCTTGGCAGGCATCATGATGGCAGTCACCGTGCTGGCAACCGGTTGCAAGAAAGACGTCGATGGCGACGGCAAGGGCCCGGCCCAGGAAGCCGGCGCGGCGATCGACAACGCCGGCCAGACCGTGGCGACCGAGACCAAGGAAGCCACCGCTGAAGCCGCTGCCGCCACCGAGCGCGCCGGCGAGCGCGTGGAAGCCGCAACCGAACGCGCAGGCGAGCGCATCGAAGCCGCCGGCGCCGAAGTGAAGCAGGAAAGCAAGGAAGCCGCCGCCGAAGTCGGCGCGGCTGCCGACCGTGCCCAGGACGCCACCGGCCGTGCCGTGGAGCGCGCCGGCGAGAAGATGCAAGACGGCAAGTAATACCGTCTGCAGCGATTCCGGAAACGGCGGGCCATCCGGTCCGCCGTTTTATCGTTGACGCCTTCTTTCGTTGACGCCTTCTTTCGTTTACGCCTTCTTTTGCTTGGCGATCCAGCCGTCGACCAGTTCGCCCAGCACGTCCAGCGGCACCGAGCCGGCGCCCAGCACCAGGTCGTGGAAGGCCGGCAGCGAGAACTTGTCACCCAGCTCCTTGCGCGCCTTCTCGCGCAGCTCGAGGATGCGCAGCATGCCGATCATGTAGGCGTTGGCCTGGCCCGGCCAGGCGACATAGCGCTCCACTTCCTGGGCGCCGATGCCGTAGTCGATGCCTTGCTGGCGGGTCCAGCCCTTGGCGTGCAGGCCGGTGTCGACCACCAGGCGGCGGGCGCGGAACAATTCCGAGCCGAGCGCGCCGAGCAGGCCCGGCACGTCGCCCTCGTACCAGTTCTGTTCCACCGCCAGGCGCTCGGTGTACAGGGCCCAGCCTTCGGAGTGGGCGCTGCCGCCGCTGAAGATGCGCTGGCTGCGGAATTTCGGGATGCCGGTCAGTTCCTGCTGGATCGCCAGCTGGAAGTGGTGGCCCGGCACGGCCTCGTGGTAGGCCAGGCTGCGCATGCGGATCATGTCGAACTTCGGACCGCGCAGCGGCACCCAGAAGATGCCCGGGCGGCTGCCGTCCGGCGCCGGCAACGAATAGTGGGCGGCCGCCGAGGGCTCGGTCAGCGGCGGTTCGCGGCGCACTTCGACCGGCGCGCGCGGCTTCAGGTTGAACAGCGAGGCGCTGCGCTTCTCGGCATCGCGCACCATCTCGCCGTAGCTGGCGATGATGGCCGGGCGCGGGTCGCCCTCGCCTTTCGGCTGGAAGCGCTCGTCGAGCTGCTTCATGCGGGTCTCGATGTCGCCCTCGGCAAGGCCGAGCGAGCGCAGGTGCTTGTCCATGGCGCCTTCGATGCGCGCCACTTCGCGCAGGCCGATCTCGTGGATCTGTTCCGGGGTCAGCCTGGTGCTGGTGAAGTTCTCGACCGCGCGGGCATAGGCGGCGGCGCCGTTCGGCAGGCGCGAAATGCCGGCCACGTCGCCGGTGCGCGGGTGGATCTCGGCCATGAAGTCCTTCACGCGGCCGTAGGCCGGGCGGATCTTCTGTTCGACGATGCCGGTGGCGCGGGCAATCGCCGCGGCGCGCGCTTCCGGCGCCAGGTCCTTCAGCCCGGCGGTGCGCTGCTCGAAGGTGGTCACCAGCACGTTCTGGGCGGCGGCGGGCTTGAGGAAGTGGTCGACCTGGAACTGGGCGCGCTCGAGGATGAAGCGCGGCGGGATCAGCTGCCTGGCGGCGGCGGCGCGGCCGCGCGCCAGGGCTTCGTCCATGCGCGTGCCGACCTGCTCCAGGCGCGCCAGGTAGCTGTCGACGTCGGCCTTGTTGCGCAGCGGGTGGGTGGTGGTCATGAAGTTGACCAGGCTGACCTGCACGCCGCTGAACTGCGAGAAGATGAAGGCATGGTCCTCGAAAGGCTCGTTGGCGACCGTGTTCTGCAGCGACCAGCGCATCACGGCGGCCGAGATCTTCTGATTGTCGTCCAGCGGCGCCGACTTGAACGTGTCCAGGCGCGCCAGGCCGGCCTTGGCCAGCGCGACCACCTTCTGGCGGTGGGCATGCGTGAGCGGCGTCAGTTCGCGGTCCAGCCTGGCCTGCTCGGCGCCACTGAAGTACTGGGTCATGGTCGCCAGCTGCGGGCTCAGGCGCACCCAGTCCTCGGCGAACTTGTCGGCCCAGACGTCGAAGGCCTTGTGCGGCTTGACGGCGCTGGCCGATGTGGCGGCCGGCGCGGCCAGAGCGGCGGTCGGCAGGGACACGCCGGCAAGCACGGCGGGGATGAACAGGGCGGCGATGGTGGCGCGCAGGCGGGACGATGGCATCGTGGGGTCTCTCTTCCTTGTCGTTGATCTGTATGCGGTGAGCATGTTGCCGGCGAGGAATCTAACACGGAAGAGAGCAAAGCAACAACGCGCGATGTTGTCATGCTGCGTACGTACGCGCACCAGTGCAAGCGGCAGCGGGCCCTTGGAATACCCTCACTGCGTAGACGAAGCTTGCTACCATTTCCTCCTGATGCGTCAACACCGGGAGACATCATGAAGAGCAAGCAGCATCCGCTCCACCGTTTCGGGCTGGCATTCGCCGGCCTGCTGCTGGCCGGCGCCGTCCATGCCGCCGAAGCGCCGCAGCCGGACCCGATCGCCACGCCGCTCGCGAAGGAGGTGGTGCGGCGGGCCATCGAACTGGTGGAAGCCAACGCCTTGCCCCCGCGCGACCGCCAGGAATACACCAAGGCCAAGGATAGGCTGCTGGCCGCGCTCGATGCCGCCGGCGACCAGACCGACCGGCGGCTCCTGTTCCAGCACGTGAATGCGGTGCTGTGGACACTCGATGTCGACCGTCATTCCTTCATCTCCGCACCTGCGCGCTACCAGCAGGTCCGGCAGGCCGTACAGGCGGCATCGGCGGCCCAGCCGGCCTCCTTTGCCAGCATCGAGACGGCGCACGGCAAGGTCCTGCATTGGACGCCGCCCCAGAGCATGGGCGGCATGGAGGTCGAGGCCCCCCTTTTCCTGAAACGTTTCATGGCCGACGCTGCCGCCCTGCCCTCGCTGCCCGGCACTTGTGCGCTGGTCGTCGACTTGAGCGCCCAGCGCGGCGGCAACGCGTGGCCGCCTTTCGCCGCCATGCATCCCCTGTTCAGCGCCGGCAACACGGCCGTCATGGTGGACCGCGACGGCCGCCGCCAGCGCTACGTGCATCCACAGACCCTGGCGCAGATCGAGCAGCGCCATGGAGGCCAGATCCAGAATCCGCTGCGGCGCTTCGCCGGCACGCCGGTAGCGGTCGTGGTCGGCGAGAACACCTCCAGCGCGGGAGAGATGTTGCTGATCGCCTTGATGGGAGAAAGTGCGCGGATCCGTACATTCGGCGCCACCTCGCATGGCTTTACGACGGCGAACATGACTTATCCGCTGGCCGACGGCTCGACCCTGGTCCTGACGGAGCGGCGCTATGCACTGGGCGATGGTCCCGTGATCCGCGGCGGGATCCCCGCCCAGGTACCGGCGGCGGCCGGCGCGGCCGTTGCGATGGCGGCGGAGTGGGTAGCCGCCCACTCGCCACTGTGCAAGACTCGAGCCCTGGCCGCCGCTGACGGCCAGCCGGCCGAGGTACGCACGCTGGATGGGCTCCCGGCGGAAGTACGTACCCTGATGCGCGGCCGGTTCGGAGAAATTGGAGACGCCGGCGCGCCGTTCAGCAAATATTGTATGGTCGGCCCTGGCGAATGGCACCAACGTTTCCAGGGCGCGGCGGCATCGGCCACGCGCGTCAAGGTTCGCGTCGAACGGGGCGGGTTGGCTTACTCCAGCTTCGCGATCGATTATGTGTTGGGGCAGAACGGCTGGGAGGAAGACACGAAAACCATGTCGCCGCAAGTCGCAAGGACGACGCCGCAGCCGAGACAAGTCCGCTTTGCGGTGCCGATTGGGCCAGAAACAGCCATCAGAAATATTCTTTCAGAGAATGGCCTTCGCTGAAAGAATAGTTCACCGCACCGGCACATCACATCCCGTCGGCGCGAATCCGTAGCGTCTCCTGCTTCGCCGGACTCCAGCTGCCCGCCAGGCGCCAGTCGCGCCTGGCGCCCTCGAGCACCACCTGCCAGTGGGTGGGCTCCAGCACCGGCAGCGCCGCCGAGAAGCTACCGTGCGCATCGGGCAGCGCCTCCAGCACCAGGTCCTTGCCGGGCTGGGTCGGGTGCGCCAGGCGGATGTGGAAAGGCGCCACCACCGGCTTGCCGAAGCTCTCCAGGCGACCTTGCAGGCGGCCGGACCGCGCATCGTGGCGGGCCGTGAACGCCAGGCCCAGGCTGCCGGCCACGCGGTCGCGGCGCAGGTCCTGGTTGATCGCCTTGCCCTGCTTGTAGTAGTCGCCCACCACCAGCGCGTCCGGCCGGCTGACCGCCAGCCAGGCAGTGATGGCGCCGGCCACCAGCACCAGCGCCGGGCCGATCATCAGGAACCACGGCCAGCGGTGCTTGTACCAGGCTGCCGCGGCGCCGCGCGGCAGTGGATGGATTGCGGATTGCATATGAAGTTCCTTCTCACTTCGGCACGATGAAGACGGCATCCTCGGACACCGCCAGATGCGGGTCCGCCACCGAACTCAGCGTGAAATCGATCTTGTTCGAGCCCGGCCTGGCCGCACCCGGTTCGATGCGCACCCGCACCGGCACCGCACGCGTGCTGGCCGCGTCGATCTCTACCACGTCCTCGCCGGCCACGCTCACCGACGGAATGCCGGTCACGGCTATGTGCAGGCGCCGCGCCTGTTCGCTCGTGTTCATCACCTGCAGGCGGTAGACGTTCTCGATCATGCCGTCGTCCACTTCCCGGCCCATCGAACCGCGGTCGCGGATCACATCCAGCTTGAGCGGATTGCGCAGCGCGATCGAGGTCGCCATGCCGATCACCAACGCAGCCAGCACGCCGGTATAGACCAGCACGCGCGGACGCAGCATGCGGTTGCGGATCGCGGCCGGGTTCAGCCCGTGCGCCAGGCCGTTCTCGGTGGCGTAGCGGATCAGGCCGCGCGGCTTGCCGACCTTGTCCATCACGCCATTGCAGGCGTCCACGCAGGCGGCGCAGCCGATGCATTCATACTGCAGGCCCTTGCGGATATCGATGCCGGTCGGGCAGACCTGCACGCACATGCTGCAGTCGATGCAGTCCCCCGCCCCTTTCGTCGTCGGACGGGCATGTCGCGGTTCCCCACGCGCCACGTCGTAGGTGACGATCAGGGTGTCCTTGTCGAACATCGAACTCTGGAAGCGCGCATACGGGCACATGTACTTGCACACCTGCTCGCGCAGCCAGCCGGCGTTGCCGTAGGTGGCGAAGCCGTAGAACAGCACCCAGAAGCTCTCCCACGGACCCAGCGTCAATCCCAGCACGTCGAAGCTCAGTTCGCGCACCGGCGTGAAGTAGCCGACGAAGGTGAAGCCGGTCCACAGCGCCACCGCGCCCCAGGCCAGGTGTTTGGCGCCCTTCCTGGCGAGCTTCTCCAGGCTCCAGGGCTGGCGGTCCAGGCGGATGCGGGCGCTGCGCGCGCCTTCGATCTTGCGCTCGATCCAGAGGAAGATTTCGGTGTATACCGTCTGCGGGCAGGCGAAGCCGCACCACACGCGGCCGGCCACCGCCGTCACCAGGAACAGCCCGTAGGCGCAAATGATCAGCAGCGCCGCCAGGTAGATGAAGTCCTGGGGCCAGAACACGATGCCGAACAAATAGAACTTGCGGCTGGCCAGGTCGAACAGGACGGCCTGGCGGTCGTTCATGCTCAGCCACGGCAGGCCGTAGAACAGCAGCTGGGTGAGCCACACGCAAGCCCAGCGCAAGGACGCATAGCGGCCCTTGATCTCGCGCGGGTAGATTTCCTCCCGCGCGGCATACATGTGGATGACAGCTTCCTTCGGGGCGTTCATTGCGAGGCCGTTTTGATATGGGTGTCGTTGGACAGGCTCCACACGTAGGCCGCCAGCACGTGCACCTTCTCTTCGCCGAGGAATTCGCCGAAGGCGGGCATGGTGTTGGTGCGGCCCTTGCGGATGGTTTCCATCACCGTCTCGGCGCTGCCGCCGTAGAGCCAGGTCTTGTCGGCCAGGTTGGGCGCGCCCATCATCGGATTGCCCTTGCCTTCCGCGCCGTGGCAGGCCACGCAGGCGGCGAACTTGGGCTTGCCGAAGGCGACCTTGACCGGGTCGGCCGTCAGGCCCGACAGGTTGCGCACGTAATGCGCGACCGCTTCCACGTCCTTGTCGGAGCCGAGCGCGCCGCCCATGGCCGGCATCATGCCGATGCGTCCATGCATGATGGTGGTCTTGATGGTGGCCGGTTCGCCGCCGTGCAGCCAGTCCTTGTCGGCCAGGTTCGGAAAGCCCTTGTTGCCGCGCGCATCCGAGCCGTGGCACTGTGCGCAGTAGTTCAGGAACAGGCGCTCGCCGATGGCCTGGGCTTGCGGATCGGCCGCGACCTGCTTCAGGTCCTGGTTGGCGTACCGGGCGAACAGCGGGCCGAAATCCGCCTTGGCCTGCGTGAGCTCCGCCTGGTATTCGCCCTTGGAGTTCCACCCCAGCTTGCCCGCGTAGCTGCCCAGGCCGGGATACAGCACCAGGTAGGCCAGGCCGAACACGATGGTCAGGTAGAACATCCACATCCACCAGCGCGGCATCGGCGTATTCAGCTCGGTCAGGTCTTCGTCCCAGACGTGGCCGGTGGTCTTCTGGGGTTCGCCGTTGGCGTCCAGCTTGACCTTGTGCACCGACTGCGACCACAGCAGGATGCCGCAGCCGAGGATGGACAGCACCGTGATGACCGCGATGTACCAGTGCCAGAAGCCGTTGAAGAAATCAGCCATGGTCACGCTCCTCCTCGATGAGCTCATCGGCGAAGGGCAGCGCCGCTGCCGCCTCGAAGTCCTTGTTCTTGTGGAGCACGTAGGTCCAGGCCAGGATGCCCAGGAAGGTGGTGAAGCTCACCACCGTCATCAGGCTGCTCGCGCTATCGAAAATCTGTTGCAGTGCCATCTCAGTTCCTCGTCTTGATCTGGGTGCCGAGCCCTTGCAGGTAGGCGATCAGGGCATCCTGTTCGGTCTTGCCGCTTAGCTCCGCCGGCGCGGCCGCCACTTCGGCGTCCGAGTAAGGAACGCCGATGCGCTGCATGGCGCGCATCTTGGGCAGGATCTCGGCCGCCACCAGCTTGTTCTGCGCCAGCCACGGATAGCCGGGCATGTTCGATTCCGGCACCACGTCGCGCGGGTTGTCGAGGTGGGTGCGGTGCCATTCGTCGCTGTAGCGGCCGCCCACGCGGGCCAGGTCCGGGCCGGTGCGCTTCGAGCCCCACTGGAAGGGGTGGTCGTAGACGAACTCTCCCGCCACCGAATAGTGGCCATAGCGCTCGGTCTCGGCGCGGAAGGGACGGATCATCTGCGAGTGGCAGTTGTAGCAGCCTTCGCGGATGTAGATGTCGCGTCCCGCCAGTCGCAGCGGTGAATAAGGTTTCAAGCCGGCGACCGGCTCGGTGGTCGACTTCTGGAAGAACAGCGGCACGATCTCGACCAGGCCGCCGAAGGAGATGACCAGGAGGACCAGGCCGATCAGGAGCCAGGGGTTCTTCTCGATCCATTCATGGGTGAATTTCATTGTTATGCTCCGTGCTCAGGCGTGTACCGGTTCGCCGCTTGCGGCCAGTTGCGGCTTGGCGGCTGCGGCCGGGATGCGCGCGTCGACGTTGGCCGTGCCGCGCATCGTCAGCCAGGTGTTGTAAGCCATCAGCACCATGCCCGACAGGTAGAGGAAGCCGCCGGTGAAGCGGATCACGTAGTACGGGAAGGTGGCCTTGACGCTTTCGGCGAAGGTATAGGTCAGGGTGCCGTCCGGGTTCACCGCGCGCCACATCAGTCCCTGCATCACGCCGGCGATCCACATCGAGGCGATGTACAGGACGATGCCGATGGTGGCCACCCAGAAGTGGGCTTCGACCAGGGCCATGCTGGCCATCTGCTTCTTGCCGGCCAGGCGCGGGATCAGGTAGTAGATCGAGCCCATGGTGATGAAGCCGACCCAGCCCAGGGCGCCCGCATGGACGTGGGCCACGGTCCAATCCGTGTAGTGCGACAGAGAATTGATGGTCTTGATCGACATCATCGGGCCCTCGAAGGTGGCCATGCCGTAGAAGGACAGCGAGACGATCATGAACTTGAGCAGCGGGTCCGAACGGAGCTTGTGCCATGCCCCTGACAGGGTCATCATCCCGTTGATCATGCCGCCCCAGGACGGCGCCAGCAGGATCAGCGAGAACACCATGCCGATCGACTGGGTCCAGTCGGGCAGCGCGGTGTAGTGCAGGTGGTGCGGGCCGGCCCACATGTAGGTGAAGATCAGGGCCCAGAAGTGCACGATCGACAGGCGGTAGGAATACACCGGGCGCTCGGCCTGCTTGGGAATGAAGTAGTAGACCATGCCCAGGTAGCCGGCGGTCAGGATGAAGCCCACCGCGTTGTGGCCGTACCACCACTGGATCATGGCGTCCTGCACGCCCGCGTAGACCGAGTAGGACTTCATGGCCGACACCGGCATCGCCATGCCGTTCACGACGTGCAGGATGGCGACCGCCAGGATGTAGCCGCCGAAGAACCAGTTGGCGACATAGATATGCTTGACCTTGCGCTTGACGATGGTGCCGAAGAAGACCACGGCGTAGGCGACCCAGACGATGGTGATCAGGATCGCGATCGGCCATTCGAGTTCCGCGTATTCCTTGCCGCGGGTGAAGCCCATCGGCAGCGAGACCGCGGCCGAGACCAGCACCGCCTGCCAGCCCCAGAAGGTGAAGGCGGCCAGCCTGTCGGAGAACAGCCGCACCTGGCAGGTGCGCTGGACCACGTAGTACGAGGTGGCGAACAGGCCGCAGATGCCGAAGGCGAAGATGACCGCGTTGGTGTGCAGCGGGCGCAGGCGTCCGTAGCTGAGCCAGGGGATGTCGAAGTTCAGTGCGGGCCAGGCCAGCTGCGCGGCGATGAAGACGCCGGCGGCCATGCCGATCACGCCCCAGACCACGGTCGCGATCGCGAACTGGCGCACGATCTTGTAGTTATAGTTGAGACTGCTGTCCAAGATGCTCTCCTGATTAATCATAGGGCTGACAATCAGGAGTGTGCTTTTCGGAACCTTAAAAATCCTTGATGTGAATCAAATTGTTCCGCATCGGTTGAGGTATGGCGTGGAGTGTTGTTGAATCGCGCTACGTGACAACTTAGTGGCAGCCTACTGCGCTACGTCGTCGTCCCGCAGGATTCTCAGGGCCGGGCCTTCGAGGTCGTCGAACTGCCCGCTCTCCGCCGCCCCGAAGAAGATCCACACCGCGAGCGCGACCAGGCAGATACTCAAGGGTATCAGCAAGTACAAGGCTTCCATTCAGTCCGTCCTCAGCCGCAGGGCATTGAGCACTACCAGCGCCGAGCTGGCCGCCATGCCGATGCCCGACATCCAGGGATTCAGCAGGCCCGACGCCGCCGCCGGGATCGCCACCAGGTTGTACACCGAGGCCCAGATCAGGTTCTGGCGGATCACGGCCAAAGTGCGGCGCGCCGTGTCGGCCGCATCGGCCAGCGGCAGCAGGCCGTCGCCCAGCAGCACCCCGTCCGCGTGCAGCTGGGCCAGCTCGGCCCCGCGCCCCATGGCGAAGGACACATCCGCCCCGCTCAGCACGGCGGCGTCGTTGATGCCGTCGCCGACCATGGCCACCACCGCTCCCTGGTTCTGCAGGCCGCGCACATAGGCCAGCTTCTCGTCCGGCAGCCTGCCGCCGAGGGCGGTGGCGATGCCGAGCTGTCCGGCCACCGCCTGCGCCGCGCGCTGCTCGTCGCCGCTCAGCAGGACCACGGTCTTGCCGCCGTCCTTGAAGCGCTGCACCACCGCCGCGGCCTCGGGACGCAGGCCGTCCGACAGGTCGAAGCGCGCCAGCCAGCCGCCGGCCGTGCCCAGCCACACCGAGGTGGTGCCGGTGGGCGCCGCCGAACGCGCCACGCCGCCGGCCACGCCTTCCACGAAGGCCGCACTGCCGAGCCGGTACGGGCGCCCGTTGACCTGGCCTTCCACGCCCTGCCCCACCAGGTAGCGGACCTGCTCGGCCACGCCCACCGCCGCCCCGCCGGCTTCGCGGATGGCTTGCGCGATCGGGTGCGGATTGTCGGCTTCCAGGGCCGCCGCGATGCGCAGGCAGGCCTCCACCGGCTGCGAGCCCACCGGCACCGCCTGGCGCAGCACCGGCCGGCCCAGGGTCAGGGTGCCGGTCTTGTCGAACACGATGTGGGTGGCGCGCTCCAGCGTTTCCAGCGTGTGCGGCTTCACCGCCAGCACGCCGCGCCGCAGCAGGCGGTCGGTGGCCGCGGCCAGCGCGGTGGGCGTGGCCAGCGACAGCGCGCACGGGCAGGTCACGACCAGCACCGCTACCGCCGCCTGCCAGGCGCGGGACGGCTCGACGGCCTGCCAGGCGAGGAACACGGCCAAGGTCAGCACCAGCAGGCCCACCACCGACCAGGCGGCCACGCGGTCGGCCCACAGCGCCAGCGCCGGCTTGCCCTGCCCGGCCTTCTCGACCAGGCGCACCAGCATCGCCAGGGTGCTGTCGGTGGCGGTCGAGGTCACGCGCAGGATGATGGTCTGGGCCGCATTGACCGCGCCGCCGGGCAGGCTGTCGCCCACGGCCTTGCGCTGGGTGCGGCTCTCGCCCGTGAGCAGGGCCAGGTCGACCTCGGTGTCGCCGTCGACGATGACGCCGTCGGCCGGAATCGCCTGGCCGGCCCTGACCAGCACCAGGTCGCCCACCTGCAGCGCACCGGCGGCCACCAGCTCGGATTCGCGCGCGGCCGGGTCGCCGCGCAGGCGCAGCGCCGATGCCGGCACGCCCCGCTGCAGGCGCTCGAGCGCGCCCGCGGCCTTGCGGCGCGCACCCAGCTCCAGGTAGCGGCTGCCCAGCAGCAGGAACACGAACATGGTCACCGAATCGAAATACACGTCGCCGCGGCCGCTGAACAGCGCGGCGCAGCTGCCGGCGAAGGCGGCGGCGACGCCCAGGGCCACCGGCATGTCCATGCCCGGCAGGCCGCGCTTCAGGTCCTGCCAGGCGCCCACGAAGAAGGGCTGGGCCGAGTACAGCACCGCGGGCAGGGTCAGGAACAGCGAGGCCCAGTGCATCAGCGCCGTCATCGACGCGTCCATGCTGCCGTCCTGGGCCAGGTAGACCGGCACCGCGTACATCATCACCTGCATCATCGACAGGCCGGCCACGAACAGCTGGCGGAACAGCTTCTTGCGCGCCTGTTCGAGCTGCTCGCCGTGCTGCCTGGCGTCGTAGGGATAGGCGGAATAGCCGATCAGGCGCAGGGTGCGCAGGATGACGCTCGGCTTGCACAGCGCCGGGTCCCAGCGCACGTGCAGGCGCTCGGTGGCGACGTTCAGGGCCGCTTCGCGCACGCCGGGCAGCTGTCCGAGACGCCGCTCGATCAGCCAGACGCAGGCGGCGCAGCGCATGCCCTCGACGGCGAAGGTGGCCTCGTCCTGGTTCTCCTGGCCGTCGTACAGCAGGAGTTCGGGCGCATCGGCGGCATGGCCGACCGGGGCCGCGTACTCGGTGCGGGTAGCGTAGTAGTCGGCGAAGCCGCCGTCCACGATGGCCTGGGCCGCCGCTGCGCAGCCGGGGCAGCACATGGGGCGCGGCGCGCCATCGACCACGGCGTGCCAGCGGCTCTCGGCCGCGACCGGCAAGCCGCAGTGAAAGCAGTTGTCCAGCACGGCCGGCGCGGGGACCGGCGCGGCCTCGCGCAGCTGGACCGGCGCTCCGCCCTGCGCCTCGGCCCGCAGCTGTGCCAGCACCGCGCTCATGCCGCGCTCCGCGCGCCGACGCACACCAGGTGCACCCAGCTTTCCGGCAGGCCGCCGGCGGCGCGCGCCAGCCCGGCCAGGCCGAAGCCGGCGACCGCCAGGCCGCACAGCAGGCGCACGCGGCGCATCCGCAGCAGGCCGCGCAGGCGCTGGCCGGCCAGTCCGAGCGCGGCCAGCATCGGCAAGGTGCCCAGGCCGAAGGCCAGCATCACCGCCGCGCCGTCCAGCGCGGAGCCGGACAGCATGGCCGTCACCAGCACGCTGTACACCATGCCGCAAGGCAGCCAGCCCCACAGGGCGCCGGCGGCCAGCATGCGGCCGGGAGTGGACGGCGTGCCGAGGCGGCGCAGCAGCGGACGCACATGGCGCCACAGCGCCTGGCCGCCCTGCTCCAGCCGCTCCAGGCCGCGCCAGGCGTCCATCAGGAACAGGCCGAGCGCCACCAGCATCAGGTTCGCCGCCCAGTAGGCGGCCTCCTGCAGGCCCGGCAGCGCCGCGAAACCGGCCGCTCCGCCGGCGAGCGCCCCGGCCGCCATGTAGCTGGCGATGCGCCCGGTGTTGTAGGCGGCGAGGTTGGCGGCCGGCCGGGCCGTCACCGTGCGCACCGGGACCGGGAAGGCTGGCGGCGCCGGGCGCGCGCCGCCCACCGACAGCGCGCCGACGATGCCGCCGCACATGGCGGCGCAGTGGACGCTGCCGAGCAGGCCGACCAGGAACACGGGAAACAGGGCGATACCTGGCATGGAGGCCTCAGAGGGTTTGCGAATGGCGCGGGCCGGTGCGTTCCGCCAGGTAGCGGTCGAACACCATGCACACGTTGCGGATCAGGAGGCGCCCCTTCATGGTGACGCTCAGCCACTCCGGCCCCAGGCTGACCAGGCCGTCGCGCTCGAGCTGGCGCAGCTGGGCCAGCTCGTTGGCGAAGTACTGCTCGAAGACGATGGGAAAGGCCTGCTCGATGGCGCTCACCGACAGCTCGAACTGGCACATCAGCTTCTGGATGATGGCGCGGCGCAGCAGGTCGTCCATCGACAGGCGGGCGCCGCGCGCCACCGGCAGTTCGTTGGCGTCGAGCGCGTCGTAGTACTCGTCCAGGGTCTTGACGTTCTGGCTGTAGGTGGCGCCCACCGCGCTGATGCTCGACACGCCGCAGGACACCAGGTCGGTGTCGGCGTGGGTCGAATAGCCCTGGAAATTGCGGTGCAGGCGGCCCTGGCGCTGGGCCACGGCCAGGTCGTCCGCCGGCTTGGCGAAATGGTCCATGCCGATGTAGACGTAGCCGGCCGCGCCCAGGCGCTCGATGCACAGCTGGAGCATGCGCAGCTTGGTGTCGCTGTCCGGCATCTCCGCCGCGTCGATGCGGCGCTGCGGCTTGAACAGGTGGGGCATGTGGGCGTAGTGGTAGACCGAGATGCGGTCCGGGTCGGCAGCCACCACCTTGTCCAGGGTCTGGCGCATGGTGTCCAGCGTTTGCTTCGGCAGGCCGTAGATCAGGTCGATGCTCACCGAGCGGAAGCCCGCCGCGCGCGCCGCGTCGATGACGGCGCGGGTTTCGTGCTCGGGCTGGACGCGGTTGACGGCCTTCTGCACCTCAGGGTCGAAATCCTGCACGCCCAGGCTGATGCGGTTGAAGCCCTGGCGGCGCAGGCTGTGCACGCGATCGGCCGAGACGGTGCGCGGATCCACTTCGATCGAATATTCGCCGGCGTCGTCCGGCGCGAAGCGGAAGCTGCGGCGCAGGTGGGCCATCAGGTCGCCCATCTGCTCGTCTGACAGGTAGGTCGGGGTGCCGCCGCCGAAGTGCAGCTGCTCGACCTCGTTCATGCCGGCGAACAGCAGGCCCTGCATCTCGATCTCGCGCTTCAGGTAGCACAGGTAGAGCGCGGCCTTGTCGCGGCGCCTGGTGACGATCTTGTTGCAGGCGCAGTAGTAGCACACCGTGTCGCAGAACGGGATGTGCAGGTAGAGCGACAGCGGGCGCTTGCCGCCGCGGGTGCGCACGCCGGCGACGGCGTGCAGGTAGTCGCGGTAGCCGAATCCGGCGCCGAAGCGGTCGGCGGTCGGGTAGGAGGTGTAGCGCGGGCCGGACTTGCCGAGCCGGCCGAGCAGCTCAGCGTCGAATTCGACGCTGGGAGTGAATACGAGTGGGGCCGGGCAGGCCGAGGACGGGTGCGCTTCAACAAGCATGACAATAAACTCCTGCTGCTGGTCGCATTGCGGAAGTGCAATGCGACAGGATCAGCCTGCAGTTTATTGATCTGCTTCGGCCAAATCCTTGACTTGCATCAAATACGGCCGAGACTGCCGAACGGGCATGCGCATTCCATCGTCGAGCTTGAACACGGACAGGGCCTGGACCAGCTGCGCGGCCTCGTCGGCGACGCTGCCGGACGCCATTGCCGACTCCTCGACCAGGGTGGCGTTCTGGCGCGTGATGGCGTCCAGCTGGGCCATGGCGGCGTTGACCTGGGCGATGCCTTCGCCCTGCTCGCGGCTGGCCGCGGTGATGGCGTGCATGATGGCGGCGGCGTCGCGCACCGAGGCGACCACCTCGCGCATGGTCTGGCCGGCATCGCCCACCAGGGCGTTGCCCTGCCCGACCTGCTTGCTGGAAGACTCGATCAGTGCCTTGATTTCCTTGGCGGCGGCGGCCGAGCGCTGGGCCAGGCTGCGCACCTCGCCCGCGACCACGGCGAAGCCGCGGCCCTGCTCCCCTGCCCGCGCAGCCTCCACGGCGGCGTTCAGGGCCAGGATATTGGTCTGGAAGGCGATGCCGTCGATCAGGCCGATGATGTCGGCGATGCGGGCCGAGGACTGGCTGATTCTTCCCATGGTGTCGCCCACGCGCTCGACGGCGTCGCCGCCGCGTCCGGCCACGGTGGAGGCGCCCACCACCAGCTGGTCGGCGCGCACCGCGTTATCGGTGTTCCGGCCGGCGGCGGCGGCGATCTGGCCCAGGCTGCCCGCGGTCTGCTCCAGGCTGGCCGCCTGCGCCTCGGTGCGGCCTGCCAGCTCGCTGTTGCCGGCGGCGATGGCGCGGGTGGCGTGCTCGATCGAGCCGACATTGCGGCGCACGTCGCCGACGATGGCCCTCAGGTTGATGTTCAGCTGGCGCAGGGCCAGCTGCAGGCGGCCGATCTCGCCGCTGCCGCTGCTGCTGCCAAGCTCGCAGGGGGGCGCCAGGTCGCCCCCTGCCAGCGCGTAGACGGCGCTGGTCGCTTCGCCCAGCGGGCGGGCGATGGAGCGATGCAGGTCGGCCCAGGCGGCCAGGGTGGCGGCCGTGCCCAGGGCGGCCAGCATCTGCCAGGCGGTGCTGCCGGAGGTGATGCCCAGGCCGGCCAGCAGCGCGGCCTGGGCCGACATCATCATGCCGAGACGGCGCGTGAGCGGCAGTTCGCGCAGGGCGGCCAGCTTGCGGCGCCAGCCGGCGCGCACGGCCTGGCCGCGCACGATCACCAGGTCCTTCGCTTCGCCGGCCCGGATCTTGCGGTAGAGCTCCTCGGCGGCGCGCACCTGTTCGCGCGTGGGCGCGGTGCGCACCGACATGTAGCCGGTGACCCGCCCCGCCTCCTTGACCGGCACCACGTTCGCCACCACCCAGTAGAAATCGCCGTTCTTGCGGCGGTTCTTGACCATCCCGGTCCACGGCTCGCCCGCCTGCAGGGTCCGCCACAGGTCGGCAAAGGCCTCCGGCGGCATGTCCGGATGGCGCACCACGTTGTGGGCCTTGCCCAGCAATTCCGGCTCGTCGAAGCCGCTGACCTCGATGAAGCTCGGGTTCACGTAGGTGATGCGGCCCTTGGTGTCGGTCTTCGACACGATGGACTGGCCCTCTTTCAACAGGTACTCGATGCCGGTGACCGGCTGCTTGTTACGCACGACACTTCTCCTTGTGTTGCTGAATGGCAAAATTCCAGTCTTTGCATTCTACTGAGCGGCATTCACAAAATTTTTGACCTAGATCAAAAAGCCCAGACAAGCCAGGAGGTAGGCACAAGAAAATGCTTTCCAACGAAGAAATCTTGCTTTCAGTGTAAGCTTTCGGGATGGATAACCTCACCCATTCCCTGGTCGGCCTGGCGCTCGGCGAACTGGTCGAGCGTGCGCTGCCGGCCGAACCCGATCCCATGCGCGGCCGCACCCGGCGCCGCGCCCTGCTCGCCACCGGTCTGATCGCCAGCAATTTTCCCGACCTGGACCTGGTGCTCACCCCGCTCCTGGCGCCGCCGCTGGGCTACCTGATGCATCACCGCGGCCACACGCATACCCTGCTGTGGGGCCTGCCCCAGGTGGCGCTGCTGCTCGGCCTGATGTGGCTGTTCTGGCCCCGCGTCCGGCGCCTGATGCGCGAAAGCCGCCCGGCGGGGCGCGGGCTGGCCGCGGCCGGCCTCCTGGGCGTTGGGCTGCACATGGCTTTCGACGCACTCAACGTGTATGGCGTCCACCCTTTCCATCCCTTCGATGCGCGCTGGCTGTACGGCGACCTGGTCTTCATCGTCGAACCGGCGTTCTGGACCGCCTTCGGAACGGCGATGGCGATGGTGGCGACGCGCCGCGGACGCTGGCCGCCCCTGCTTCTGCTGGCGGCGGCCTTCGGCGCCTTCGCCTGGATGGGCTTCCTGCAGTGGGGGTCCTTGGTCCTGCTGGCCGGTATCGCGGGCGCCGTCATGCTGGCCGCACGGCGCGGCGGCGCCGCGGCCCTGGTGACGGCGGTGCTGGCTTGCATCGGCTTCATCGGCGTGCAGGCGCTGGCCGCGCACCTGGCGAGGACGCAGATCCGGGCCGAACTGGCGCAGCGCGATCCCGGCGGCCGCGTGCTCGACCTGCCGCTTTCGGCCTTCCCGTCGAATCCGCTGTGCTGGGCCTTCTCCACGGTCAGCGACGATGCGCGTGCGGGCAGCTATACGGTGCGGGTCGGCGTGCTCAGCCTGGCTCCCGGACTGAATCCGGTGTCGCGCTGCCCGGCGCGCTTCGGCGGCCAACCGGGCAGCCGGGCCACGGCACTCGCCTGGCGGATGGAACAAACGGGCGGCCTGGCCGCATTCCGCGCCCTCCAGCGCAACAACTGCCATGTCGATGCCTGGACCCGCTTCGCACGCGTGCCTTCGCTGGCCGGCGGCAGCGCCACGGACCTGCGCTTCGGCGCCCCGGACCAGCCGAATTTTTCCACCCTGCCCTATGCCCGGCTGGAAGGCCAGCCCTGTCCCAGGCCCGTGCCCGGCTGGGGGCGGCCGCGCGCCGACCTGCTGGGCCTGGATGCCGGCTAGGACCGGCCGACTTTCTCTTACTTGAGACGGAATGCCGCATCGAGCGGGGCACGCGTATGATCGCAGGGCAGCGATGCTGTCCTGACGAGCTTCCGGGGAGGGAAACGGATGAAGACCGAACTGACGATACTTGGATGGACGCTGGTGCTGGCCCTGGTCCAGATCCTGCTGCCGGCCCTGCTGCGCACCCAGGAGACGGGTGCGGCCTACAACGTGGGCGCGCGCGACGGCGAGGCGCCGCCGCCGCGGCCGGTCACGGCCCGCCTGCAGCGGGCCCAGGGCAACCTGTTCGAAACCCTGCCGCTGTTCGCGGCGGCGGTGCTGGCGGCCCACGCGGCGGATCGTCTCGGCGAGCTCACGCTGTGGGGAAGCTGGCTCTACCTCGTGGGCCGGATCGTCTACGTGCCGCTGTACGCGGCCGGGGTGCCGGTCGTGCGCACCCTGGTGTGGACGGTGTCCGTCGTGGGACTGGCGATGGTGCTGGCGGCGATCCTTATTCCTTGACCGCTTCGACCGGAATGCTCAGGGTCACTTCGTCGCCGACGTAGGGCGCGTATTTGCCGGCGTTGAACTCGCTGCGCTTGATCTTGGTGACCGCGTTGGCGCCGCAGGCGTCCTTCTTGAGCATCGGGTGCGGCATGCAGTGGAAGGACGTGACTTCCAGGCGCACCGGCTTGGTCACGCCCTTGATGCTCAGCTTGCCGTCGACCGAGGCCAGCCTGTCGCCCTCGAAGTTCAGCTTGTCCGACTTGAAGGTGATGGTCGGGTACTTCTTGGTGTCGAAGAAGTCCTCGCCCTGCAGGTGGCTGTTGAACACCGGGAAGCCGGTGTTGACGCTGGTCGCATCGATCACCACGTCCACCGAGCCGGACTTGGCGGCGCGGTCCAGCACGATCTTGCCGCTGGTCTTGTCGAAGCGGCTCACCTGGGTCGAGTAGCCGAAGTGGCTGTACTCGAAGCGCGGGAAGGTGTGGGTGTTGTCGATCACATAGGTTTCGGGAGCGGCGGCGGCGCCCAGGGACACGCCGGCGGCGACCAGGAAGGCAAACAGTTTCTTCATGCAGTGACTCCATTCGTTGACAGGTCGCGTCACCTTGCCGCAACACGGCCGGCGACGCTGGAAACCATGATTATGCGTCGTTACGGCTGAGTGTTCGCACAAGGGATCCGGCAACCACGTTCAAATTATTTGAACGAACGCTTCCTGGCCGGCGCTGCCCGTTCGCCCAGCAGCGCGGCGCGGGTGACGGGACTGCGCACCTGCTCCAGCCACCACTGCAAGGCCTTGCCCCGTCCGGCCCTGTCGCTGCGCCACACGCAATAGAAGCTCAGCCGGTGCTCCGGCCGGTCCAGGCGCCGCGCGACCAGGGCGCCGCTGTCGAGATAGGGACGCGCCACCGGCAGCGGCAGGTAGCCCACGCCCAGGCCGCGCAGCTGGGCGTCGACCTTGGCGCGCAGCTCGGTCACGGTGAACACTTCCTGCCCGGCCAGCAGGCCGACGTTCAAGCCGCCGCCGCGCGCGCCGTGGTGCTGGCCGATTCCGGCGCGGTGGGCGCGCACCATATCCTCGCTCAGCGGTTCCGGCATGGACGCCAGCGGATGCGAGGGGCTGACAGCGAACACGAATTCCATCGTGCCCATGGCCTCGCGCTGCAGGCCGACCCGGTTGCGGGTGTCTAGCGCGACGCCGAGGGCCAGGTCGGCCTGGCCGCTCAGCACCGCGTCCAGGGTGCCGGACAGGGTTTCGGCGCGCAGTTTCAGGCGTGTCGGCGACTCCAGGGCGAAGAAGGCGGCGCACAGCTCCATCATGGTGGCGCGGTCGATCACGCTGTCGACCGCGATGCTGAAATGCGATTCCCAGCCGGTGGCGACGCGCTTGACCCGGTTGGCGATGGCGTCGACCTCGTCGAGCAGGCGCGCGCCCTCGCGCAGCAGCTCGGCGCCGGCTTCGGTGAGGCGCGCGCGGCGCGAGCTGCGGTCGAACAGCAGCGCGTCGAGGGCTTCCTCGACCACGCGCACGCGGTAGGTCAGCGCGGACGGCACCATGCCGAGCGCGCGCGCGGCCGCGGCGAAGCTGCCATGCTCGGCGATCGCTTCGAGCATGGCCAGGGAGGCGGGAGTGAGGGCGTCGCGGGCGCTGGTCATGGGGAATAGTTCAAATAGTTTGAATCATGCCAGCGCGCGCCTGCCGCCGCAAGCGCGCTTCCGCCCTGCTTGCATGCGCCGTGCATATACAAATTATGGAAGCCGGGTTTGAAAATCGCGCGAAATCACTGGACTCCGGCGCGCGGAGGGCTCATATTATTCTTATCAGTTCAGCAATTCCTACCCTATCTGCATAAAAGGAAGAACGGAGGCCCGCCATGGAACCCGGGTTCCACGCCATCGACAGCGACTGGTGCCGCATTGCGTTCGAGCGCGCTCCCGCGCCCCTCGTGGTGTGCGACAGCGCGAGCTTGCGCGTGCTCGGCGCCAATACCTGCGCCAGCGCGACCTACGGCTACGGTCCCGGCGAATGGGCGGGCACCGAGTTGCTGGACCTGTTCGAACCCGACGACCACGCCCGGGTGCGCGCAGCGGTGGCGGCCGCGGCGCGCGACGGCGAAGCCCAGCTGCCGGCCCTGGCCCACATCGGCAAGGACGGCGCCTGCCTGCACTGCAAGCTGCAGTGCTACCGGCTCAACTGCGACGAGCCGGCGCCGGTGCTGCTGGCCATGCAGGACCATTCCGAAACCGCGGAAGCCGAAGCCAGGCTGGCGCATCTGCAGGAGGTCCTGATGGTGTCGCAGGAAGTGACCGGCCTGGGCTGCTGCACCATGAACCTGACCACCGCCCGCCTCACCTGGTCGGTCCAGCAGTTCAAGAACCTGGGCCTGGAGCCGGCCAGCGTGATGCCCTCGATGGAACGCCTGCTGGCGCCGGTGCACGCGGACGAGCGGCCCGCCTTCGCGCTGGCCATCGAGCGCTGCATCCTGGACGGCCAGCCCTTCGACACCAGCCTGCACCTGAGCTGGCCGGACGGCAGCGAGCACGTGCTGCGCGCCAGCGGCCGGCGCATCAGCGGCGACCACGGCTCGCCCGACTGGTTCGCGTGCGCCACCGTCGACATCACCGAGGAACGCCGCCTGCGCGACCAGCTGCTGCAGACCGAGTCCGACCTCCAGCACGCGCAGGAAATCGCCCACATCGGCACCTGGGCCGCCGACCTGCGCACCGGGCTGATCGAAACCACCTCGGCCGAGACCTACCGCATCTTCCGCATCGACCCGCAGCGCAACGGCAGCGGCGGGCCGTTCACGCTCGACCAGCTGTTCCGGCGCATCCATCCCGAGGACGTGGCCGGCGTGGCGGCGGCGCGCGAGCATACCCTGAACACGCCGGGCCAGCGCTACGATCACCGCTACCGCATCGTGGAGGGCGACCATGAAGTGCGCTACGTGCATTCGCAGGCCGACGTGGTGCGCGACGAGGACGGCCAGCCGGTGCGCATCGTCGGTATCATCCGCGACGTCACCGACATCACCCGCGCCGAGCAGGAAATCGAGCGCCTCGCCTTTTGCGACGAGCTCACCGGGCTGCCGAACCGGGTGGCGATGTGCCGCTACCTGGACACCGCCTTCTGCGAAAGCCGCGGGCTGGAAGAGCCGGTGGCCGTGCTCACGGTGGCGCTGGCGCGCTTCCGCGAGATCAACCTCACCCTCGGCCACCTGAACGGCGACGACCTGCTGCGCGACGTGGCGCGCCGCCTCAAGACCGAACTGGGGGAGGACGTGCACCTGGCGCGCACCGGCAACGCCCAGTTCATCGCCGTGCTGCGCGGCGTGCGCGCCTATAACGCGGGCGCCGTGGCCGAGACCATCGCGCGCGTGTTCGACACCACCTTCCTGATCGCCGGCGTGCGCTACGAGATCAGCGCCCAGACCGGCATCGCGCTGGCCCCGGGGCACGCGCGCAACCCGACCGACCTGCTGCGCAAGGCCGACGTGGCGGTGCACCAGGCCAGGCAGAACGGACGCAAGACCATGATGTACGACGCCGCCCAGGACCCCTACGACCCGCAGCGTCTGGCCCTGCTCGGGCAGTTCCGCAACGCGGTCGCCGAAGGCCAGATCGAGCTGTATTGCCAGCCCAAGGTGGCGATGGCCACCGGCGAGGTGATCGGCGTCGAAGCGCTGGCGCGCTGGCACCATCCGCAGCTGGGCATGGTGCCGCCGGGCGAGTTCGTGCCCCTGATCGAATCCACTGAACTGATCCACGCGCTCACCAACGCCATGCTGCAGGCCTCGGTGCGCCAGTCGCACGCCTGGCGCCAGGAGGGCCTGGCGCTGCCGATCGCTGTCAACCTCTCCACCCGCAACCTGGTCAGCGGCACCCTGCCGGGCGACCTGCGCGCCCTGCTGGCCGGATGGGACGCCGACCCCGGCTGGCTGGGCCTGGAAATCACCGAGAGCAGCCTGATCGTCGATCCGGACACCACCATCGCCCAGCTCCAGGCCCTGAGCAGCATGGGCTTCCGGCTGTTCATCGACGACTTCGGCACGGGTTATTCCTCGCTGAATTACCTCACCATGCTGCCGGTGGACGTGATCAAGATCGACCACGGCTTCACCACCAACATGCTGCGCGACCGCCGCGCCGGCGCCATCGTCAAGGCCACCATCGACCTGGCGCACGACCTGGGCCTGTCGGTGGTGGCCGAAGGCGCGGCCACGCGCGAGATCTGGGACGCCCTGCTGGCCGCCGGCTGCGACGAGGCCCAGGGCTACTATGTGGCGCCGCCCCTGCCGGCCCACGAACTGCCGGGCTGGATGCGCCAGCACGCGCTGCGCTGCCGGCACGCGGGCGCGGCGCACTAAAGCACGGCCGTCCGAACGGCCCTTGCGCGCGCACGAGGCTATACTGCGTTTTTCGCCTTCGCGCCGCTGCCGCATGTATGCCCCATGAATATCGAACAGCTTGCCCACACGCCCTGCTATTGCTCTTCCCTGCGCCAGGCCTCGCGCTACCTGACCTCCTTCTATGACCAGATGCTCAGCGGCACCGGCCTGCGCGTGACCCAGTTCTCGATCCTGGCCAAGCTGCTGCGCGGCACCGCCAACGTCAACCAGCTGGCCAAGGCCATGGTGATGGACCGCACCACGCTGGCGCGCAACCTGCAGCCGCTGGTGCGCGAACAGCTGGTGCAGGTCCGTGCCAGCGAGCACGACCGGCGCGAGCGTGTCATCGAGCTGACGGCGCTGGGGCGCGACAAGGTCGAAGCCATCCTTCCCGCCTGGCGCCGCGCCCAGGCCAGGTTCGACGAGCAGTTCGGGGCAGACCGGGGCGTCCAGCTGCTGGCGACCATGCGCGCGGTAGTCGACAGCGGCCTGCACCCATCCGGCGATGCAAGCCGGGACGACGGCGCCTGAATGGCATGGCGCGCCAGTCGCAGGCCAGGCTTGCGGCGGGGTCTCGCG
>CAMPHU010000038.1 GCA_946886065.1 uncultured Massilia sp. | reverse complement strand
CCTCGGTCAAGAAATGCGGCCACATGGGCGGCAAGGTGCTGGTGCCGACCCGCGAAGCGGTGGAAAAGCTCAACGCCGCGCGCCTGGCCGCCGACGTGATGGGCACGCCGACACTGGTCATCGCCCGCACCGATGCCGAAGCCGCCGACCTGCTGACCTCGGACGTGGACGAGAACGACCGCCCGTTCTGCACCGGCGAGCGCACCGTCGAAGGCTTCTACCGCGTGCGCCCGGGCCTGGAGCAGGCCATCTCGCGCGGCCTGGCCTACGCGCCGTTCGCCGACCTGGTGTGGTGCGAGACCGGCAAGCCGGACCTGGGCTACGCCAAGCAGTTCGCCGAAGCCATCCACGCCAGGTTCCCCGGCAAGATGCTGGCCTATAACTGCTCGCCGTCCTTCAACTGGAAGAAGAACCTGGACGACGCCACCATCGCCAAGTTCCAGCGCGAGCTGGGCGCGATGGGCTACAAGTTCCAGTTCATCACCCTGGCCGGCTTCCACGCCCTGAACTACGGCATGTTCAACCTGGCCCACGGCTATGCCCGCCGCGGCATGTCGGCCTTCGTCGAACTGCAGGAAGCGGAATTCGCGGCCGCCGAGCGCGGCTTCACCGCGGTCAAGCACCAGCGCGAAGTCGGCACCGGCTACTTCGATGCGGTCACCCAGACCATCCAGCAGCACCAGAGCTCGACCACCGCGCTGCACGGTTCGACCGAAGACGAGCAATTCTTCGACGAAAAAAAGGTTGCTTAATTCTAATTTTTAGAACGCTCATCCTCCAAAAAAACGCGCACTTCGGTGCGTGTTTTTTTGCGTGTATCAAAGGGGCAACAGCTGTTGATTTTCATGCTATCCCCATGTAAATTGCATCCCTGCAAGCAAATTGTCTGTTTGTAATACCTCTTCACCAACTGGTGATCCCCGCACTTCATAACCATGGCCCTGCAACGACGGGGCCGGCTTCCAACGACCAAGGTCCTGAAAATCATGAAAAAAATCTCCGTCCTGCTGTTCGCACTCGTCCTCACCGCTTGCGCGAGTGCCCCGCGCATCGCTGCACCGAACCTGATCACCGCGCCGACCCCGATCGTGGGCAACAGCGGCAAGTACATGTCGCCGTACACCGAAGACGGCACCGTGGCTGCCTGGGTCGAGAAGGGCCGCAACGCCAGCGCCGGCGCCAGCATCGGCGGCTTCCTGGGCGCCCAGGCCGGCCAGAAAGTGGCTGAAAACATCCCGTTCATCGGCGGCTTCCTGGGCCAGGCAGTCGGCGAATCGGCCGGCCGCGCCATCGCGCTGAAGATGGCCGGCGGCGAAGAGTTCATCCGCGCCAACTCGGACATCTCGTTCAACTCGGTCAACGACCTGGCCGTCTACATGTACGCCAAGAACTCGACCCACAAGGACTTCGCCGAAGCCCTGAAGCTGACCCAGGAAATCTACCCGGAACTGAAGACCACCTACTACCAGGCGATCATTAACGCATCGGCCGGCGTGAAGTAAGGATTTATTGATGAAAACGACGTACATCGCGGCCCTGGCCGCCGTGCTGGCCCTGAGCGGCTGCGCCACCCCGAACCTGAACAACAGCGCGGGCAGCCGCGTGGTCTACCAGGACGTGAGCACCACCTCGACCCAGGTCGCCGGTGTGGGCATGGAAGCCCAGGACATCGTGTCGAGCACCGACAAGATGGTGCGCGACATCCTGTCGAACCCGGCCATCGCCGGCCGCACCACGCCGCCGCGCATCATCATCGATTCGGAATACTTCGCCAACGACAGCTCGTCGCGCGTGAACAAGAACCTGATCACCGACCGCCTGCGCATCGAACTGAACCGCGCTGCCCAGGGCCGCCTGGTGTTCGTCGCCCGTCACTACGGCGACATGGTCTCGAAGGAACGCGAAGCCAAGCGCAGCGGCGAAACCGACCGCGGCACCATCCGCAGCACCAAGGCCAAGGCCGGCGCCGACTTCCGCCTGGGCGGCCGCATCACGTCGCTGGATGCGAACTCGTCCCGCACCGGCACGCTGTCGCGCTACCACCAGATCAGCTTCGAGCTGATCGACCTGGAGTACGAGACCATCGCCTGGAGCGGCCTGTTCGAGTTCAAGAAGGAAGCCCAGGATGACGTCCTGTACCGCTAAGCGCAGCGGTATCGTGCTGGCCCTCGCCCTGGCGCTCGGTGCGCCGGGCGTGGCCCAGGCCGACTACGCGGCCGAGGCGGCGCGCCTGAAAAGCGCGCCGGCCAAGGACGCGACCCTGCACACCCTGCAGGCCGGCGTGGCCGCCATGGCCGAGGGCAGGACCGCGGAAGCGAACGGGCTGTTCGACGGCGCGCTGGCGAGCATCGAAGGCATGTTCGCCAACACCGAGAACGCCGCCAAGGCGCGCTCGCTGTGGTACGAAGAGGGCGCCAAGGACTACAAGGGCGAACCCTACGAGCGCGCCATGGCCTACTATTACCGCGGCCTGCTGTACCTGGCCGAGGGCGACTACGAGAACGCGCGCGCATCCTTCCGCGGCGGCATCCTGCAGGATGCCTTCGCCGAGGAACAGCAGCACCGCAGCGACTTCGCGGCACTGATGATCCTGGAAGGCTGGAGCAGCCAGGCCAACGGCGAAGCCGGCATGGCCAAGGATACCTATGCCGAAGTGGCGCGCCTGCGTCCGCAGTTCACCGCGCCGGCCGCCGGCGCCAACCTTCTGGTGGTCGCCGAACTCGGCGGCGCACCGCGCAAGGTGGGCGACGGCATCGGCAACCACGAGATCGTGTACCGCAAGGCCAAGCGCATGCCGGAACGCAGCCTCAAGATCGAATTCGACGGCAAGCCGCAGCAAGTGGCCCTGGCCGAAGACGTGTTCTTCCAGGCCAGCACCCGCGGCGGGCGTCCGGTCGACCGCCTGATCGAAGGCAAGGTAGCGTTCCAGAACACCGCCAGCGCGATCGGCGAGACCTTCGGCGCCATCGCTTCGGAAGGCAGCGTCATCGCGGCAGCCAATGGCGGCGGCGGTGGCCGTGCGCTGGGCGCGGTCGCGGCAGTGGGCGCGATCGCCTCGCTGGTGGCGGTCAATGTCAAGCCGCGTGCCGACGTGCGCTACTGGAACAACCTGCCGGAAACGCTGCACATCGGCGCCGTGCAGCACCAGGGCCTGCCGGAGAACGTGAGCATCAAGCTGTTCGACGAGAACGGCCAGCAAGTCCCCGCCGACACCCTGCGCATCCAGAAATGGATCGACAAGAAGGGCAATGGCGTGGTCTGGATCAAGACTAGGAATCATTAAATGAAAAACACCCTCCATATCGCCGCAGCCGGCATGGCCGCACTGCTCCTGACGGGCTGCCCGACCGTGTCGCCGGAAGGCGCCCAGCTGGGCGCGCGCGTCAACGACGCCATGGCGCCGACCGCGACCGTGATGTACGACCAAGTCGTCATCATCGACAAGGTCCTGCAGAACACCAAGAACGGCAAGATCGCGATCGAACGCCAGGGCGCGCGCCGCAACCCGACCGGCACCCTGAACGTGATCGTCCAGATCCGCAACCGCACCGACTACCCGCAAGTCATCGAAGCGCGCACCAGCTTCTTCGACAACGGCTTCGCGCCGACCGAGAAGCCGTCGGCCTGGACCCGCGTCCACCTGGACGGCAACGGCATCGGCAGCTACCAGGAGTCGTCGATCGGCGCCGCCCAGGTTGCGCACTACTACGTCGAAGTGCGGGAGGCCCGCTGATGCGCCGTCTGATGTTTGCCGCGCTGCTCGCCATCGCCGCCGGCGCCGGCGCGCAGAACCTGACCGCGCCGAACGCGCTGGCGCCGTCGAACGCGGCCGTGCAGGGCTATACCGATCCGGCCGAAACCGCCGTGATCGCCGACACCCCGGGCGCCGGCAGTTTCCAGCAGTGGTATGTCGGCCAGCGCCGTCCGGCCATGGTGGTCTATTTCGACCGCAAGCTGGAACAGCTGCCGCCGGGCTGGCAGGGCCGTGAGCGCCTGCTGGTCGAAGAAACCACCAAGGCCCAGGGCAAGGAAGAGAACCGCAAGCTGACCGTCGGCTTCGAGCGCAACACGGCCCAGGCCGCGCGCCCGGTGTCGCAGTTCGCCCAGCTGTTCCAGAACGCGCTGGAGGCGGAACTCAAGCGCCAGAGCCTGCGCGTGCTGGACGGCAAGATCCTGCACCGCAAGCAATCGGCCAGCGGCCGCGGCGGCGACATCGAGTACGCCTCGCTCAAGGGCTCGGCGCGCTTCGTGTTCGAAGTCGAACTGCTGGTGCTGAACGGCCAGTGGGAGCTGGTGGGCGTCCTCAAGGACATCCACAACGGCGACCTGACCGCCAACGTGCGCCTGCCGGTGGACAACCTGGGCAACCAGGCTGCGATCGATCGCGCCGTGCGTTCGCTGGTGCGCCGCCTGATGCATTACCCGGTCGCTTAAAAAGGACCGCTTTCCCTCGGGGAAGCACAAGGCCGCGGCCCACTGCCGCGGCCTTTCTATTTGTCCGCAGCTCATCCATTTTCGTGCCCACCCCGTTTGTAGTGGATAATGGCGCCCATTGCGCCGCCATCGTTAATGCGGCAACCATTTTCTCGAGGAATTCCAGCCCATGCTGAGCTACCGCCACGCCTTCCATGCGGGCAACCATGCCGACGTCCTGAAGCATTTCGTCCAGGTCCAGCTGCACCTGTACATGAACCAGAAGGACGCCGCCTACACGTATATCGACACCCATTCGGGCGCCGGCGTCTATGCGCTCGACAGCGCGCAAGCCACCAAGAGCGGCGAATACGAGACCGGCATCGGCCCGCTGTGGTCCTGCACCGACGTGCCGGCCCCGCTGGCGGCCTACCTCGACCTGGTGAAGGGCATGAACCCGAGCGGCAAGATGCGCTACTACCCGGGCTCGCCCTATGTGGCCGAGCAGGTGGCGCGCGAGCAGGACCGCCTGCGCCTGTTCGAGCTGCACCCGTCCGACCACAGGATCCTGAGCGAGAACTTCCGCCGCCTGGAAGCGCACAAGGCGGAGCAGGGCGAGCGCGCGCGCGGCCGGCGCGTGATCATCGAGCACGGAGACGGCTTCAACAGCCTGAAAGCGCTGCTGCCGCCCCCGTCGCGCCGCGCGCTGGTGCTGATCGACCCGCCCTACGAGATCAAGGACGATTACCGCCGGGTGCGCGACGCGCTCGATGAAGCGCTGGCCAAGTTCCCGAGCGGTATCTTCGCGATCTGGTATCCGGTGCTGCAGCGCATGGAGTCGCGCCAGTTCGCCGACCGCCTCAAGCGCCTGCCGGCCAAGGAATGGCTGAACGTCACCCTGACCACCCGCACCCCGACCCCGGACGGCACCGGCCTGCACAGCAGCGGCATGTTCATCCTGAATCCGCCCTACACGCTGGAGCCGATGCTGCGCGAGGTGATGCCTTACCTGGTGCGCGTGCTGGGCAAGGATGCCGGCGCCCGCTTCACGATCGAGAAGGGCACCCAGGTGACCGGCGCTGCCGCCGGCCGCCTGGCGGGCGATGCGCCGCGCGCCCCGGTGGGCAATGCGCGCCGCGCCAGCCCGCTGTCCGGCAAGGGCAGCCTGCGCCTGCCGGGCCAGAGCATGCCGGGACGCGAGGAGGGCGCGGCCCGCCCGCCGCGCACGGCGGCCCCTGGCGAGCGCGCCGCTCCCGCCAAGGCGGCGGAAGGGCGCCGTCCGCAGGGCGCCGCCCCGCGTACGCCGCGCAGCGATGCGCCGCGCGCTGCGGGACCGCGCAAAGGCCCCCGTTCGGGCGGCCGGAGTTAACGGTAACATCTTGATACGATGTCGAAATGCTAACGCCAGGGCTTTTGTAGTATAGTCAAGATGGGCGGAGGCTGACTTCCGCCCCATGCGACGCGTCGCGTTGCATGGGTCACCCAGTGTTACCCAGGAGTATTTGATGCATGCCGATCCGACGGCAGCGGTATCCGTGCCGTCCAACGATTTCTTCCTCGCCCGCCAGCCGATTCTCGGCCGCGACCAGCACCTGGTCGCCTTCGAACTGCTGTTCCGCGCGGCCGGCGAGGACGACGACGCCAAGCTGACCGATGGCGCCGCGGCGACGGCCGCCGTGATCTCGCACGCTTCCCAGCTCGGCATGGAGCAGGTGGTGGGCGAGCAGCTGGCCTTCGTCAACGTCGACGAAGTGGTGCTGATGAGCGATTTCGTGCGCTTCCTGCCGGCCCACAAGGTGATTCTCGAGATTCTCGAAACGGTCCAGCCCACCGAGCAGCTGCTGGCGCGTGTCGCCGAGCTGAAGGAGCTGGGTTTCAAATTCGCGGTCGACGACGTGGTCGAGCATTCGGCCGAACTCGACAAGCTGGTCGAGCTGGTCGACGTGATCAAGGTCGACGTCAAGGGCCTCCAGCCCGAAGAACTGGCGCGCCTTGCGGATTCGCTCAAGAACACCGGCAAGAAGCTGCTGGCGGAAAAGGTCGAGACCCTCGACGAATTCCGCCTGTGCATGGAGCTCGGGTTCGAATACTTCCAGGGCTATTACTTTGCGCGTCCGGTGATCCTGACCGGGAAGAAGATCACGCCCTCGGAAATGGGCA
The DNA here is from genome assembly GCA_946886065.1 of uncultured Massilia sp. Next base: position 21,323 of record CAMPHU010000038.1, on the reverse strand, counting down.
TCCTGCGCCTGCTGGAGCTGGTCAATTCCAATGCCGACAGCCAGGCGATCGAAACCGCGGTCAAGCGCGACGCCCTGATCAGCCTGAACCTGCTGCGCCTGGTGAACAGCCGCGCGGCGCCGGGGCCGCAGATCGAATCGCTGTCGCAGGCGCTCAGCCAGCTGGGGCGGCGCCAGTTGTCGCGCTGGCTGCAGATTCTGGTGTATACCTCGGCCGGGCAGGTGGACCTCGATTCGCCCCTGCTGCAACTGGCCACCACGCGCGGCAAGCTGCTGGAGATGATGACCCTGCACGTGCGGCCGGGCGATACGGCCAGCGCGGACCGGGCGTTCACGGTGGGCATCATGTCGCTGGCGGATGCGCTGTTCTCGGTGCCGATGGCGGATATCCTCGACAACGTCGAGGTGGCCGACGACGTGCGCGCGGCGCTGCTGGACCGGGGAGGGGATTTCGGGACCATGCTGCGGGTGGCCGAATTGCTGGAGGCGGCCGATTGCGGGCGCAAGCTGGCGGCGGCGCTCAGGAGGGTGGGCTTGACGGTGACCGAGATTCGGGAGATCGAGCTGGCGGCGTTCAACTGGGTGCGGGAGATGACGCACGAGGTGCACTAGTCGTTAACGGTTCGCTCCGCAGCCACCAGCCCCGTCATTGCCCCAACAGCAAAAACACCGTCGGCTTCTTATGGAACTCCAGCGCCTTCCCACTCGCTAGCTGCGCCTTCCACTTCGCCGCCGTCAGCGTCTTCACCGACTCGCTCGCCAGGCTCAGATCGGTCGCCACGCAAATGAGCGTCCCCGGCTGGCACGCCGCCACCAGCGCTTCCAGCATCTGCCCGTTGCGGTAAGGCGTCTCGATAAACAACTGCGTCTGCTGCTCGCTGCGCGAGCGCTGCTCCAGCTGCTGGATCCGCCTGGTCCGCTGTGCGGCATCGGTCGGCAGATAGCCGTTGAATGCGAAACTCTGCCCGTTCAGTCCGCTTGCCATCACCGCCAGCAGCAGCGAGGACGGCCCGACCAGCGGCCGTACCGGAATCCCGTGCTGATGCGCCAGGCGCACCAGGTCCGCGCCCGGATCGGCCACCGCCGGCACCCCGGCTTCCGACACCAGCCCTGCGTCGCGCCCCGCCAGCAGCGGCGCCAGCAACCGGGTCAGGGCCTGCGCAGGCGTATTCACGTTCAGCTCCGCGATCTGGATTTCCTGCAGCGGCCTGGCGAGCGGATGATCGATCGCCACCAGCTTGAGGAAGGCGCGCGCCGTCTTGGCGTTCTCCGCCACGAAATAGTCGAGCCTGGACGTGAGAGCCTGGACCTGGGTCGGAAGCAGGGCGGACAAGGCGCCGGGAGCGGCGTCGACCGGGCCGAGGGTATTAGGAATCAGAAAAAGCGTGCCAGCCATAAATACACCATAGAGAGAGGTCAGGTGCCGAAGAAACGCACGCCGGCACGGCGCAGCATGCCGGTCAGGGCGATCAGCGGCAGGCCGGTGAGGGCGGTCGGGTCGGAGGAGTCGATGCGTTCGAGCAAGGCGATGCCCAGGCCTTCGTTCTTGGCGCTGCCGGCGCAGTCGTAGGGCTGCTCGATGCGCAGGTAGGCGTCCAGTTCGGCATCCGGCAGGTCGCGGAAGCTGACGAATACCTGCACATTCTCCAGCTGCGCCGCCTGGCCGGGATCGGCAACGCGCCCATCCCACAGGCACAGCGCCGTATGGAACACCACCTGGCGGCCGCGCATCAGCTGCAGCTGGGCCAGGGCGCGCGCATGGTCGCCCGGCTTGCCGATCTGCAGTCCGTCGAGGGTCGCCACCTGGTCCGAGCCGATCACCAGCGCCCCCGGATGCAGCGCCGCGACGGCCGCCGCCTTCTCGCGCGCCAGGCGCAGGGCGGTCTCCTGCGGCGCTTCGCCGGGCAGGGGCGTTTCGTCGAGGTGGGGCGCGATGGCCTCGAAGGACAGGCCCAGGCGGCCCAGCAATTCGCGCCGGTAGGCGGAGCTCGAAGCAAGAATGAGGCGCGCGGGCGCAGAACTTGGTATCATGTCGGCCTTGACGGGGAAAACCATAAGTAAAACAGATAGATAGCTAGTTCCCGGCAAGCAAATCCGATGAATGCCGAGCTCGCCGCAACAGCTGCCTCTGAAAGAGGCAAAAAACTGTGCAAGTCTTTGACTCTGCGGCGAGAAGCCTGTTATTATCGCAGGTTTTCCGGGGAACCTTCCAAATGAGCGCTTTTGTCATCGACGCTTTTGAGTTTTGTCGGAATAACGGGCAGCGCGAAGGCGTGACGCCCGTGGTGGACATGCCCCGTCTGGCAGCCGATTGCGCCGACAAGAGTGGCGAGATCCGCTGGGCCATCCAGGGAGGCCAGACCCGCCAGGGCTACCCCTCGATGACCCTGTCGGTGGCTGGTCCGGTGCAGCTGGTGTGCCAGCGTTGCCTGCAGCCTTTTAGTTATGAGGTCGATTCGTCCACCATGCTGGTGCTCGGCAAGGATGACGAGGAAGCCGACCAGATCGAGGAAATCCTCGACGACGAGAGCATCGACGTGATCGTCGGCAGCCACGCCTGCGACATCCGCGAGCTGCTCGAAGACGAAGCCCTGCTGGCCTTGCCGCAGGCACCGAAACACGATGTCTGCCCGGACACCAAGCTCCTGGACAGCGTGAAGACCGAAAAGGTTTCGCCGTTCGCCGGCCTCAAGAATCTCAAGTCTGAGTAATAGTACAGAATCAGTAGTACCGCAGTGAAAAGCAGTACGACGAAAGAACGTGTCAAACGCGTGCAGCAGTCGAGTATGGCAGTAGGCAGTAGATGTAGGCAGCGTTAAAACATGTCGGCATTCACGGAGAATTATTCCTAAGAATTGCCGGTGGGATACTCGATGCGCATGTTATTTGCAAGTCGAATGTGTTAGAATTTTAGAACTTATGTATTAGGAGTCATCATGGCAGTTCAACAGAATAAGAAGTCCCCTTCGAAGCGCGGCATGCACCGTTCGCACGATTTCCTGACCGCGCCGAACCTGGCAGTCGAGCCGACCACCGGCGAGACCCACCTGCGCCACCACATCAGCCCGAACGGCTTCTACCGTGGTCGCAAAGTCCTGAAGACCAAGAACGACGAGTAATCGACGTCTTGTCTTTCAGTACCATGAAAGCGGTGCAACGTATCTTATTTGCGTGGCGCCGCTTTTTCTTTATGAATCATCCAGTAATCGGCTGCAATCCAAGCTTGCACACCGTCATTTACTATCGCGCGGACTCCGGCCGGCCCTGCGCCTCGCCCCGATCCCATCTTGCCGCCCGCTGTGCGTAATTCGCGGCAACCTCCCGAAAAATGACAATTAAAATTTCTATTGACTGCATGGGCGGCGATCACGGCCCCTCTGTGACGATCCCGGCAGCCATTTCCTTTCTAAAAAAGCAAGCTGACGCCGAACTCATCCTGGTCGGCAACGAAGACCTGATGCGCCAGGAGCTAAAGAAATCCGGCGCGGAAAGCCATCCGCGCATCTCGCTCAAGCACGCGACCGAAGTGGTCGCCATGGACGATCCGGTCGAAGTGGCCCTGCGCCGCAAGAAGGATTCGTCGATGCGCGTGGCGATCGAACTGGTCAAGGACGGCAGCGCCAACGCCTGCGTCTCGGCCGGCAATACCGGCGCCCTGATGGCCGTCTCGCGCTACGTGCTCAAGACCATGGCGGGCGTCGACCGCCCGGCGATCTGCTCGATCGTGCCGAACCAGAAGAACGGCCCCACCTACATGCTCGACCTCGGCGCCAATGTCGACTGCGAGCCGGACCACCTGCACCAGTTCGCCATCATGGGTTCGGTGCTGTGCTCGGCGATCGAAGGCATCGAACGCCCGACCATCGGCCTGCTCAACGTGGGCACCGAGGACATCAAGGGCAACGACGTGGTCAAGGCGACCGGACTCTTGCTGCGCGCCGACCACGAGCGCGGTAAACTCAATTTCTACGGCAATGTCGAAGGCAACGATATCTTCAAGGGCACCACGGACGTGGTAGTCTGCGACGGTTTCGTCGGCAACGTCACCCTGAAGGCCATCGAAGGCATGTCGCGCTTCGTCAAGTCGGTCTTCAAGCAGAGCGTGCTGTCGATGGCCGGCGCCGTGCTGGCGCGCGGCGCGCTGAAGAAGCTGAATCCCGAGCGCTACAACGGCGCCGGGCTGCTGGGCCTGAAAGGCCTGGTGTTCAAGAGCCATGGCGGCGCCAACGCCTACGCTTTCGAATGGGCGCTCAAGCGTGCTTACGAGGCCGCCGCGCACAATGTACAAGAGCAGCTGTCGGCCCTGATCGCCGAACTGATGCCGTCTCAGGACCCCGAGCGCCAGGCCTGACCGGCCGCCGCGTTCTCTCATTAGCAGGATGGTGGAGCAATGACTGACTCTATTGCGAAATTCAGCAAAATCACCGGCACCGGCAGCTACCTGCCGGCCAGGCGCATCACGAACGACGAACTCGCGGCCCAGCTGGCCGAGAAGGGCATCGAGACCTCGCATGAGTGGATCGTGACCCGCAGCGGCATCGAGGCGCGCCACTATGCGGACGCCACCGAGAACTCGTCCGACCTGGCCGTCAAGGCCGCGCGCAAGGCGCTCGAGATGGCCGGCAAGCAGCCGTCCGACGTCGACCTGGTGATCGTCGCCAGCTCCACTCCCGACTTCCACGGCAGCTTCCCGAGCACCGCCTGCATCGTGCAGCAGAAGCTCGGCATGGAGAACAACAGCGCCGCCTTCGACGTGCAGGCCGTGTGCAGCGGCTTCGTCTACGCGGTCGCGACCGCCGACGCCTTCATCCGCTCGGGCATGCACAAGACCGTGCTGGTGATCGGCGCCGAGATCTTCTCGCGCATCCTCGACTTCACCGACCGCACCACCTGCGTGCTGTTCGGCGACGGCGCCGGCGCCATCGTCATGGAAGCCTCGAGCGAACCAGGCGTGCTGGCCTCCAAGCTGCATGCCGACGGCCGCCACTCGCACATCCTGTCGGTCCCGGGCAACCTGGCCCAGGGCGCGATCGCCGGCAGCGGCTTCCTGTACATGGACGGCCCGGCGGTGTTCAAGCTGGCCGTTACCGTGCTCGAGGAAGTGGCCCACGAAGTGCTGGCACAGGCGCAGATGCGTCCGTCGGACATCGACTGGCTGGTGCCGCACCAGGCCAACCTGCGCATCATGAAGGGCACCGCCAAGAAGCTCGACCTCCCCATCGAAAAGATGGTCGTGACGGTCGGCGAACACGGCAACACCTCGGCCGCCTCGATCCCGCTGGCGCTGGACCAGGCCGTGCGCGACGGCCGCATCAAGCCGGGCCAGAACGTCCTCATGGAAGGCGTGGGCGGCGGCTTCACCTGGGGCGCGGCACTGGTGCGCATGTAATTACCCAACAAGGACAATAACAAGATGAGCAAATTCGCATTCCTGTTCACGGGCCAGGGCGCCCAGGCCGTCGGCATGCTGAACGGCTTCGCCGGCAACCCGGTCGTCGAGCAGACCGTCCTCGAGGCGTCGGAAGCCCTGGGCTTCGACCTTGGCCGCCTGATCGCCGAAGGCCCGAAGGAAGACCTCGACCTCACCACCAACACCCAGCCGGTCATGCTGACCGCCGCCGTCGCCGTCTACCGCGCCTGGATCGCGGCCGGCGGCCCGGCGCCCAGCGTCGTGGCGGGCCACAGCCTGGGCGAATACTCGGCCCTGGTGGCCGCCGGCGTGATCCCGTTCAAGGACGCCGTGCCGCTGGTGCGCTTCCGCGCGCAATCGATGCAGGACGCGGTGCCGGTGGGGCAGGGCGGCATGGCCGTCATCCTCGGCCTGCAGGCCGACGACGTGCGCGCAGTGTGCAGCGAAGCGGCCCAGGGCGAAGTGGTCGAAGCCGTGAACTTCAACGAACCGACCCAGATCGTCATCGCCGGCCATACCGCGGCCGTCGAGCGCGCCTGCGAGATCGCCAAGGCCAAGGGCGCCAAGCGCGCCATGAAGCTGGCCGTGTCCGCGCCTTTCCACTCGTCGCTGCTCAAGCCGGCGTCGGACCGCCTGCGCGAGTACATGGGCAAGCTCAGCTTCTCGGCGCCGCAGATCGACGTCATCAACAACGTCGACGTCGCCGTCCTGAAGGATCCGGAACAGATCAAGGACGCCCTGGTGCGTCAGGCCGCCGGCCCGGTGCGCTGGGTCGAGACCATGCAGAAGATGGCCGCCGAGGGTGTCACCCAGGTCATCGAATGCGCCCCGAGCAAGACCCTGATCGGCATGGCCAAGCGCATCGACCCGGTGCTGGCCGGCGAAGCGCTGGTAGACCAGGCTTCGCTCGAGCGCGTGCTGGCCTCGCTGCAGCAGCAATAAACCCTATTTCATAAGAAGAGGATGAAGAGATGAATCTGGAGAACCAAGTCGCCCTCGTGACCGGCGCATCGCGCGGCATCGGCAAGGCCATCGCGCTGGAACTGGCGCGCCAGGGCGCGAAAGTGGTCGGCACCGCCACCACCGAATCCGGCGCACAGGCCATCACCGGATACCTGAGCGAATTCGGCGGCAAGGGCGTGGTCCTGAACGTTACCGATGCGGCGCGCTGCGGCGAAGTCGTGGACGAAGTGCAGAAGGGTTTCGGCAGCCTGTCGATCCTGGTCAACAATGCCGGCATCACCCAGGACAACCTGGCCATGCGCATGAAGGACGAGGAGTGGGACAGCGTGATCGCCACCAACCTGAGCTCGGTCGGCCGCCTGTCGCGCCTGGTGCTGCGCGGGATGATGAAGGCCAAGCACGGCCGCATCATCAGCATCACCTCGGTGGTCGGCGCGTCCGGCAACCCGGGCCAGATGAACTACGCCGCCGCCAAGGCCGGCGTGGCCGGCATGACCCGCGCCCTGGCGCGCGAGATCGGCAGCCGCAACATCACCGTCAACTGCGTCGCGCCGGGCTTCATCGACACCGACATGACCAAGGCGCTGGGCGACGACCAGCACGCCGCGCTGCTGGGCCAGATCCCGCTGGGCCGCCTGGGCAAGCCGGAAGACATCGCCCACGCCGTGGCCTTCCTGGCCGGTCCGCAAGCCGCTTATATCACCGGAACCGAGCTGCACGTAAACGGCGGCATGTTCATGAATTGATGGAGAAGCCCCGGCTTTCGCTTTTCACTTGCAAAAAGCCGGTTCATTCCCATCTTTTAGCAGGAATTTCGGACGAATTAGCAGCAATCGCCGAAAATAGTTTTTCAAGGCGCAAACCTGATAAAATGCGCGCACTTTCCGCAACACATACCTTAATGGAGCCAAAACATGTCGGATATCGAACAACGCGTTAAAAAAATCGTCGCTGAGCAACTGGGCGTTGCCGAAGCAGACATCAAAATCGAATCCTCGTTCGTTGACGACCTCGGCGCTGACTCGCTGGACACCGTGGAACTGGTGATGGCACTGGAAGACGAGTTCGAAATGGAAATCCCTGACGAACAGGCTGAGAAGATCACCACCGTCAAGCAGGCTATCGACTACGCAACCGCGCACGTCAAGGCCTAAGTAGCCGCTTTACAGTTTTTGGGAGAATCGCTTGAGCCGTTCACGCAACCGCCGTGTCGTCGTTACTGGCCTGGGCTGTATTTCACCGATCGGCAACACCATTGCCGAGGCGTGGAGCGCGGCCCTGGCAGGTAAGTCGGGCATTGCCAACATCACCAAGTTCGACGCGTCGCAGTTCACCACCCGTTTCGCGGGCGAAGTGAAGAACTTCGTTGTCGAGGACTACCTGCCGGGCAAGGAAGGCCGTCACATGGATAGCTTTATCCATTACGGCATGGCAGCCGGCATCCAGGCCCTGCAGGATTCGGGCCTGGAAGTCACCGAGGAGAACGCGGACCGCATCGGCGTGACCATCGGTTCGGGTATCGGCGGCTTGCCGATGATCGAAGCCACCAAGGAAGAGTACACGGCCAAGGGCCCGCGCCGCATCTCGCCGTTCTTCGTGCCGGCCTCGATCATCAACATGATCTCGGGCGATCTCTCGATCAAATTCGGCCTGCGCGGCCCGAACCTGGCCATCGTGACGGCCTGCACCACCGGCCTGCACTGCATCGGCGCGGCGGCCCGCCTGATCGAGTACGGCGATGCCGACGTGATGATCGCCGGCGGCGCCGAGTCGACCGTCTCGCCGCTGGGCCTGGGCGGCTTCGCCTCGGCACGCGCGCTGTCGACCCGCAACGACGATCCGACCACCGCGTCCCGTCCGTGGGACAAGGACCGCGACGGCTTCGTGCTGGGCGAGGGCGCCGGCGTCATGGTGCTGGAAGAGTACGAGCACGCCGTCAAGCGCGGCGCCAAGATTTATGCGGAAGTCATCGGCTTCGGCATGAGCGCGGACGCCAACCACATCACCTCGCCGGTCGAGGATGGCAGTGGCGCGGCGCGTTGCATGGTCACGGCGCTCAAGAACGCCGAGATCAACCCGGACCAGGTGCAGTACGTCAATGCGCACGGCACCTCGACGCCGCTGGGCGACGTGGCTGAAGTGCGCGGCATCAAGCGCGTCTTCGGCGACCAGGCCAGGAACATGGTCGTGAACTCGACCAAGTCGATGACCGGTCACCTGCTGGGTGGCGCGGGCGGCCTGGAATCGGTGTTCACCGTCCTGGCGATCCACAACCAGGTCTCGCCGCCGACGATCAACATCTTCAACCAGGATCCGGAATGCGACCTGGACTTCTGCGCCAACACGGCGCGTGAGATGCAGATCAACTACGCGGTCAAGAACTCGTTCGGTTTCGGCGGTACCAACGGTACCCTCGTGTTCGCTAAAGTCTAAGCTGAACTCAATACGCCCATTCCCGGTCTAAGGGGATGGGCGCCTGCCTCATCCGGCTCTGGCCATCCTGGCCTCCGCTATCGCCGGCGCTGTTTTCCTTCCTTTACCCATGCCGATCACGGTGACTGCCGTCGTCGCGCCGTCGCGTCGCCTGCGCGTGCTGCTGGCCGCCTTCTGCGCGTCCCTGTTCGCGGCCTCCGTTGCCGTGGGCCTGGTGCTGCCCGGGCGTTTCTTGGCGGCCGCCTGGCTGCCGCTATGGCTTGCCGGGACCGCGGTCGCCCACGCCTGTGGCGGCGGCAACGCGGCCGTGCGCCGGATTGATCTTTCTGGAGTCGGAAGACTACGCCTGACGGTACAACGGAATGTGCGCCCGCCGGCGACGACCAGCGTGAGCTTGCTGCCCGGCGCCACCGTCTGGCCCTGCTGCATGCTGCTGCGCCTGCGCGCCGAGGACACCGGCGACGTGTGGCGCCTCGTGCTGCTGCCCGACAGCGTGGGCCCCGGGGCCTACCGCGCGCTGGCGCTGGCCATGCGTGCCGAGGGCGCCGCGGGTGCCGGAGTCAGCGCAAAAATACTTTGAACTTATTGCAGTGGGCCAACTCTTAAGCAAGAGGGCCGGCTGCAGCCGATGGGGCATGGTCCGTGACGACAGAACGCGAGTGTGATCAGCTGCTGGTGGAGCGCGTCCAGGCCGGGGACCGGCAGGCGTTCGACCTCCTTGTGGCCAAATACCAGCGCCGCCTGATGCGGCTGGTGTCGCGCCTGGTGCACGATCCGGCCGAGGCCGAGGATGTGGTGCAGGAGACCTTTATCAAGGCCTTCCGGGCCCTGCGGCATTTTCGCGGCGACTCGGCGTTCTATACCTGGCTTTACCGAATAGGAATTAACACTGCAAAAAACTTTCTTGTAACCCAGGGCCGCCGGGCGCCGACCTCGACTGAGACGGATGCCGAGCGTGCCGAAGGGTTCGACGACGCGGACAGCCTGCGCGACATTAACACACCGGAATCAGTGCTTGCCAGCAAGCAGATCGCCCACACGGTCAACGCGGCCATGGAGGCGCTGCCCCTGGAGTTACGCACGGCGATCGTCCTCCGTGAAATCGAAGGACTGAGCTACGAAGAAATTTCCGAAGTGATGGCGTGTCCCATAGGTACCGTGCGCAGCCGGATTTTCCGCGCGCGCGAAGTCATCGCCGAGAAATTGCGCCCCTTGCTCGATTTCCCGGTTGACAAACGTCGGTAGGTAGCGGGATCGTAGACAGGCGCAGCACATCTTGAACATACCGACAGACACACCGATGGACACCAACAGAAAAATCCGCGAACACATCTCCGCCCTGGGCGACGGCGAGTTGCCGGAGGCCGACCTGGAGCTGGCGTTCGCCGCGCTGCAGGAACCCGGCGGGCGCGAGGCCTGGGATCTGTACCACCGCATCGGCGACGTGCTGCGCGCGCAGCCGGTGCCCGATTTGTCGCCCGGGTTTTCCGCCAGGCTGGCGGCCAGGCTGGCGGCCGAGCCGGTGCCGGTCAAGCGGACGCCGGTGGGCACAAGCGAGGCGGAGGCGCCGTCCTCCGCGCCGGTGCTGACGAACCCTGCCTCATCCTAGGGCCGGCGGTTCGCCCGCCGGCGCGGCGGCCGTTGGCGGCCATCCCCGCGTCGGCGGCAAGGCTGCCGAGCCCGCGGCCCATCCACCGCACCTCTCCCGCGCGCCGCGACAAAGCGCTGTTTTTGCCTTACCATTCAGTCAATCTCAGCCCTGTCCATCGCCACTCATGCCTAGCAAAACCGCCACCCTGATCCTGTCGGCACTGCTCGTGTCCGGCTCCACCCTGTTCGCCGCCACCCCGGCCCTGGCCACCGGCGCCGCGCCCGTTCCCACCCCGGTCGTCACCGGCTTGCCGGACTTTACCGACCTGGTCGACAAGGTCGGCCCGGCCGTGGTCAACATCCGCACCACAGAGCGCGTGCGCGCGGGCGGCATGCCGGGCGAGGAGGAGATGCAGGAATTCCTGCGCCGCTTCTTCGGCGGCCAGGTTCCGCGCGGCGGCGGGCGCCGCTCGCCCCAGCAGCAGCCCGAGGAACAGGAAGTGCAGCGCGGCGTCGGCTCGGGCTTCATCATTTCCGACGACGGCTTCGTGCTCACCAACGCCCACGTGGTCGAAGGCGCCGACGAAGTCACCGTCACCCTCAACGACCGCCGCGAATTCAAGGCCAAGGTGCTGGGCGCCGACCGCCGCTCCGACGTGGCCCTGCTCAAGCTGGCGGCAACCGGCCTGCCTTACCTGCGCACCGGCGACTCCAGCAAGATCCGGGTCGGCGAATGGGTAGTGGCGATCGGCTCGCCCTTCAACCTCGACAACACGGTCACCGCCGGCATCATTTCGGCCAAGTCGCGCGACACCGGCGAATACCTGCCCCTGATCCAGAGCGACGTCGCGGTCAATCCCGGCAACTCGGGCGGCCCGCTGATCAACATGCGCGGCGAGGTGATCGGCATCAACTCCCAGATCGCAACCCTGTCCGGGGCCTACAACGGCATCTCCTTCGCCGTGCCGATCGACGAAGTGATGCGCGTGGCCGACCAGCTCAAGAAGACCGGGCGCGTCACCCGCGGCCGCCTGGGCGTGCAGATCAGCGAGGTCACGCGCGACGTGGCCGAATCGCTCGGCCTGGGCAAGGCGCGCGGCGCGGAAGTCTCCATGGTCGAGCAGGGCGGTCCGGCGGAGAAGGGCGGCATCAAGGTCGGCGACATCATCCTCAAGTTCAACGGCCAGCCAATCGAGACCACCCGCGACCTGCCGCGCCTGGTGGGCGCGTCCAAGGTCGGCAGCCGCGCCACCGTCACCGTATGGCGCCGCGGCGCCCAGCTCGACGTCCCGGTCACCATCGTCGAGCTGCAGGACGAAAAGAGCACGCCGGCCCGTCCGCAGCCGAAGAAACCGGCGCCCGGCGCCGCGCCCAACGCCCTCGGCCTGAACGTGTCCGGCCTGAGCGCCCAGCAGCACCGCGAGCTCGGCATCGAGGGCGGGGTGCTGGTCGAGAACGCCGAAGGCAATGCCGCCACGGCCGGCATCCGGCCGGGCGACCTGATCCTGCAGGTGAACAACACCCCGGTCACCGACGCGGCCCAGTTCAATGCGCTGATCGGCAAGCTCGACCCCAAGAAAACGGTGGCCCTGCTGGTGCGGCGCGAAAACGTCACCCAGTACGTCGTGATCAAGCCGCGCCAGTGATGCAGGCGATTCCCTTCACCCTGTATTCGCGCGTCTGGTGCCACCTGTGCGAGGACATGCTGGCCGCCCTGCGCGCCATGGAGGAACCCGGCCGGCCCTTCGCGATCACCGTCCTCGACGTGGACGCCGACCCGGCGCTGGAGGAGCGCTTCAACGAACTGGTGCCGGTGCTGTACGGCGACCCGGACGGCGAGGAGCTCTGCCATTACTTCCTGGACGAGGCGGCGGTGCGGGCCTATGTGGCCGGCCTGGTGGCCGCTCCCGCCTGAGCCCGGACGCCCGTCCGGGCGCCCCCCCCGGCGCCCGCCTGGTCTTGTTTCGAGCGTTTCGGCCCGCAGATATGCCTGCCGGCGCCCCGGAAACCGGGCTTTCTGCCTCGAAATCCGGTAAAATGCCGGGTCGGAAAGCTTCTATCCCTGCGATAAAGTGCTTTTCCCGCTGTTGATCAGGCGCTGCCTGGGAGCCTCAGGGCCCCGGATGCGGCGCTTTTTTCGTATTCCGCTGCTGTGCAGCGCCCCGGATGCCGGCCTTGTGCGGCCCTTTTGGTTTTGAGCTTTGTTAATGAACAACATACGTAACTTTTCCATCATCGCCCACATCGACCACGGCAAATCGACCCTGGCGGACCGCATCATCCAGCTGTGCGGCGGCCTGTCGGAGCGCGAGATGGACGCGCAGGTGCTCGACTCGATGGATCTGGAGCGCGAGCGCGGCATCACCATCAAGGCCCAGACCGCGGCGCTGCAGTACAAGGCGCGCGACGGCCAGACCTACAACCTGAACCTGATCGACACCCCCGGCCACGTCGACTTCAGCTACGAAGTCTCGCGCTCGCTGTCCGCCTGCGAAGGCGCGCTGCTGGTGGTCGACGCGTCCCAGGGCGTGGAAGCCCAGACCGTGGCCAACTGCTACACCGCGCTCGACCTGGGCGTGGAAGTGGTGCCGATCCTGAACAAGATCGACCTGCCGCACGCCGACCCGGACAACGCCAAGAAGGAAATCGAGGACGTGATCGGCATCGATGCGTCGGACGCCACCACCTGCTCGGCCAAGACCGGCCTGGGCGTGGAAGACGTGCTCGAAACCCTGATCGCGAAGGTCCCGCCGCCCAAGGGCGACCCGGACGCGCCGCTGCAGGCCCTGATCGTCGACTCCTGGTACGACCCCTACGTGGGCGTCGTGATGCTGGTGCGCGTGGTGAATGGCACCCTGCGCCCGAAAGAGAAAATCCTGCTGATGGCGACCGGTTCGGTCAACCTGGTCGAGAGCGTGGGCGTGTTCACCCCGCGTTCGGTCTCGCTGCCGGAACTGTCCGCAGGACAGGTGGGCTTCATCATCGCCGGCATCAAGGAACTGACTGCCGCCAAGGTGGGCGATACCGTCACCCTGGCCGGCAAGCCGGCCCCCGAACCGCTGCCGGGCTTCAAGGAAGTCCAGCCGCAGGTGTTCGCCGGCCTGTTCCCGGTGGAAGCGAACCAGTACGACGCGCTGCGCGACTCGCTGGAAAAGCTGAAGCTGAACGACGCCGCCCTGATGTACGAGCCGGAAGTCTCGCAGGCGCTGGGCTTCGGCTTCCGCTGCGGCTTCCTGGGCCTGCTGCACATGGAGATCGTGCAGGAACGCCTCGAGCGCGAATTCGACATGGACCTGATCACCACCGCGCCGACCGTCGTGTACGAGGTCGAGATGCGCGATGGCTCCATGGTCCGGGTCGACAATCCGTCGAAGATGCCGGAGCCGTCCAAGATCAACGAAGTGCGCGAGCCGATCGTCGACGTCAACCTGTACATGCCCCAGGAATATGTGGGCGCGGTGATGACCCTGTGTAACGGCAAGCGCGGCGTCCAGATGGACATGGCCTACCACGGCCGCCAGGTCAAGCTGCATTACGAGATCCCGATGGCGGAGATCGTGCTGGACTTCTTCGACCGCCTGAAGTCGACCTCGCGCGGCTATGCCTCGATGGACTACGAGTTCAAGGAATACCGCGCCGCCGACGTGGTGAAGGTCGACATGCTGATCAACAGCGAGAAGGTCGACGCGCTGGCGATCATCGTGCACCGCGCCAACGCGCCTTACCGCGGCCGCCAGGTGGCGGCCAAGATGCGCGAACTGATCCCGCGCCAGATGTTCGACGTGGCGATCCAGGCCGCGATCGGCGCCACCATCATCTCGCGCGAGAACGTCAAGGCGCTGCGCAAGAACGTGCTGGCCAAGTGCTATGGCGGCGACATCAGCCGCAAGAAGAAACTGCTGGAAAAACAGAAAGCCGGCAAGAAGCGCATGAAGCAGGTCGGTTCCGTGGAGATTCCGCAGGAAGCCTTCCTCGCCATCCTCCAGGTGGAAGAAAAATAAATGAACCTGCAACCTATCTTGGGCAACTTTGCCCTGATCCTGTTCGTCGCCATGGTGATCACCGGTGTCATCTGGTGCCTGGATGTGTTCTACCTGGCCAAGCAGCGCCGCCGCCAGGCCGACGCCGCCCTGGCCGAGTACGACGCCCGCACCGCCAAGCTGGTGGCGGACGGGATCCAGGTCGACAACAACGGCAACCGCGCGGCGATCGAGCAGGCCCACCTGCGCCAGCCGACCTGGATCGAATACTCGGGCAGCTTCTTCCCGGTGATCGTGCTGGTCTTCGTGCTGCGTTCCTTCCTGTGGGAGCCGTTCAAGATCCCGTCCTCGTCGATGGTGCCGACCCTGCTGGTGGGCGACTTCATCCTGGTGAACAAGTACACCTACGGTATCCGCCTGCCGATCATTAACAAAAAGATCATCCAGATCAATGATCCCCAGCGCGGCGACGTGATGGTGTTCAAGTACCCCAAGGACATGAGCCAGGACTACATCAAACGCGTCATTGGTGTGCCGGGTGATAAAATCACCTACGAGAACAAGCGCCTGACGGTGAACGGCAAGCCGGTCGAGTACACGCCCCTGGACGACTACCTCGACGACCAGCACCCCGTCTACCACAAGCAGCTGGTGGAAAAGCTCCCGGGCAAGGATAGCGAGGTCGCGCACCGCATCCTGAATTCCGACGGCCGTCCCAGCTTCGATCTCGGCAATGTCGAGAACTTCCCGAACCGTGAAGCTTGCGACTATTCGTACGATAAATTTACCTGTATCGTACCGGAGGGCAACTATTTCATGTTAGGCGATAACCGAGACAACAGCCAGGACAGCCGCTATTGGGGCTTCGTCCCGGACAAGAACATTGTTGGCAAGGCGATCGTCGTTTGGATGAATTTCGGCAATCCGAAGCGGATTGGCGGCATCCGGTAACGCGGGGAGCGCAAGCAATGCAAGGGAACAAGAAGCAGGTTTTCGTGGGCGCCGAAAAAGGCATGTCGCTGACCGGCCTGATCGCCGTTTTGGCGGTAGTGTGCGTGATGGCGCTGTTCGCCATCAAGCTGGTTCCGGCTTATCTCGAATACAACACGATCAAGGACGCCATCGTCAAGGCCAAGGAAGCGGGCGGTACGCCGCGCGAGATGATGGCGGCCTACGACCGCAATGCCGGCATCAACAGCATCGACGTCGTGCGCGGACGCGACCTGGTGATTTCGCGCGAGAGCGGCGAGCCGGAAATCAGCTTCGCCTATGAAAAGCGGGTTCCGCTGATGGGCAACGTCAGCTTCGTGATCGACTTCGCCGGCAGCACCGACCCGGCCGCGGCCGCGCCGGCTGCCGACACAGCCCAGTAACACATCAGAAAGGACCCGGCCCTGCGCCGGGCGAGAGACGGCATCGACAATGAATCTTCAGTTATTGCAAACACGCTTGGGGTATACGTTTCGGGATGCCGGGCTGCTTCAGCAAGCCCTGACCCATCGTAGCCACAGCAGTTTGCATAACGAGCGCCTGGAATTCCTGGGCGACTCGATTCTGAACTGCGTCGTGGCCTCGATCCTGTACGAACGCTTCACCAGCCTCGACGAAGGCGATTTGTCGCGCCTGCGCGCCAACCTGGTCAAGCAGCAGTCGCTGTTCGAGATCGCCCAGAAGCTGGAGCTGTCGCAGTTCCTGCGCCTCGGCGAGGGCGAACTCAAGTCGGGCGGTTTCCGCCGTCCCTCGATCCTGGCCGACACCCTGGAAGCGCTGCTCGGCGCGATCTTCCTGGACACCGGCTTCGAGGCGGCGCGCGCGGTGATCCGCGCCTTCTACCTGCCATTGCTGGACACGGTCGACCCGGCTACCCTGGGCAAGGACGCCAAGACCCTGCTGCAGGAATTCCTGCAGAGCAAAAAGATCTCCTTGCCGACCTATAACGTGGTGGCCACCCACGGCGCCGCCCACAGCCAGGAATTCGAAGTCGAATGCCTGGTGCCCAAGCTGAACGTCCAGGTCTTCGGCCGCGGCGGCAGCCGCCGTGCCGGCGAGCAGGCCGCGGCCCGCCTCGCCCTCGAAGTCGCCCAGCAGGCCCTGAGCAAGCCGTCCGGCCGCAAGACCAAACCCCGCGCCGCCCAGCTCAAGCTGGCGGGCATCGCCACCATCCAGAGCGACGCGCCTGCAGTACCGGCGGAACAACCAGGAACCACCCCATCATGAGCAGCACCCAAGAAGCCTTCCGCTGTGGCTACATCGCCATCGTCGGCCGTCCCAATGTCGGCAAGTCGACCCTGATGAACGTGCTGATCGGCGCCAAGGTGTCGATCACCTCGCGCAAGGCCCAGACCACGCGCCACCGCATCACCGGCATCCAGACCCGCGACGACGCCCAGTTCATCTACGTCGACACCCCGGGCTTCCAGACCCGCCACGCGAACGCCCTGAACAAGACGCTCAACAAGACCGTCTCGAACACGCTGACCTCGTCGGACGTGATCCTGTTCCTGGTGGAAGCCGGCACCTTCGGCCCGGCCGACGAACAGGTGCTGAACCTGCTGCCCAAGAACGTGCCGGTGGTCCTGGTGATCAACAAGGCCGACCGCGTGAAGGACAAGGCTGTCCTGATGCCCTTTGCCCAGAAGATCGCCGCGCTGCGCGACTTTACCGCCGTGGTGCCGGTATCGGCCAAGCTGCGCTTCCAGGTCGACGCCCTGGAAAACGAAATCAAGCGCCACCTGCCGGAAAATGCGCCGATCTTCGGGCCGGATGACATCACCGACCGCAGCGAGAAATTCCTGGCCGCCGAAATCGTGCGCGAAAAGGTGTTCCGCCTGCTGGGCGACGAGCTGCCCTACACCAGCACCGTGCTGATCGAGCAGTTCGAGCAGGAAGGCAATTTGCGCCGCATCTTCGCGGCCATCCTGGTCGAGCGCGATACGCACAAGTCCATGATCATCGGTAACAAGGGCGCGCGATTGAAGGAAATCTCGACCCAGTCGCGCCTGGACATGGAAAAGCTGTTCGGTGGCCCCGTGTACCTGGAAATCTGGGTCAAGGTCAAATCCGGCTGGGCCGACAACGAAGCGGGCCTGCGCGCCTACGGCTACGAGTAAGCGCTGCAGGGGGATCTCCAGGAACGCATGCCCAGCCACGACGACCTCGACGATGCGCAAGCGCTGATCGCTTCCGGTGCTCCCGCAGGCGCGCCGGCGCCGGCGCCCGAGCGGCGCATCCGCCCGCGCACGCCGGTGCGCGAGGGCAGGGTGGTGGGCCAGCCCGGCTTCGTGCTGCACAGCTATCCCTACAAGGAAACCAGCCTCATCGTCGACATGTTCACGCGCGACCACGGCCGCGTGGGCCTGGTCGCCAAGGGCGCCAAGCGCCCGCTGTCGAAGCTGCGCGGGGTGCTGCAGACCTTCCAGCCCTTGTCGGTCTCCTTCGGCGGCAAGTCCGAGCTGCGCACCCTGGTCGATGCCGAATGGGTGGGCGGCATGCTGCCCCTGGAAAAGACCGCACTGCTGTGCGGCTTCTACCTGAACGAACTGCTGGTCAAGCTGCTGGCCCGCGACGACAGGCACCCGGCCTTGTTCGATCACTACGTCTCGACCCTGAACCAGCTGGCCCACGGCGAACCTGCGCAAATTGTCTTGCGAAAGTTCGAAAGGGCCTTACTTAAGGAAACGGGCGTCGCCGCCGACCTGGAGCGCTGCACCACGACCCGTGCGCCGGTGGAGCCGGACGGCCGCTATGTGGTCGACCCCGAGCGCGGCCCGCGCCAGGCCATGCCCAGCGACGTCTGGCCTGTGGTGAGCGGCAAGTGCTTGCTCGACATGGAGCGCGACGATTACGCCGACCAGGCCACCCTGGCGCAGAGCAAGCAGCTGATGCGCTTCCTGCTGGCGCACCACCTTGGCGGCCAGCCGCTGAACACACGCCAGATTCTGATCGATTTGATGCAACTGTAGTCTGCAAAACCTGAGAAACGACGAACATGAGCTTCCTGCAACCTGCCGGCCCGGTGATCGACCTGGGCGTGAACATCGACCATATCGCCACCGTGCGCAATGCCCGCGGCACCGTGTATCCGGACCCGATCCGCGCGGCGCTGCTGGCCGAGCAGGCGGGCGCCGACCTGATCACCCTGCACCTGCGCGAAGACCGCCGCCACATCAAGGACGCCGACGTGCTGGCGCTGCGCCCGCAGCTGGCCACCCGCATGAACCTGGAAGCGGCGGTAACCCGCGAGATGATCGACTTCGCCTGCCGGGTGAAGCCCCAGGACGTGTGCCTGGTGCCGGAGCGCCGCGAAGAGGTGACCACCGAGGGCGGCCTGGACGTGGTGCGCCACTATCACGAGGTCGAAGCGGCCGTCCGCCAGCTCAAGCAGGAAGGCATCCGCGTGTCGCTGTTCATCGACGCGGACGAGCAGCAGATCGACGCCTCGCGCGCCGTGGGCGCCACCGTGATCGAGCTGCATACCGGCCGCTATGCAGAAGCCGAAGGCGAGGAAGCGCAGCGCGAGCTGGAGCGCATCAAGGCGGGCGTGCACGCCGGCGTGACGCGCGGCCTGCGCGTGAACGCGGGCCACGGCCTGCATTACACCAACGTGCAGCCGGTGGCCGCGATCCGCGACATCCACGAGCTGAACATCGGCCATGCGATCGTCGCCCACGCGCTGTTCGCGGGCTGGGAAAACGCGGTGCGCGAGATGAAGGCGATCATGGTCGCGGCGCGCCTCGGTGTGGCGTATGCGAACGGAAAAGTCGGGGGCTGAGGTGATCTACGGCATCGGCACCGACATCGTCCAGATCTCGCGTGTCGAGGCTGCCCTCGCACGCAGCGGCCCGCGCTTCGCCGAGAAGATCCTGGGCCCGCAGGAGCTGGAAAAATACCACGCGCGCAGCGCCAAGAACGCCGTGCGCGGCCTGCGCTTCCTGGCCACCCGCTTTTCGGCCAAGGAGGCGTTCTCGAAAGCCATCGGCCTGGGCATGCGCATGCCCATGACCTGGCGCGCGATGCAGATGCTGAATGCCCCCAGCGGCAAGCCGATGATCGTCTGCAGCGGCGCACTCGAACAATTCATGCGCGACAACCGGCTCAGCGCCCAGGTGTCGATCAGCGACGAGGCCGACTACGGCGTCGCCTTCGTGATCGTGACCCAGGATCTCAGCCAGCTTACCCTTTAGCGAATCGCCAGTGACCAAGGAAGTTCAACCCACAGCGCAGCCGGACGTGCCGGCGCCGACCGATGAAGTGGCGGAGGCGCCCGCGAGCTACGCGGCCGCGGCCGGCGCCGCCATGCCCGCACCGGCGAAACCCGCGCGCGCGCGCAAGCCGAAGGCCGACGCGTCCGAGCCGCGCGTGCGTCCGGACGCCTGGCAAGCCATGAAGGAAGAGATGGCGGCGACCCTGAGCAAGGACGCCGAGGGAGGCGTGCAGCCCAGCGCCTCGGCGCGCGAACAGGTGCTGGCGACGGTGGCCAGGCTGCCCGACCTGCCGGGCGTCTACCGCTACCTGGACGCGAACCAGGGGGTGCTCTACGTCGGCAAGGCGCGCAACCTCAAGAAGCGCGTGTCGAGCTACTTCCAGAAGACCTTGTCGAGCCCGCGCATCGCGATGATGGTGTCGCAGATCGCGAACCTGGAGACCACGGTGACCAGCAGCGAGGCCGAGGCCCTGATCCTGGAAAACAACCTGATCAAGTCGCTCAAGCCTCGCTACAACATCCTGTTCCGCGACGATAAGTCCTACCCCTACATCAAGATCTCCAGCGGCGAAGCGCCGCGCATGTCCTACTACCGCGGGTCGCTGGACAAGAAGAACCAGTACTTCGGTCCCTTCCCGAGCGGCTGGGCGGCCAAGGAATCGATGCAGCTGCTGCAGAAGGTCTTCATGCTGCGCACCTGCGAGGACAGCGTGTACAGCAACCGCACGCGTCCCTGCCTGCTGCACCAGATCGGCCGCTGCAGCGCGCCCTGCGTGAACCTGATCGCGCCGGACGACTACAAGCGCGACGTCGACAACGCCGCCCGCTTCCTGCGCGGGCGCCAGACCGAGGTGCTGGACGACCTGCAGGCCAAGATGCAGGGCTACGCCATGGAGCTCAAGTTCGAGCAGGCGGCCTCGGTGCGCAACCAGATCCAGGCGCTCTCGAAGGTGCTGCACGCGCAGAGCATGGAGACCACGGGCGACGCCGACGTCGACGTGATCGCCGTGGTGGTGCAGGGCGGGCGCGCCTGCGTCAACCTGGCGATGGTGCGCGGCGGCCGCCACCTGGGCGACCGCGCCTATTTCCCGACCCATGTGGGCGAATCGCTGGGCGAGTGCCCGATCGAGGTCGAGGTGCTGTGCGCCTTCCTGGCCCAGCACTACAGCGGCCAGTTCATTCCAGGCACCCTGATCCTGAACATCGAGTTCGACCAGCCGGAGCTGATCATGGCGCTCGCCGAGCAGTGCGGGCACCGCATCAACCTGGTGTTCCAGCCGCAGGGCCAGCGCCGCCAGTGGCTGGAGATGGCCTGCAAGGGCGCCGAGATCGCGCTGGCGCGCCTGTTGTCCGAGCAGGGCTCGCAGCAGGCCCGCACCCAGGCGCTGGCCGATACGCTGGAGCTGGACAACGAGGACCTGGAAGCCCTGCGCATCGAGTGCTTCGACATCAGCCACACGGCGGGCGAGGCGACCCAGGCCTCGTGCGTGGTGTTCCATCACCACCAGATGCAGAACGGCGAGTACCGGCGCTTCAACATCAACGGCATCACGCCGGGCGACGACTACGCGGCCATGCGCCAGGTGCTCACGCGGCGCTACGAGAAGGTGGCGAACGGCGAGGGCGTCGTGCCGGACATCGTGCTGGTGGACGGCGGCAAGGGCCAGGTCGAGATGGCGCGCCAGGTGTTCGAAGAGCTGGGGCTGGATATCTCGCTGATCGTGGGCGTGGCGAAAGGGGAGGGG
>CAMPHU010000037.1 GCA_946886065.1 uncultured Massilia sp. | reverse complement strand
CCGGCCTTCCACTCTTCCTTCGACTGGCCGTTGCCCAGGTCCTTGTCGATCCAGGGAATCAGGTTGCCGGCCAGCGGCACGCCGAACTGCCTGGTCTCGTCCGCCGACATGCCGTGCTGGGTGGCCAGCACGCCGCGGTCGATCTCGAGGATGGCCGAGGCCGGGTTGTCCAGCAGCGGCTTGACGGCCGCGTTGATGGTGCCGAACTGGGTCAGCAGCTCGCGCATGTGCTGGGCGCCGCCGCCCGATGCCGCCTGGTAGGTCATGGACGTCATCCACTCGACCAGGCCTTTTTCGAACAGGCCGCCCAGGCCCATCAGCATGCACGACACGGTGCAGTTACCGCCGACGAAGTTCTTCACGCCGCGGGTCAAGGCGTTCTTGATCACGTCCTTGTTGACCGGGTCCAGCACGATGACCGCGTCGTCGTTCATGCGCAGCGTGGAAGCCGCGTCGATCCAGTAGCCGTTCCAGCCCGCCGCGCGCAGCTTCGGGAAGACTTCCGTGGTGTAATCGCCGCCCTGGCAGGAGATGATGATCTCGCACTTCGCCAGTTCGGTAATATCGGTTGCGCTTTTCAGCGCGGTTTCGTTTTTCGCCATCGACGGCGCGGCGCCGCCCGGATTCGAAGTGGTGAAGAACACCGGCTCGATGTGGTCGAAATCGCCTTCCTCTTGCATGCGCTGCATGAGGACCGAGCCGACCATGCCGCGCCAACCTACCAGACCTACGAGTTTCATCATTTTCCCTTGGTTGAATAAATCTCTATGACAGGGCCGCGACGACCGCGTTGCCCATCTCTTCGGTACCGACTTTCGTGGTACCTGGTTCGTGAATATCCGGCGTGCGCAGGCCCTGGGCCAGCACGCGCTTGACCGCGTCCTCGATGCGCTCGGCCTGGTCCAGGCGGCCCAGCGAGTAGCGCAGCATCATCGCGGCGGACAGGATGGTCGCCAGCGGATTGGCCACGCCCTGCCCCGCGATGTCGGGCGCCGAGCCGTGCGAAGGCTCGTACAGGCCCTTGTTGTCGGCGTCCAGCGAGGCCGAGGGCAGCATGCCGATCGAACCGGTCAGCATGGCGGCGGCGTCGGACAGGATGTCGCCGAACATGTTACCAGTAACGATGACATCGAACTTCTTGGGGGCCCGCACCAGCTGCATCGCGGCGTTGTCGACGTACATGTGATCGAGCTCGACGTCCTGGTAATCCTGGTGCACCTCGGTGACGATGTCGCGCCAGAACTGGAAGGTTTCCAGCACATTGGCCTTGTCGACGCTGGTCACGCGGCTGCCGCGCTTGCGGGCGGCCTGGAAGGCCACGTGGGCGATGCGGCGGATTTCGCCTTCGGCGTAGCGCATGGTGTCGAAGCCCTCGCGCTGGCCCTTGAAAGGGCCGTCCGGGCATTCGCGCACGCCGCGCGGCTTGCCGAAATAGATGTCGCCGGTGAGTTCGCGGATGATCAGGATGTCGAGGCCGGACACGACTTCGGGCTTGAGCGTCGAGGCGCCGGCGAGTTCCGGATACAGGATCGCGGGACGCAGGTTGGCGAACAGGCCCAGCTCCCTGCGCAGGCCCAGGATGGCCTGCTCGGGGCGCAGGGCGCGCTCCAGCTTGTCGTATTGGTAGTCGCCGACGGCGCCGAACAGCACCGCGTCGGCTTGCTTGGCCAGCTTCAGGGTGGCTTCCGGCAGCGGGTGGCCGTGCGCGGCATAGCCGGCGCCGCCGACCTCCGCGCTTTCCATCTCGAAGCGCTCGCCCAGGGCGTTCAGGACTTTCACCGCCTGCGCGGTGATCTCGGGGCCGATGCCGTCGCCCGGCAGGATCGCAATCTTCATCCAGTGTTCTTTCGACTTGTCAGATGGTGTTGGCCAGCCACGGCTGGGCCGCGAGGTGGCGTTGTTCGAAGGCGCGGATCTCGTCCGCGTGGCGCAGGGTCAGGCCGATGTCGTCCAGGCCGTTGAGCAGGCAGTACTTGCGGAACTCGTCGATGGCGAAACCGTAAGAGAGACTGCCGTCGGCGCTGGAAATGCGCTGCTTCTCCAGGTCGACAGTCAGCGTGAAACCCTCCACGGCCTCGACCGCCTTGAACAGGGTGTCGATGTCGCCTTCGCCCAGCACCACCGGCAGCAGGCCGCTCTTGTAGCAGTTGTTGAAGAAGATGTCGGCGAAGCTCGGCGCCACGATGGCGCGGAAGCCGAACTGCTGCAGCGCCCAGGGCGCATGCTCGCGCGAGGAGCCGCAGCCGAAATTCTTGCGGGTCAGCAGGATGGACGCGCCCTGGTAGCGCGGCTGGTTCAGCACGAACTCGGGGTTCACCGGACGGGTGCTGCAATCCTGGCCCGGCTCGCCGTGGTCCAGGTAGCGCCACTCGTCGAACAAATTGGGCCCGAAGCCGGTGCGCCTGATCGATTTCAGGAACTGCTTCGGAATGATCGCGTCGGTGTCGACGTTGGCGCGGTCCAGCGGCGCCACCAGCCCTTCGTGTACGGTGAATTTGTCCATCTGCTTACCTTGTTTGTTTTATTTCCCGCCGGCCCCGGTCACGATCTGGCCGGCGCGCTGCACGTCACGGCCGATGCCGGAAATGGTGTTGCAGCCAGCCAGCAGGACGGCGATGAGCGAGAGAGCGAATACTTTTTTCATGATGTTCGAAGTTCAGGGTTGAAAACCTTCGATTCTATAACGGCGCGTCAGAGAGCGCGCGCGTCGACGAAGTGGCCCGCGATGCCCGCTGCCGCCGCCATCGCCGGCGACACCAGGTGGGTGCGGCCGCCCTGCCCCTGGCGTCCCTCGAAGTTGCGGTTCGAGGTCGAGGCGCAGCGCTCGCCCGGTTCCAGGCGGTCGGCGTTCATCGCCAGGCACATCGAGCAGCCCGGCTCGCGCCATTCGAAGCCGGCCTCCTTGAACACCTTGTCCAGGCCTTCGCGCTCGGCCTGTTCCTTCACCAGGCCGGAACCCGGCACCACCATCGCCAGCTTGACGTTGGGGGCACGCTGGCGGCCCTTGACCACCTCGGCGGCGGCGCGCAGGTCCTCGATGCGCGAATTGGTGCAGGAACCGATGAACACCTTGTCGATGGCGATCTCGCCGATCGGGGTGTTGGGCTGCAGGTCCATGTAGGCCAGCGCCTTTTCGATGGCGTTGCGGCGCACCGGATCGGCTTCCTCGCGCGGGTCCGGCACGCGGCCGTCGATCGAGGTGACCATCTCGGGCGAGGTGCCCCAGGTAACCTGCGGGCGGATGTCCGCAGCGCTGAGCGTGACGACGGTGTCGAACCTGGCGCCCGGATCGGAATGCAAGGTGGACCAGTAGGCCACGGCCTGCTCCCACTGCTCGCCCTTGGGCGAGAACGGACGGCCTTTCACGTAGTCGATGGTGGTGCCGTCCACGGCGATCATGCCGGCGCGCGCGCCCGCTTCGATCGCCATGTTACAGACGGTCATGCGGCCTTCCATCGACAGCGAGCGGATGGTCGAGCCGGCGAATTCGATGGCGTAGCCGGTGCCGCCGGCGGTGCCGATCTTGCCGATCACGGCCAGCACGATGTCCTTGGCGGTCACGCCCGGCGGCAGTTCGCCGTCGACCTGGACCAGCATGGACTTCGATTTCTTGGCCAGCAGGGTCTGGGTGGCCATGACGTGCTCCACTTCCGAGGTGCCGATGCCGTGCGCCAGGCAGCCGAAGGCGCCATGGGTCGAGGTGTGCGAGTCGCCGCACACGACCGTCATGCCCGGCAGGGTCGCGCCCTGCTCCGGCCCGATCACGTGCACGATGCCCTGGCGCTTGTCGCGCATGTCGAAATAGGTGAGGCCGAAGCTTTTCGCGTTGGCGTCGAGCGTCTCGACCTGCAGGCGCGAGGTGGGGTCGGCGATGCCCTGGGCGCGGTCGGTGGTCGGGACGTTATGGTCGGCCACGGCCAGGTTGGCGGAGGTGCGCCATAGTCCGCGGCCGGCTTCGCGCAGGCCTTCGAAGGCCTGCGGACTGGTCACTTCGTGCACCAGGTGGCGATCGATATAGAGGACAGTGGTGCCATCGGCGTCGGCACGCACGACATGGGAATCCCAGAGTTTGTCGTAGAGCGTTTTTTGCATGGTCGATCAAGGAGGTCGGCGGGGCCGCCTCATGCGGACCCGATTTTTGATTATGCCATATTTGTGCACTGCCGCACCAAGAGGGGGCATTGCACGATTATGCCAACAACCCAGAACAACGGAAAATTTAATTTGCAACAGTTTTGTTATATGCAAATAAAAAAAGCCTGCGTAGGAAACACAGGCTTTTTGTGTGCGCTTTTGCGCAGAAGCGAAGGATTTGTTCGTTTTGCGCTGCGGGAGACGCTTCAGGCCGCCAGGCGCACGCTGCTGCGGCAGCCGTCCATCAGGAAGGACAGGCCGACCACCAGCACCAGCTCGCCCTCCGCCGAACGCGCGGTGCCGGTGATGCCTTCGACGCTCAGCGCGGTCATCGGCTTGATCACCAGGTCGGCCGTGCCGTCCACCGCTTCCACCGCCAGGATATACGGCTGCGGCGCGTTGATGACGATGCCGACGCGCTCGGAGCAGGCTTCGTAGCCCAGCGACAGCGCCAGCGAGCGCACCGGCAGCGGCCGGCCCTGGTCCTTCAGCACCGGGGCGCCGCCCACGCACATGAAGTCTTCCGGCAGCTCGACCACGCGCTCGACCACCGCCATCGGCAGCGCCAGCTGGGCGCTGGAGGTCGACACCAGCATGGTCGGCACGATCGACAGCTCGATCGGCAGGCGGATCGCGAAGCGGGTGCCCGTGCCCAGCTGGGACTCGATGCGGATCGCGCCGCGGTTCTTCTCCACCGCCGTCTTGACCACGTCCATGCCCACGCCGCGGCCCGAGACCGAGGACGCCACTTCCTTGGTCGAGAAGCCCGGCAGGAACACCAGCTGGTAGGCTTCGTCGTCGCTTTGCGCGCTGTGCTCGCCGATCAGGCCCTTGTCGACCGCCTTCTTGCGCAGCTTGACCGGGTCCATGCCCTTGCCGTCGTCCTGCAGCACGATCATGACGCTGTTGGCTTCCTGCCAGGCTTTCAGCAGGATGAAGGCCTTGGCCGGCTTGCCGGCGGCGACACGCTCTTCCGGCGACTCGACGCCGTGGTCGAGCGCGTTGCGCAGCATGTGCACCAGCGGGTCGTACAGGCTGTCCACCACCACGCGGTCGACTTCGGTCTCGGCGCCTTCGATGGTCAGCTCGACGTCCTTGCCCAGGTCCTTGGCCAGCTCGCGCACCAGGCGCGGGAACTTCTGGAACAGGCGGCCGACCGGCTGCATGCGGGTCGCCAGCGTGGCGCGCTGCAGTTCGGCCGAGTAGCGCGAAGCACGTTCCAGGGTCTCGGTCAGGGTCGCGATCAGGGTCGCGGCCTGGCCCTCGAACTTGAACTGCTGCAGGCGTTCCAGCAGCACGGCGGCCTGGTTGGCGGCCTGCACCGACTCACCCGCCACTTCGAGCAGCGCGTCCAGCTTGACCGCGTCGATACGGATGCTCTCGTCCTTGGCCGGCGCGGCCGCGGCGGCCTTGTTCTCGTTACCGCGGCGCTCGACGCCGTCCCATCCGTTCCTGGCGGGAGCAGGCGCAGCGGCGGCAGCCTCGGCCGGCGCGGCAGCCACCGCAGCCGGCGCGGCGCTCGCCGCGATGGCCTTATCGGCCGGCACCACGGCGTTGTACATCGCAGTCCAGTCCAGGCCATCCTCGCCGGCCGACGCGGCGGCGGCGACGGGCGCCGCTTCCACCACCGGCGCAGCAACGGCGACCGGAGCGGCTGCGGCAGCGGCAGCGGCAGGAGCAGGAGCAGGAGCGGGAGCGCTTGCGCCCTTGCCCTCGATCGCGTCCTTCAGGATGCGCTCCAGGTCGGCCGGCATCTGCGCCAGGCCTTCCGGCGGCGTGCCGTTGTTCAGGTCGCCCAGCTGGTCGGCCACGAATCCGGACGCCTGCAGCGCGGCTTCGATCGCAAGCGGGGTCACCGGCGCGGCGCCGGTGCGCAGCGCGTCGAACAGGTTTTCGGTCAGGTGGCAGGCTGCGACCAGCGCGGGCAGGCCCATGAAGCCCGCGCCGCCCTTGATCGTGTGGAAGGACCGGAACACCGCGTTCAGCGTTTCCTTGTTATCCGGATCGCGTTCGAGGCGCAGCAAATGCTCTTCCACATTGACTGCCAGATCCATCGCCTCGACGACGAAATCCTTGAGCATATCGTCCATTAGAATCCCAGATCGGCGAGAAGATCGTCAACGTTGTCCTGGTCCAGGGCCGCTTCCGGCACCGACGGACCTTGCATCAGCGGGGCCGGCTGGGCGGCTTCCTGCTCTTTCCTGGCCAGCTTTTCCTTCAGGTCGGCCGGCGCATTGTCGCGCAGCAGCTGGGCCAGTTCCTGCTCGACCGTCTGGGTGATCTTGACCACCTTCTTGATCAGCTGGCCGGTGATGTCCTGGAAGTCCTGGGCCATCATGATCTCGAGCAGGCGCGCCTTCTCGGCTTCGGTCGCTTCGTTCACGCTGGCCGCGAACTGGCGCGAATCGCCGGCCAGGGCCTTGAATTCGTCCAGGCTCAGCTTGCCCGAGAACAGGTCCGCCCAGCGGGTTTCCATGTCCTTGGCCTGCTTCGACAGCAGGTCCTGGGCGGGCATGCCTTCGTCGAGGGTGTTGAGCACCTTGTTGGCGGCCTGCTCGGTCAGGCTGGCGACGTATTCCAGGCGGTCCTGGGCGTCCACGATCTGGGACGAGGCTTCGGTCAGCGCCTTGTCGTAGCCCAGCTCGCGCAGCGAGTCGTGCAGCAGGCGGACAATGCCGCCCAGGCGTTCGAACATGCCGCGCTCGGCCTCGCTCACCGGGGCTTCCTCAGCTGTGACTGCGGCTGCGGCTGCGGCCACCGGCGCGGCTGCAAGGACGGCCGGCGCCGCGGCGGACACCTGGTCGAACAGCGACTCGAGGTCGTCGTCGTCGCCTGCAGCGTCGGCTACGGCTACGGCTACGGCCACGGGTGCAGGTGCCGGCTCGGCGGCGGGCGTGCTGGCGCGCTGCGCCGCCACTTCCTCGAATAGTGCGTCGAAATCGTCAGCGGCGTCGGTCATAATCCCTGCTTCTCCATAATGTATAAATTCGCAATGAGCTTTGCAATTCGGGGGTGCTGCGTCCATCCGGGGCGGTCGTTGGCCGTATTAACAGATGGTATGAGTTTGCATGCGAGTGTAGCAGTGTGGTTGCCGTAGGTAAATCTCGGAAACCGGCACGCAACAAAATGGACAAGAAAACTTAATTCCGCGACAATTAAATCGTGTGGTTCCTGAATGTTTACACAAGGCCGGTGTTGTATTTTGTAATCGTAGGGCCTGTTGCTCGGATTTCCCTTGTGCATTGAAACAACAGGCTGGGATGTTTGATCCAACTCAACAGTTTGCGTTAAAGCAATCGCCGCCGCGCCCTTGACCCTCCAGAATGGCGTGGCTTTTGGGAGGAAACGTCATGTACCGCAAAATCCTGATCACCACCGACGGCTCGGCCGTGTCCCAGCATACGGCTTGCGCCGGGGTCAAGTTCGCGCAGCAGATGGGCGCCGAAGTGCTGGCCCTGTTCGTCGCGCCCGAGTACCAGTATCCGGTGTACGTGGAAATCATCCCGCCCTCCTACCCCAGCGAGGAGGAATACCTGGCCCAGATGCGGCGCATGGGCGAGGAATACATGGGCAAGATCATGCGTTCCTGCGCCGGCGCCAACCTGCAGCACAGCTGCATGACGGCGTTTTCCGACACTGCGGCGCTGAAGATCGTCGACGTGGCGGAGCAGGAAGGATGCGACCTGATCTTCATGGGTTCGCACGGCCGCAGCGGCTGGGGCCAGCTGCTGCTGGGGAGTGTCACCAACAAGGTGCTGTCGCATACGACCAAGCCGGTCCTGGTGCACCGCCTGATCAAGGAGCCGGGCGCCTAGACCCGCTCCGCATAGTTTCAACGGCATTAACTTTTTCGCCGGGTCGCTGTGCTAACCTGAACAGGGAGTCATGCCGTTCGCGGCCGGAAGGATGGATGGAATATGGTACGAATCGTCATTGCCGATGATCACACGATCATGCGCGAAGGTCTCAAGCGCATTCTCGACGGCGCTGCGGATATCGAGATCGTCGGCGAGGCGACCAACGGCTTCGAGGTGCTGGCCCAGGTGCGCCAGGGCGGCTTCGACCTGCTGCTGCTCGACCTGTCGATGCCCGGCCGCAGCGGCGTCGACCTGATCCGCCAGGTGCGCAGCGAGGCGCCCAAGCTGGCCATCCTGATCCTCACCATGCACGAGGAAGAGCAGTACGCGGTGCGCGCCATCCGCGCCGGCGCCCAGGGCTACCTGACCAAGGAAAGCGCGGGCACCCAGCTGGTGGGCGCGATCCGCAAGGTCGCCTCCGGCCGTCCTTATATCAGCACCGAAGTGGCCGAGCAGCTGGCACTGAACATCATGGCGCCCAGCGAGCAGCTGCTGCACAAGCAGCTCTCGGACCGCGAATTCGAGGTGTTTTCGCTGCTGGTGGGCGGCAAGTCGATTACCGAGATCGCCAACGGCCTGCACCTGTCGGTCAAGACCGTCAGCACGCACAAGACCCGCATCATGCAGAAGATGGGCATGAACTCGCTGTCCGAAATGGTGCAATATGCCGTCGCCCACCGGCTGCTGGCGCCGATGAAAGCGTAAGCAAACAGATTTTGACCAGTTCCTGAGGATTTCGTGCCGCGCTTGTTGCGTGCGTCCGCTTCCCTCTTTCGGCCCTTGCCTGCACGGCCGTGCGGCGCCAACGGCGTCATCTCCCTCTGAACCATGCGTGTATGAGTCAGAAGATTCCTACACTGACGACATCTATCCTACCTACAGATTCAGGCATCGCTGATATTCGTGCCGGGCTCGTGTTGGCATACTGAATTCAGCGTTTCGACTTGCTTGCGATCTAAGAGCGCCTAACAAAACCTCCAGGGCAAGGCGCGGCGTCGAAGACAGTACACCTGTACGGCAAGACGCTGCAACGCAGCCATGGAGGTTTTGTCAGGCGCTCCAAGTGTCAGCCAAAACGGATCGCTGCCTGAAACCCTGAGTCACTCACCTGGAGATGAGCATGCAGTCCCAGTCAACGTCAGAACAACGCAATGTCACCCAGCCGACCCTGCATACGCCGATGGAAGCGGGCCGCCAGCGCCAGGGACGTCTCTGGTCCAACCTGAAGGAAGTCTGCGATCTGCTCCGCATTCCGGCCAGCGTTTCGGTCACGTCCGAAGAATTGCTGTTCCAGCACGTCCAGTTCAAGACCGGGCAGCGCGTGCACACCATCGGCCAGGCCTTCGACACGCTCTATATCGTCAACTCCGGGTTCCTCAAGACCGTGCTGATCGACGAGTTCGGCAACGAGCAGGTGCTGAGCTTCCCCATGAAAGGCGACATGCTGGGCGTCGACGGCATCCACACCCGCCATTACGCATCGGAGGCGGTGGCGCTGTCCGACTGCGACCTGATCCTGCTGCCGTTCAAGAAACTGACCGCCCTGGGCCGCGTGCATTCCGAGCTCGAGAACATGATGTACGGCGTGATGAGCCGCGAGCTGGTGCGCGAGCAGACCATGATCGGCATGCTCGGCGCCCTGTCGGCCGAGGCGCGCGTGGCGCGCTTCCTGGTAACGCTGGCCGACCGCTTTGCCGCCATGGGCTATTCGAGCAAGCTGTTCAACCTGCGCATGACCCGGCACGAGATCGGCAGCTACCTGGGGCTGACCCTGGAGACGGTCAGCCGGACGCTGTCGGCGTTCAACGAGATCGGGCTCATCACGGTGGACCAGCGCACGATCGGCATCAAGGATGCGGATGCGCTCAAGACCCTGCGCCGGCTGCCGCCGTCGAGGTCGCGCACCAAGGGCGCGGCGAAGCAGAAGGCGGAGCTGGAGCAGCCGGGGGATGATCAGGTGTTGACGCCTGCCTGACAACAAGAACAGGAGCAGCGAAAAAGGTTGCCGGAGCCGCCGTACCCGCTCACGCCCGACCATAAACCAACGACATCCCCGCGAAGGCGGGGATGCCGTTTATAGGGCGCAGGCTGGCGAAAGCTGCCGCGATATTCTCGTGCTCACTGATCCCGCGACAACACCCCGTCATTCACCCTCACCCGGTCCCCCACCCTGAACCCCGGATCGTTCTCATACTGAATCGCCTGCGTCGCCCCGCTGTTCGTATACCGCACCACCACCTCGTAGCGCTGGCTCTTGCGCATATTCCTCTCCAGCTGACGCCCGGCTACCGCGCCGCCGACCGCGCCGGCCACCGAGGCCGCCTTGCGCCCGCTGCCGCTGCCAACCTGGTTGCCCAGCAAGCCGCCCACCACCGCGCCGCCGATGGTGCCCAGGTAGCTGCCGTCGCCGCTGACCTCGATCACGTTCACCGCCTCCACCGTCGCGCAGCTGGTGCAGTAGCGCGTCTCTTGCGGCGCCGCCGTGCGTCCACCAGCCGCCAGCAGCGGCTGGCCCAGCACCGAGCTCGTGTAACGCCCGTTGGCGCGGATGGTCGCCGTCACCCGGCTGTTGGACAGGATGCGGTCCGTATTGCGCACCACATACACCGCGCTGTACTCACCCTCCCTCACCTCCGGCAGGAAGAACACCCCGCGCGCGCCGGCGATCGCCACTTCCACGCGCGCTCCCGGCGTGCCGCGCACGGTGAAGCGCAGCTCGTTGCCCGGTCCCAGGTCGGGACTCCCCTGCACATCGAAACGCTCGATGCGCGGCGACGTCGCCAGTTCGCCGCGGCGGTTCTGGGCGCGCGGCGCGTCGCCGCGCAGCAGCGACTCGGCCAGCACGTTGGTCGCCACCTGGTTACCCAGGCGCAGGTTGGCGGTGACGCCACTTTCCGGACGAATGCGGTCATGCGTGCCGACCGTGTAGGTGCCGCTGTATTGCCCCGGTTCGACCTCGGTCATGTGCACGTTGCGCGTGGCCCCGTCGATGCGCAGGGTCGCCGTGCCGCCGGGGCTGCCGTACAAGTCGAAATGCAGCTCCACGCCCGGCGTCAGCCGCGGCACTTCCTCGACGTTGAAGCCGTTGATCACCGGCCCGTAATTCCGGTTTTGCTCATACTGCTGGGCATGCGCGGGTGCGCTTGCCATGGTCATCAGTGGCACGAGCGCGGCCACCAGGGTACAGAACAGTTTGCGGAAATGCATGGCTCACCTCCAGGCTGGTTATGCCTGGAGACCTTACGCCCGCGCAATGGAGGGGTCGGTACGCTATCGAACGCTGTGAACGGCCTCGCCCGAGGTGACGTAGATGCTGTCGCCCGGCCCGGGCCGGATCGCATGCCCGCCCGTGAACGCACCGAAGGACGGCAGGATCATGCGTTCGCGCCCGACCACGAAGCACGGCAGCCGCAGCGCATCGAAGCGCGTGGCCAGCACATAAACCGGATGGATGTGCCCGGCCAGCGCATACCCGGGCACGTCCATTTCGGGGTGATGGCAGAAGGCGAACGGCCCGATCGTGTACGGTTCGTCCACCAGCGCGATGCCGAGCGCCGCCGCCGGATCGCCCGCATGCAGGTCATGGTTGCCGCGCACCAGGGTCAGCGAGAGCGCGGACTGGCGCCGGCGCCAGGCCAGCATTGCCTGCTGGGTCGAGCTGGCGTGCGAGGCGCGGGCATGCAGGAAGTCGCCCAGGAACATGATGCGGCGGGCGCCATGCGCGGCCACCAGGAAGTCCAGCCCGGCCAGGTTCTCCGAGGTCGTCCCGCGCGGCACCGGCACGCCCTGGGCACGGAAGGCCGCCGCCTTGCCGAAGTGAATGTCGGCGATGATGAGCATGCGTTCCGCCGGCCAGAACACGGCCTTCTCCGGCAACAGCATCATCTGTTCGCCGCCCACCTTGACCATTGCACTCATGCCGCCGCCGCCTTCTCCAGTTCGCGCACCATGCGCGCCACCCGGTCGGACAGCTTCTCGCTGCTGACCTTCTCGCGGTAGCGCTCCACCATCAGGGTAAACCCGAAGGGCGTGGCGCGCTTCACTTCGCACAGCACGATGCGACGCGCCTGCAGCGCGCTCAGGGTGTCGCGCAGGCGGGTCAGTTCCAGCTCCTGCTCCATCACTTCGCGCTGGGCCTGGGTCAGCAGCAGGTTGCCCGAGTCGTGCTTGCGGAAGACTTCGAAGAACAGCGAGCTCGATGCCTGCAGCTGGCGCGCCGATTTCGGCTGGCCCGGGTAGCCCGAGAACACCAGCCCGGCGATGCGCGCCACTTCGCGGAAGCGCTGCTGCGACAGCTGGGTCGCGTTCAGGCTTTCCAGTACATCCTCCAGCAGGGTCGAGGTATCGAACAAGGCCACCTCCGCCCCGGTCGCGCCGTCGAACACCGCGCTCCAGTCGACCGGCTCGGGCGCCAGCAGCTCGAAGCCGTAGTCGTTGACGGCAATCGAAAAGGTGATCGGCCGGGTGCGCGCGATGCGCCAGGCGAACAGCGAGGCCAGCCCCATGTGCACGGCGCGCCCGCCGAAGGGATACACGAACAGGTGCCAGCCTTCGCGGCTCTTCATGTGCTCGATGACCAGGGTCTCGGGCGTGGGCAGCGCCGACCAGCGTTCCTGGATCTCGATCAGCGGCCGCAGCGCCTTCATTTCCGGCCCCTCGAAGATGCCTTGCGACGCCAGGCGCAGCTCGGCCAGCGCTGCATTGGCCAGTTCGGCCGACATCGGCAGCTTGACGCCCTGCCAGCGGGTGATCGCGCCGCGCTTGCCGGTGGCGCGCTTCACGAAAGCCGTCATCTCGTGCACGCGCACGAATTCCAGGATGCGCCCGCCGAACAGGAAGTGGTCGCCCGGCTTGAGGCGCGCCGCGAACGACTCCTCGACGCTGCCGATCCGGCCGCCGCTCATGTACTTCACCTGGATGCTGGAATCCGACACGATGGTGCCGATGCCCATCCGGTGGCGCCGCCCGATGGCGGCATCCGGCACGCGGTAGACGCCCTCCTCGTCCGGCAGCACGCGCCGGTATTCGGGATACACGGTCAGGCTCTGGCCGCCGCGCGCGACGAAGTCGAGCGCCCACTGCCATTCTTCTTCCGTGAGCGCGCGGTAGGACCAGGCGCGCTTCACTTCCTCGTACAGCGCGCGTGACTCGAAGCCGCCGCCCAGCGCCACCGTCACCAGGTGCTGGACCAGCACGTCGAAGGGCTTGTTGGGCACGTAGCGGCCTTCGATCCGGCGCGCCGCCACGGCCTTTTTCGCGCCGGCCGCTTCCAGCAGTTCCAGGCTGTTGGTCGGCACCAGGGTCACGCGCGACACCCGCCCCGGCGCATGGCCGCTGCGCCCGGCGCGCTGCAGCAGGCGCGCGATACCCTTGGCGCTGCCGACCTGCAGCACGCGCTCGACCGGCAGGAAGTCCACCCCCAGGTCCAGGCTGGCGGTGCAGATCACGGCCTTGAGCACGCCGTTCTTCAGCCCCAGCTCCACCCACTCGCGCACCTCGCGGTCGAGCGAGCCGTGGTGCAGCGCGATCACGCCGGCCCAGTCGGGCCTAGCCTCCAGGATGTTCTGGTACCAGATCTCGGACTGGGCGCGGGTATTGGTGAACACCAGGGTCGCCTCGTGCTGCTCGATCTCCCGGATCACGGGCTCCAGCATCTGCATGCCCAGGTGGCCGCCCCAGGGAAAGCGCGAGACCGGGTCGGGGATCAGGCAGTCGACCACGATCTTCTTGCGCAGGTCGCCCTCGACCAGCACGCCCTCGTCGCCGCCCAGCAGCACCTGGCGGGCCAGGTCGAGGTCGCCCATGGTGGCGGACACGCCCCATACCAGCAGCTCCGGACGCCAGCGGCGCAGCCGGGCCAGCGCCAGCTGGACCTGGACGCCGCGCTTGCTGCCCATCAGTTCGTGCCACTCGTCGATGATGATCATGTCGAGGTGGCGGAACTGTTCCTGCGCGGCGGCGTGGCTGAGCAACAGGGACAGGCTTTCCGGCGTCGTCACCAGCGCGGCCGGCATGCTGCGCGTCTGGCGCGCGCGTTCGCTCGATCCGGTGTCGCCGGTGCGCGCGCCGACGCGGAACTCGGGCAGCAGCACGGCGGCCGAATCCTCCAGCGCGCGCTGGGTGTCGGCTGCCAGCGCGCGCATGGGGGTAATCCATAGCACGCGCAGCCCGGCCGGCCGCCGTCCCGTTTCCAGGCCGGCACGCTGCAAGGCCGCGAACCAGACCGCAAAGGTCTTGCCTGCCCCGGTGTTGGCGTGCAGCAGGCCGGAGCGGCCCTCCAAGGCGGCATCCCACACGGCGCGCTGGAAGGGAAAGGCCTTCCAAGCCTTCTCCGCGAACCACGCCTTGATGCGCGCAGTGACTTCGTTCCTGACTCCATTCGTGCTCATGGCCCAGCGGCGGCCAGCAGGCCCTTCAAGGTATCGAGGGTATCGGCCTCCTCGACCGGCTTGTCCTCGCGCCGGCGCAGGATGCGCGGGAAGCGCACCGCGATGCCGGCCTTATGGCGCGGCGACAGGGCGATGCCTTCGAAGCCGATCTCGAACACCATGGTCGGCTTCACCGAGCGCACCGGGCCGAACTTCTCGATCGTGGTGCGGCGAATCACGTTGTCGACCTGGGCGATCTCGGCGTCCGTCAGGCCGGAATAGGCCTTGGCGAAGGGCACCAGCTTGCGCTCCTGGCCTTCACCGTCCCACACGGCGAAGGTGTAGTCGGTGTAGAGCGAGGCGCGGCGGCCGCTGCCCGGCTGGGCGTAGAGCAGCACCGCGTCCACCGTATAGGGATCGATCTTCCACTTCCACCAGGTGCCCACGTCCTTGGTGCGGCCGACGCCGTAGCGCGCCTCGCGCGCCTTGAGCATCATGCCTTCCACGCTGCGCTCGCGCGAGGCCGAACGCAGCCGCGCCAGTTCGTCCCAGCTATCGGCCTGGATCACGGGAGAGAGCCGCAACTGCGGCTGGCCGGCCTTCTCGATTTCGGTCTCGAGCAGCGCGCGCCGCTCGTGCT
This sequence comes from uncultured Massilia sp., assembly GCA_946886065.1. The sequence continues at coordinate 13,133 of CAMPHU010000037.1, read as the reverse complement.
GCGGCAGGCCGCGCAAATCGACGCCGTCCAGCTCCAGCAAGTCATAGCAGCACAGCACGGCGGGCAGCTCGGCCAGCAGCTTGGCGGACAAGGTCTTGCGGCCGATGCGCTTTTGCAGGTCGGCGAACGGCGCCGGCACGCCGGAGCCGGGCTGCCAGATCAGCACTTCCCCGTCGAGCACCGTGCCTTCCGGCAGGCGCACCGCGGCCAGTTCCGGAAAGCGCTCGGTGATCAGGTCTTCGCCGCGCGACCACAGGTAGCTCTGGCCGCCGCGCCGCACCAGCTGGGCGCGGATGCCGTCGTACTTCCACTCCACCAGCCAGTCGTCGACTTCGCCCAGCGCGGACGGTTCGCCCTGCAGCTGGTGCGCCAGGAAGAAGGGATAGGGCTGGCCGCCGCGCAGCTGGTGCTCGGCATCCGTCTGCTCGGCGATCAGGTTCAGGAAGCCGGTGGCCGTGGGCTGCACGCGGCCGTCGGTCCAGCCCATCAGGCGCTGGGCGATCACCTTGCTGTCCACTGCGGCGATGGCGGCCAGCGCGCGCGTGACGAGCAGGCGCGACACCCCTACCCGGAAGCCGCCGCCGATCAGCTTGATCAACAGGAAGCGCTCGCGCCAGTCGAGTTCATCCCAATAGCTGAACAGGGCTTCGCGGATGCGGGCCGGTTCCGCCCCGCGCAGGGGCGCGATGCGCTGCTCCATCCATTCAGCCAGGCCGATGCTTGATGCCCGCGTGGGCGCCGGCAGGATGTGGGCGATGGTCTCGGCAAAGTCGCCGACCGCATGATAGGACTCGTCGAACAGCCAGTCGTCGAGCGCCGCGTATTCGATCGCGTACTGGCGCAGCAGCTTGGTCGGCACGGCCTGGCGCGGCTTGCCGCCCGCCAGGAAGTACACCGCCCAGGCCGCGTTCTCGGGCGTGGCGCGCGAAAAATACTGCTGCAGCGCGTCCAGCTTGCGGGTGGTGGACGTGGTTTCGTCGAGATCGGCATACAGGCGGGCGAATTCACGCATCCGATTCTCCTTGTCGCACCTCCTTGTGCGCCGCCGCGCCTGGAGGCGGCGTGGATTCGTCCTCTTCCTCGTCGCCGTATTCGGTCGTGAAACCCTTGGCGTCCAGCCCGTTCTGGCACAGCCAGCGCACCATGGTCGGGATCGAGCCGTGGGTGACGATGACCTGCTCGGCTTCGGTGGCCTTGATGGCGCTCATCAGGCCCGGCCAGTCGGCGTGGTCGGACAGCACGAAGCCGCGGTCCACGCCGCGGCGGCGGCGGGCGCCGCGCAACAGCATCCAGCCGCTGGCGAAGGCGTCGCTGTAGTCGCCGAAGCGCTTCATCCAGGGCGAGCCGCTGGCGGACGGCGGCGCCACCACCAGCGCGCGGCGCAAGGCTGCCTTGTCGATGTCGCTCACCATCTGGGTCGGCGGCAATGCGACGCCGCCCGCGCGGTAAACCTTGTTGAGCGGCTCCACCGCGCCATGGCAGACGATGGGGCCGATCGCCGGGTCCAGCCCGGCCAGGATGCGCTGGGCCTTGCCGAAGGCATAGGCGAAGACCACGCTGCAGCGGCCCTCGTCGGCGTTCTTGCGCCACCAGCGGTTGATCTCGTCCATCACCTGCTGCTCGGGTTCCCAGCGGTAGATGGGCAGGCCGAAGGTGGATTCGGTGATGAAGGTGTCGCAGCGCACCGGCTCGAAGGGGACGCAGGTGGGATCCGGCTCGACCTTGTAGTCGCCCGAGGCCACCCAGACTTCGCCGCCGCATTCCATGCGCACCTGGGCCGAGCCGAGCACGTGGCCGGCAGGATGGAGGGAGATGGAGACGCCGTTATGGACGATGCGCTCGCCATATTCCAGGCCGTCGACCGCGATATCGCCCAGGCGCGACTTGAGCACGCCCACACCCGGCGCGGCGGCCAGGTAGTGGCCGTGCCCGTAGCGCGCATGGTCGCCATGGGCGTGGGTGATCACGGCGCGGTCGACCGGCCGCCACGGGTCGATGTAGAACTGTCCCGGTACGCAATAGAGTCCTTCCCTGCGGACGACGACCATGTCTCCCATGCGGCCCCTTCCCGGCTCAGGCCGGCTCGAGAAAATCAGCCAGGAAGGTCCTGCTATCCTGGTCCGGGAACTCCAATGTCACCTGGTCGCCGGCGACGGCGACCACCACGCCTTCTCCATACTTCGGCGCCTTCACGCGCGCGCCCACCTCGAATGTCGGCCCTTCGGGCTCCGGAGCCCGGTCCTCCTTGCGATCGAACTCGTCGTCGCGGATCTCGATGTCTTCCGTGAGCGTGAGCGCCGGCGGGTTCAGGCAGTTATCGCAGCGGCAGCACTTCTCGAAGCCTTCGACCTCGTCGCCGAAATAGTCGAGCAGCAACTTCCAGCGGCAAAAACCGCTTACCGCATAGCCTACCATCTGCTCGAGCGCTTCGCGATCCCGTTCCTGCTTCTGGACGTAGACCTGGGCCAGGCCGTGGAAGCTGCCGCTGCGCGGCTCGGTGCTGGTCGGCAGGTATTCGAGCTTGCGGTTCTGGCGCAGCAGCTTGCCGTCCTTGAGCAGCTTGAGACAGACCTTGATGTTGGCGTCGAGGATATCTTCCAGCTGGTCCTCGATACGGTCCACCGTCACCGGCCCGTCCTCGCCAAGCGCACGCACCGCGTCGTAGATCGTCCTCAGCTCCTCGGCGCCCGGGTAGTGCTTCACCAGGAAGAACTGCTGGATGCGCTTGTCGTCCTGCAGGAACAGCAGGGTGCACTGGGCGTCCAGCCCGTCGCGCCCTGCCCTGCCCGACTCCTGGTAATAGGATTCGAGGTTGGCCGGAATCTGCAGGTGGATCACGAAGCGGGTATCGCTCTTGTCGATGCCCATGCCGAAGGCGTTGGTCGCGACCATCACGCGGCGCTCCCCGGCCATGAACAGGTCCTGGTTCAGCTTGCGCTCCGCGGCCGGCAGCTTGCCGTGGTAGAGGGTGACCGATTCGCCCGCTTCCTCCAGCACCGCCAGCATCTCCTCGGCCGCCTTGACGGTGGCGGCGTAGACGATGCCCACGCCCTCGGTCTCGCGCACCAGGCGCAGCGCTTCCGCGTATTTCTCGTGAGCATTCGTCACCTGCACCACGCGATAGTGCAGGTTCGGCCGGTAGATGCCGGTATTGATGACGTTCATCCTGGGCCGGTTCAGCTGCCTGGCGATGTCGTCGACCACTTCTTCGGTCGCGGTCGCCGTCAGCGCCAGCACCGGGGGCTTGCCGAGCGCGTCGATGGCGGCAGCCAGGCCGATGTAGGCCGGACGGAAGTCATGGCCCCATTGCGAAATGCAGTGGGCCTCGTCGATCACGACGATGTCCAGGGTGACCCGGCGCAGCAGCGCGATGAATTCAGGGGAGACCAGGCGCTCCGGCGTGCAGAAGACGATCTCGCAGGCTTCGTCGGCGATGGCCTGGAGGGCGCTCTCTTCTTCCGACGCGCTCAGGCTGCTGTTCACCTGGACCGAGCGGATCCCCAGTTCCTCCAGTTTCCCGAGCTGGTCCTTCATCAGCGAGATCAGGGGCGAGACGACGACCGTGATCCCCTTGAGCATCCGGGCGGGAATCTGGTAGCACAGCGACTTGCCGCCGCCGGTAGGCATGATGGCCAGGGTGTCCTTGCCATCGAGGACGCTGTCGATGACGCGCTGCTGGCCTTCGCGCAGGTGTTCGATCCCGAACACGGAAGTAAGCAAGCGGCGGATGGTGTTGCGGCGCACGGCGAGCAAGCCGCGGTGCATGAGTTTGGGGTCGTGTCGGGTCATGATGGAAGCCATTCTGGCTTCGGCGCCCGGACTCGACTATAGGACACGAGCTAGCGCAAACGTAGGAAGCCTACTTTCGGCGCAGCCGAAATAGCACAAGGTGAATTCCTACAATGTGACGGAGAATCCGCCGATGCCTGCTGTCGGGTCGGATCGATAACATGGGCACCATCATCCATAGCACTTTACGCACTCGGGAGAATTATCATGGCGCGCCATCATCCAATCACGTGGACCGCAGTCCACCTGGCGCTGGCAAGCGCAGCCACCTGGCTGCTGCTGGAAACCGAGGCCCTGCCTGGGGCCCTGATGGTGTTCTTCCACTGACGGGCGTATTGTAGCGTGGGGTGACAATGTTTGATGTCACCCGAGGTCAATCGTGCGCAGGGTGGTGGTTTTGACAATCCCAGCGCAACGCCCTGCCCGCTTTCACTGTTACCCTTGAAACCGTCGTACGCGCCACTGGCGCCTACGGCGGCTTTGCGGATGCGGGCATCAAGCAGCGCTGGCTCGGCTCAACATGAAAACGCCATCTCTTCCGAGATGGCGTTTTCACTTCAGCGGACCGCCGGCCCGCCACTCCCGTCTTTACGCAGCCTCGACCGCCACCGGCCTGCGGATCAGGTAATCGAAGGCCGACAGCGCACACTTCGCCCCGTCCCCCGCCGCGATCACGATCTGCTTGTATGGCGTGGTCGTCGCATCGCCGCCCGCGAACACACCCGGAATACTGGTCTCGCCGCGGTCGTTCACCACGATCTCGCCGAAGCGCGACAGTTCCAGCGTGCCCTTCAGCCATTCGGTATTCGGCACCAGGCCGATCTGCACGAACACGCCTTCCAGCTGCACCAGGTGCTCTTCGCCGCCGATGCGGTCCTTGAAGCGGATGCCGTTGACCTTCTTGCCGTCGCCGACGATCTCGGTCGTCTGCGCGTTGGTATGAATGGTCACGTTCTTCAGGCTTTCCAGCTTGTTGACCAGCACCGCATCCGCCTTCAGCTGGTGCGCGAACTCCAGCAGGGTCACGTGCTCCACGATACCGGCCAGGTCGATCGCCGCCTCGACGCCCGAGTTGCCGCCGCCGATCACCGCCACGCGCTTGCCCTTGTACAGCGGGCCGTCGCAGTGCGGGCAGTAGTTGACGCCGGCGTTCTTGTACTCCTGCTCGCCCGGCACGTTCACGTTGCGCCAGCGCGCGCCGGTCGACAGGATCACGGTGCTCGACTTCAGGGTGCCGCCGTTGGCGAAGCGCACCTCGACCAGGCCGTCGGGGGTCGCCGGCGCGACCAGCTGGGCGGCTTCCTGCTGCTGCATCACTTCCACGCCGTAGTGGCGCACCTGGGCTTCCAGCGCGGCCGCGAACTTCGGGCCGTCGGTTTCCAGCACCGAGATGTAGTTCTCGATCGACATGGTGTCGTTCACCTGGCCACCCATGCGGCCGGTGGCGATGCCGGTGCGGATGCCTTTGCGGGCCGCGTACACCGCCGCCGCCGAACCTGCGGGACCGCCGCCGATGATCAGGACGTCGTACGGATCCTTGGCGTCCAGCTTGGCCGCTTCGCGGGCGCCGGAGCCGGTGTCCAGCTTGGCGACGATCTCTTCCACGGTGGTGCGGCCCGAGTTGAACAGCTCGCCGTTCAGGAACAGGGCCGGCACCGCCATCACCTGGCGCGCCTCGACTTCCTGCTTGAAGGCGCCGCCTTCGATCACGGTGGCCTTGACGCGCGGGTTCAGGATCGCCATCAGGCTGATCGCCTGCACCACGTCCGGGCAGCTATGGCAGCTCAGCGACATATAGACTTCGAAATGGTAGTCGCCGTCCAGCGCCTTGATGCTGTCGATGACGTCCTGCTCGACCTTCGGCGGGTGGCCGCCGGTCCACAGCAGGGCCAGCACCAGCGAAGTGAACTCGTGGCCCAGCGGCAGGCCGGCGAAGCGCAGTTGGGTGCCGGACCCCGGACGCGCCAGCGAGAAGGACGGCTTGCGCGCGTCGTTGCCGTCGTAGCGCACCGAGATCTTGTCGCTGCGCAGGCCCTGGATGGTCTCCAGCAGGTCGCGCATCTGCTTCGACGTGTCGCTGTCGTCCAGGGAAGCAAGCAGTTCGAAAGGCTGCTGCACGCGCTGGAGGTAGGCGCCAAGCTGGGTTTTCAGTTCAGGTGTGAGCATCGTCTTCTTCCTTCTTCGTCGTTTCAGCGTTCAATAAGCAAAGTAGTAGATCTGCGGAGAGATCGACTAGTTTGATTGCCTGGCTTTCCAGGCGTAAAAAGCTGGCTTAGAAATGAACCGGGCCGCCGCGGCGGCCCGGACAAACTACGGGACTACGCGATTAGATCTTGCCGACCAGGTCCAGCGACGGGGTCAGGGTTTCGGCGCCTTCGGTCCACTTGGCCGGGCACACTTCGCCCGGGTGCGATGCGACGTACTGGGCAGCCTTGACCTTGCGCATCAGTTCCGATGCGTCGCGGCCGATGCCGTTGTCGTGCACTTCCATGACCTTGATCTGGCCTTCCGGATTGATCACGAAGGTGCCGCGCAGGGCCATGCCTTCTTCTTCGATCATGACTTCGAAGTTGCGCGACAGCGCGCCGGTCGGGTCGCCGATCAGCGGGTAGTTGACCTTCTTGATGGCGTCCGAGGTATCGGCCCATGCCTTGTGGGCGAAGTGGCTGTCGGTCGACACGCCGTACACCTTCACGCCCATCTTTTCGAATTCAGGCTGGAATGCAGCCAGATCTTCCAGTTCGGTCGGGCAGACGAAGGTGAAGTCAGCCGGGTAGAACATCACGACCGACCAGGTGCCCTTGAAGTTTTCTTCGGTCAGGTTGATGAACTTGCCAGCGTGGTAAGCGGTCGCCTTGAACGGTTTGATCTGGGTGTTGATGAGGGACATGTAATCTCCTGTTTTGCGGTTGATGAATCAGTCAGTGAGGAGCAGTCTATCGAACTGCTCATCGTTTGTGAAATTGATTGAAACGATATTCTTGATTGATTTTACCTATCAGTCAAGTGTTGCTCAGCCCGTTTAATAAAACGTCATGGGGGAAATGGAGCCCGGACAGTGTGGACCAAATGCCAAGCGGGTGCAACCGCCGGCCCGATTGGCGTACGGCGGCCGCTCCGCCACCGTACGGCAGGGAGAAGCATCAGGCGTCGCTGGCGGCCGTGACGACGACCAATTGCTCGGTGCAGGGAAGATGCAGGCTGAAGGTCGAGCCCTCCCCCGGCGTGCTGGTCACGCGCAGCTCGCCGCCATGCGACACCGCCAGCTGGCGCGAGATGTACAGGCCCAGGCCCAGTCCCTTGGGCTCGCCGTTGCGGGCGCCGCGCTCGTAGGGCTCGAAGATGCGCTCGATGTCGGTTGCCGCGATGCCCTTGCCCTGGTCGCGCACATCGATCTTCACCATGTCGCCCTCCATCTGCACGCTGACCTCGACCGGCTGGCCGCCGCCGTAGCGCAGCGCATTGGTGAGCAGGTTGACGATCACCTGCTCGATGCGGAACTCGTCCCAGCAGCCCTTGATCGGGTCGTGGGGCACCAGGGTCAGGGTCGTGCCGGTGGAAGCCGCCTGCAGGGCCAGGTCGCTGACCACCCGGTCCAGCAGGCTCATCAGTTCGACATCGCAGGGCCGGATCGACAGCTTGCCGCTGCGCATGCGCGAGACGTCGAGCATGTCGTCGATCAGCCGGATCATGGCCTTGATCTGGCGCTCGTCGCGCCGCACCATGGCTTCCATCTGGTCCGGGCTGAAGGCCGCGGCATTGCCGCGCCTGAGCTGCAGGCTGCGCATCTGGGTTTCCAGGAACAGCGTGTTGAGCGGCGTGCGCAGCTCGTGCGCCACCAGCGACATGAATTCGTCGCGCATGTGCAGCGAGCGCTGCAGCTGTTCCTGGGTCTGGTTCAGCTCGCGCAGCAGGGTTTCCTGCTCCTGGCGGCTGCGCTCCAGCGCCGCCATCTGCCGGCGCGTCTCGCGCCGCTGCTGGTCGAGCGCGACGAAGACCTTGACCTTGCCGCGCACCGCATCGGGGTCGAGCGGCTTGTACAGGAAGTCGACCGCCCCGCTCTCGTAGCCCTTGAAGGCGTAATCGAGCTCGCGCCCGGCCGCCGACACGAACACGATCGGGATATTGCGGGTGCGCGAGGTGGAGCGCATCAGCTCCGCCAGCTGGAAGCCGTCCATGCCGGGCATCTGGACATCGAGGATGGCCAGCGCGAACTCGTGCTCGAGCAGCAGGGCCAGGGCCTGCTCGCCCGAGCCGGCCTGGTGGATCTCGCATTCCTCGTTGCGCAGCAGCGCTTCGAGCGCCTGCAGGTTCTCCGGCAGGTCGTCGACGATCAGGATCTTGCTAGGGTCTTGGACGCTCATGGTTTCTCCAACAAGGGCAGCAGCGTGCGGATGCCTTCCAGGGGCAGCACGAGCTGCGGGGCGCAGCGCCGGATGGCTTCTTCCGGCATGGTGCTGGCCTGGGCTTCGTTCGGGTCTTGCACCACAGTCAGCCCGCCGCAGTCTTTGATGCGGGCCATGCCGTCGGCGCCGTCGTGGTTGGCGCCGGTCAGCAGGACGCCTGCCAGCGCCGGCCCGTAGACGTCGGCGGCGGATTCCATCAGGACGTCGATCGCCGGCCGCGCGAAATGCACGGGCGGCTCGCAGCTGAGCGAGAAGCTGCGGTCGCTCTCGATCGACAGATGATAGCCCGGTCCGGCGAAATACACCGTGCCGGGCTGGATCGGTTCCTTGTCGCGCGCCTCGCGCACCGGCAGCGCCACGCGGGCGGCGAACAGCTCGGCCAGGCGGCTGTCGCGGTCGGACGGAATGTGCAGGATGCACACCACGCCCAGGGCGAAGGGCGCGGGCAGCGCCGGCAGCAGGCCGATCAGGGCGTCGACGCCGCCGGCCGAGCCGCCGATGATCACCAGCTCGATGCTGCGGCCGTCCAGCGCCTCGGCAATCTGTACGTCGAAGCTCATGGCGCCACCTTGCGGAACAGGCGCTCGCGCCGCGCCAGCGGTTCGAAGCGCTGGGCGTAGCTGGAGAAGTCGATCGACTCCTTGCTGCCCAGTCCCAGGAAGCCGCGGTGGCACAGCGAGTCGTGGAACAGGCCCAGCACGCGGTCCTGGAGCTGCCGGTTAAAGTAGATCAGCACGTTGCGGCAGCTGACGAAGTGGGTCTCGGAGAACACGCTGTCGGTGGCCAGGCTGTGGTCGGCGAAGGTCACGTTCTCCACCAGCGAGCGGTCGAACTTGGCGCCGTCGTAGGCCGCGACGTAGTAGTCGGAGAACGCCCTGGTGCCGCCGGCCTTCTGGTAGTTCTCGGTGTACAGGCGCATGCGCTCCAGCGGGAACACGCCGCGCCGCGCCGCTTCCAGCGACTGCGGGTTGATGTCGGTGGCATAGACGATGCTGCGCTCGAGCAGGCCCTCTTCCTTGAGCAGGATGGCGAGCGAGTACACCTCTTCGCCGGTGCTGCAGCCGGCTACCCAGATCTTGAGCGAGGGGTAGGTGCGCAGGAAAGGCGCCACCTGCTCGCGCACGGCCAGGAAGTATTCCGGGTCGCGGAACATCTCGGTGACGGGAATCGTCAGGTATTGCAGCAGCTGGGCGAAGCCGTTCGGCTCGTGCAGGACCTTGGCCTGCAGCGCCGATACGGTGTCGCAGCCCATCTCGCGCATGGCCACCAGCACGCGCCGTTTTTGCGACGCGCCGGTGTAGTCGCGGAAGTCGTAGTTGTACTTCAGGTAAACCGCCTCGACCAGCATGCGCAGTTCGATGTCGAAATCGCTCGGTGGCTTAGTCATGGCTCGTCAAATCCGCTCCAGTGCCGGCATCCACACCCGCAGCAGCGAGTACAGGCGGCCCAGGTCGATCGGCTTGGCCAGGTAGTCGTTGGCGCCGGCGGCCAGGCACTGTTCCTGGTCGTCCTTCATCGCCTTGGCCGTGATCGCGATGATCGGCAGGCGGTCGAAACGGCCGTCCGCACGGATGCGGCGGGTCGCTTCCAGCCCGTCCATGCCTGGCATCATCACGTCCATCAGCACCAGGTCGATCCCCGGCACCTGGTCGAGCTTCTCCAGCGCTTCATACCCATTCCTGCCCACCTCGACCCTGGCGCCGCGCTGTTCCAGCGCGCTGGTCAGGGCGAACACGTTGCGCACGTCGTCGTCCACCAGCAGGATGGTTCGCCCTTCGAACACGCGGTCGCGCCCGCGCACGGCCTTCAGCATGGTCTGGCGCTCGGACGACAGTTCGGACTCGACCTTGTGCAGGAACAGCGTCACCTCATCCAGCAGGCGCTCGGGCGAGCGCGCGCCCTTGATGATGATGGAGCGCGAATAACGCAGCAGCTCGGCTTCCTCGTCACGGGTCAGGTTGCGGCCCGTGTAGACGATCACCGGCGGGAAGGAGCACAGCTCCTCGCTGGCCATGCGCTCGAGCAGCTCCCTGCCCTGCATGTCGGGCAGCTTGAGGTCGATGATCATGCAGTCGAAGATCCCGGTGCGCAGCAGTTCCAGCGCCTCGCCGGCCGTGCCGACCGGCGCGATCTCGACGTCGTCGTCGGCGATCAGCTGCACCACGCTCTCGCGCTGGCGCTCGTCGTCCTCGACCAGCAGCACGCGCTTGATCTTCTGGGCCGATTTCTCCTGCAGCTTGCGGAACACCTCTTCCAGCTGCTCGCGCGAGGTCGGCTTGAGCGCATAGCCGATCGCGCCCAGGTGCAGCGCCTCGCCGCCGTTCTCCATGCTCGACACCACGTGCACCGGGATGTGCCGGGTGGACGGGTTGTCCTTGAGCTGCTGGAGCACGGTCAGGCCGGAGCGGTCCGGCAGGCGGATGTCGAGCAGCACCGCGTCCGGCCCCTGGCTGGCGGCCAGGGCCAGGCCTTCGTCGGCGGACTGCGCCACCAGGCAGCGGTATTCCATCTCGTGCGCCAGGTCGTAGAGGATGCGCGCGAACTGCGGCTCGTCCTCGACCACCAGCACGGTGCGGCGGCCGTCGCGCGCTTCGTCGCGATCGTCCGGGAAGGCTTCCACCGGTTCCTGTGGAGGAGCGGCTGGAGCGGCAATCGGCGCGGCCGGCGCCGGCTGGACGGCAGGTTCGTAGGCCGATGCCGGGGCCGGGCTGGCGAGCGCGGGGACGCCGCCGCGCGGCAGGTTCAGCGTGAATACGCTGCCCTCGCCCGGCTCGCTGGATACGGTGAGCGTGCCGCCCAGCAGGCGCGTCAGGTCGCGCGAGATCGACAGGCCCAGGCCGGTGCCGCCGAAGCGGCGGCTGGTGGTGCCGTCGGCCTGGTGGAAGGCGTCGAAGATCTTTTCCTGCTGGTCCCGGGCGATGCCGATGCCGCTGTCCTGCACGCGGAAGGCCAGCATGCCGTTCGCTCCGGCCGCCACCGACAGGCTGACCGCGCCGGTGTCGGTGAACTTGACCGCGTTCGACAGCAGGTTCTTGAGGATCTGCTCGATGCGCTGGCGGTCGGTGTGCAGGGTGGGCGGCACGTCCGGCGCGATGTCGATCTTGAAGTCGAGCGATTTGTGGCGCGCCAGCGGCTCGAAACTGCGCGCCAGACCCTCGACCACGCGGCGGATCGGCACGTCTTCCGGAACCAGGTCCAGCTTGCCCGCTTCGACCTTGGAGATGTCGAGGATGTCGTTGATCAGCTGGAGCAGGTCGTTGCCGGCCGAGTAGATCGTGTGGGCGAAGCGCACCTGCTCGTCGCTGAGGTTGCCACCGGCGTTATCGGCCAGCAGCTTGGCCAGGATCAGCGAGCTGTTGAGCGGCGTGCGCAGCTCGTGCGACATATTGGCCAGGAATTCCGATTTGTAGCGGCTGGCGCGTTCGAGTTCCAGCGCGCGCTGCTGAAGCTGTTCCTGGACGCCGGTCAGGGCGGCGTTCTTCATGTCCAGCGCCAGCGCCTGTTCAGCCAGCTGGTCGTTGGTGGTGCGCAGCTCGGCCTGCTGGTTTTCCAGCGCGGTCTGCGATTCCTCCAGCGCGCGCGACTGCTCTTCCAGCTCCTCGTTGGCGGTGCGCAGCTCTTCCTGCTGCACCTGGAGTTCCTCATTCAGGGTCTGGGCCTCTTCCAGCGCGTGCTGCAGGCGCTGGCGGTAGAGCACCGCCGCGATCGAGGCGCCGACCACCGGCGCGATCAGCTCCATGAACTCGCGGTCGCGCTTCGACACCGGGTGCAGGAAGCCGATCTCGATCACGCCCTTGACCTTGCCGTGGTTGTAGACCGGCGCGATGATCAGTTCGCGCGGCGGCGTGTTGCCCAGGCTGGAGGCGACCTTGAGGTAGCCGTCCGGCAGGTCGCGCAGGACCAGGATGCGGTTGTCGCCGGCAGCCTTGCTGGCCAGCGACTCGCCCGGCTGGATCAGCTTGGCGGCGTCGTTGCCGTCATAGGGGAAGCCGTAGGCGCCGATGCGGCGCAGCACGCCCTCTTCGCTGCGCACGTACATGGCCCCCACGGCGCCGTCCAGGTAGCGCGCGATATAGGCCAGCACGGCTTCGGCCAGGGGCTCCAGGTTGTGGATGCCGGCGCTCTGCATGGTCAGCTCGTTGACGCCGGTGCGCAGCCAGGCCTGCTGGCGCAGCTCCGCGTTGTGCTCGGCCTCGTGCTCCAGCACTTCGCGGTAGCTGGCCGACAGGCTCACCAGCTGGCGGCGCCCGAACAGGGCCAGGCCGACGCCGACCGCCACGCTGAAGGTAAGGAAGCTGACCACGGACCAGAACACCACCCGCCGCGCGGAATCGTTGCGCTCCTGGAGCACGCGTCCTTCGACGGTGACGAATTCGTCATAGTTGCGGCGCACCTCGTCGGTCAGGACCTTGCCGCGGCCGCTGCGCACCGATTCGAGCACGTCGGCGCCGACGCGGCGGCGCGCGATCATCTCGCCGGCGTACTGGTTCCACTGCTTCTGGGCGGTGTCGAGGCGGCGTACGCGTTCAGCCTGGAGGGGCGAGGCCTTGACCAGCTCGGCCAGGGAGCGCAAGCCGTCTTCCGCCCGCTGGGACGCCAGCAGGTAGGGAGAAAGGAAAGCCTCGTCACCGGACAGCAGGTAGCCCCGCATGCCCGCCTCCATGTCGGCCGACAGCTTGCTGACCTCGTGTGCGTTGCCGATCACCTTCTCCGAATGCTCGACCCAGTTCAACACATTGATCAGGTAGGCGATCAGGCCGACGAACACGACGGCGCTCAGGAAACTCATTCCTAAGGGCAATACAAGGTTGCGGGTGAGGATGCGGCGGAACTCGACGTTATCGATGGATGTGCCCGTCATGCGTTTTGGATATTTATTAGGAAAAAAATATCCAAAGTGTAACTCATACAATTTTTTTGGCGCACACGGTAGGTGGG